>JAOPVI010000085.1 GCA_025966225.1 Mycobacterium sp. | reverse complement strand
CCATCCCGCCGGCCATCACCGCCGAGCAGGCGAAGGGTTTCTCGCTCTACGCCATCCGGACGATTTTGGCGGGACGAGCCGATGAGCTGCTCGACCTCGTCTCCACCAACGTGGCCCGGAGGCTCCTAGATTGATCCTGGGGCGTTGCCGCACGGAACTGTGAGTGCCAGCTAATCTCTTGCCCATGCGTGGGAGCCGCTCAAGGGCGAGCAGCCGTTCGATCCGAACGATCCCCCGACGTGTGGAGCTCAGTCCGCCAAGGGATACGCGTTGTTCTAAAGACATCCACCCTGCGCGGGGACTGCCTAGCCGGCACGTACACCGCCAGCGTGATCCTCTTCAACCGCGAAAAGACCAGCAGCTACCACATCTCGCCAGGTGACCTGGACGAGGGCATCAAGGCGCTGTTGCTTTTTCGCGGCGACGGCGACGTCAACCGTCAGGGCGCAGGATTCGACCGGACTCGGGCATTCCGCAAGGGCGTCATCAACGGAGCGCAGCCCTGCCTGGAGTACCAGACCTAGGGCGACTTGGGGCGCTCAGCCCTTCACGCCGGTCTCGGTACGGCCGCCGAGTTGCCCTGCCCGAGCCACGTCGGGACGGCGCGCCGGACCTCGGACGGACCGGACACCGCGACGCTGCCGTCGAGCAGTGCGTGGGCCCAGCCGACGTCGCCTCGCCAGATGCGGGTGAGCGTGCGCAGGCTGGTGGAAACCGTGGCCGCGACGTCGTACCCGGGGTCGAAGTCGCAGACGTCGGCGCCGCCGTCGGCGACGACGAGCCACCAGCGCGACGCCTTCGACGTCACCCCGTCGAGGTGGAACGCAACGGTGGTGCGCGTCCGCGGCCACGCATCGATGGGAATGGTGCGGTGGATGTCCCACAGCAGAAGGTGTGGGTCGAGGTCTTCCTCGCCGAGTTCCCCGATCCACCGCACGCCCCAGCGCCCGAGGGCGTCGACGACCTCGCCCAACTCCTGGCCGCACTGCGTCAGTGAATAGGCGGTCCGGCCATCGACCTCCACGCGGTCCACCACGCCAGCGCGGGTCAGTGACTTCAGCCGCTTCGACAGCAGTGCGGGCGACATCTTCGGCACGCCGCGTCTTAGCTCGTTGAAGTGCTTGCTGCCCAACAACAATTCGCGAACGACCAGCATCGTCCACCGTTCGTCGAGCAACTCCATGGCCTTGGACACCGGACAGAACTGTCCATATCCCGTCATGCCCCACCTCCGTCGTCTTCCGGTACCCGTCCATTACAGCGCCACCACGGACATAGGACCAGAGCCGGTGTCTCATGGCGCGAAGGTGACGAGGTTCTGGTCCAGGATCAGTTGATCGGTGTGCTGGCTGGGCTGAACGCCGGGCACGGTGACCAGCGGAACACCGTTGCCCTCTGAGGCGTCGAAATCCGCGGTGCTGGCGACCTGGCCGGTGAGTGTGAAGCGGTCGTACAGATTCGGCAGGCCCTGCGAGGCCAACGGTGACGGGCCGTCCATGACGTGCAAATGCAGATGCGGCGCAACGGAATTGCCGGTGTTGCCGACGAGGCCGATCACGTCGCCGCGCTTGACCCTGTCGCCCGGCTTCGGGCGGACGCTACCGGGTTGCATGTGTGCGTAATTGACGTAGAAGCCGTTGCCAATGTCGAGCACCACGAAGTTACCGTCGGCCTCGGTGATGGAGATGTTCGCGGGATAGGTGCCCGGCGTCTGCTCCGCCAAGTCGTTGCGGGTGCCAACCACGGTGCCGTCCGCGACCGCCAGCACGTCCTTGCCGAAGATCGCGTAACTCGCCGGATTGTGGGGATCGCCGGTGAAGATCCGGTTCTGGGGGTCGGCCTGCTCGTAGTCGATCGCATACCGCTGCGCGACAAACGTCTGGCCGTTGACCGGCAGCACCGCCCGCGTGTGGCGGACCGCGTCGCAGCAGCCGTCGGCCGCGATGTAGCGCTCGCCGCGCAACGGGGCCGACAACACCGGCAGCGTGCGCTCGTCCACCTGCGTCGTGGCCAGCCGCTCCGTCAGCTGATTACTGCCGGGCGGCATCGCCGCACTGGTCACCGCGACCTCGTGGACGACGGTCTCCGGGGCGGTGCCGTTGTCCATGGTCAGGTGGATGAAGATCGTTGCGGCCTGGCCGGGTTCGAGGTGATCGGCGCCCGCGCGGCTGCCTGCAGGCTGCAGTCGGTCCTCGAGTTGGCTCGTGTCGAGTTCGCCAAGCACACGGCCGGACTGGCCGTCTTCGATCTTCACGTCGCCGATCGTCAGCCTGGCGCTGGTGAAGTTGGTGACGGCCAACTCGTAGACCATGTGGGTCTTGCCGTCGGAACCTGCGAATGGCACCGGCGCGAACGGCACGGAACCGAGCAGCGGCGTGAGTGTGTCGGGCACCGGCGCGCCGGCGGCACGCTCTGGTCCCTGCGAGACCGCAGTCGGGGTATTGCCGGAGGCGCCGCAGCCGGCACCCGCGAGCATGGCGATTGTGCTCAAGACCGCGAGCAGCGTCGTTCGAATCGTGCGCACCCCCTCGTCAGCTCTGTCACAGTCATCCCCGTCCGGGTGATCATCACACGATTCAATACAGATCTAGAACCGTTGCCGGTACAGATCTGGAACTAGCCCCGGCGGGACCGTCGGCGAGACGCTGTGCTCGGCAAGTCAGTAGGCGGCAATCAAGGAGTCGAGATGAACGCCGTGATCCAGGATCGTGAGCTCGAGGCGAAGCACCGTGCGTTGTGGGCGCTCGGTGACTACCGCACGATCGCCGACGAGGTCGTCGCACCGTTGGGCCAGGTGCTCGTCGACGCGACCGGAGTGGGCCCGGGGGACCTTGTGCTCGACGTCGCAACGGGGACCGGAAACGCCGCATTCCCCGCGGCGGCGGCGGGCGCCAGTGTCATCGCAAGCGACCTGTGCCCCGAGCTGCTGGCGCGCGGCCGCAAGAGCTCGGCACAGCGCGGGGTTTCGCTGGAGTGGCGGGAGGCCAACGCCGAGGCGCTGCCGTTCACCGACGATCAGTTCGACGCGGTGCTGTCCTGCATCGGGGTGATGTTCGCGCCGCATCACCAGCAGGCCGCTGACGAACTCGTCCGCGTGTGCAGCCCCGGCGGCACGATCGGGCTCATCAGCTGGACGCCAGAAGGATTCATCGGTCGGCTGTTCGCGACCATGAAGCCGTACGTCGCTGCGCCGCCACCGGGAGTGCAATCTCCTCCGCTGTGGGGCAGTGAGGCGCACGTGCTCGGGCTGCTTGGTGATCGGGTCACTGACGTGGTGACGCAACGTCGTCAACTTCCCGTCGACCGGTTCGCCGACGGCGCGGCCTTCCGCGACTACTTCAAGACCAACTACGGTCCGACGATCGCGGCGTATCGCGCCATCGCCGATCACCCCGACAAGGTGGCCGGGCTCGATGCCGACATCGCCAGGCTTGGCGATGACGCATGCGCAGGCTCGACCGCCATGGGCTGGGAGTACCTGCTGCTGACCGCACGTACCCGCTGAGCCTGCGCCCGGGGCATTGCTCCAGAGGCTGCGGGCCGGTAACCATGACGCCATGGCAGCTGATGACGTGTCCGAGGTGCCGACCCTGACCGACCCCGACCAGGCGGCGCTGCAGCGCTGGGTGCGCGCCGAGGGACTGGGTTCGATGGTCACCGACGTCGAGCCGCTCACCGGTGGCAGCCAGAACATCGTGGTGCGCTTGCACGTCGACGATCGCCCGATGGTGCTGCGCAGGCCGCCGCAGCACCCCAGGCCGACCAGCGACAAGACGATGCTCCGCGAGATCGCGGTACTGCGCACGCTGGCGGGGACGTCGGTGCCGCATCCGCGCTTCATCGCAGGATGCGAGGACCTCGACGTGCTCGGCGTGGTGTTCTACCTGATGGAGGAGGTCGACGGCTTCAACCCCGGCAACGAACTGGCGCAGGCGTACGTCGACGACGCCACAATGCGGCACGACGTCGGACTGGCGTACGTCGCCAGCCTGGCCCGGCTGGGTGAGGTCGAATGGCAGGGGAGCCCGCTCGCGGCCATCCGGCGGCCCGGATCCTTTCTGGCGCGCCAGGTTCCGCAGTTTCTCGGCTTGCTCGAGAGCTATCGCCACGACTCCTACGATCCCGAGTCCCTGCCTGCGGTCACCGAGTTGGCCGAGTGGTTGGAGACCAACCGGCCGCCCGACGGCGAGCCGGGCATCATGCACGGCGATGCGCATCTCAACAACGTGCTGCTGCGCCGCGACCGCCCCGAGCTGGCCGCCTTCATCGATTGGGAGATGTGCACGGTCGGCGATCCGCTACTCGACCTCGGCTGGATGATGGTGTGCTGGCCGACCGAACCCAACACGATCGACGCCGGGTCGGAGCTGGCCGCATTGGGTGGACTGGCCAGTCGGGCCGAACTGCTCGACGCCTACGCGGCCGCGGGTGGTCGCGCCACGCCCGCGCTGGACTGGTACGTGGCGCTGGCGTGCTTCAAGCTCGGCATCGTCATCGAGGGGACCTGGTCGCGATACCTGGCCGGGCAGGCGAGTTGGGAAGCCGGCCAACGGCTTCACGTCTCAGCGGCCTCGTTGATCGACCTGGGCACCCGGGTGACTAAGGGCGACAACCCGTTCCAATGACGGCTCAGCGATAGGCGTCGAGTCCAAGCTTGATGGCCAGCGCCATCCCGCCCACGGCGATCGCCAGGCGAAGGGGAGTGGTCGGTGCGTGTCGGACGATCACTGGCCCGAGTCTCGAGCCAATCAGACACCCGATGCCCAGTGGCGCCACGGCGAGCCAATGTATTGGTGTCAGCACGATGAAGACAATGGCGGCAACGCCATTCGCGGTCCCGAGCACGACGTTCTTGGTCGCGTTGGCGTCCGCCATCGACTCGCTGTCCGTGCGCAGGAAGAGCGCGAGCAACAGCACGCCCGCCGCGGCACCGAAGAACCCGCCGTAGACGCAGATCGCGAGCACACCGACGGCCTCGACGATCCGCTGCGCAGTACTTCGGCTGGTGCCCATCGCGCGCTGGCGCTGGGGTAGCGCGATCAGCACCGCCGACACCGCGATCAACACCGGCACGACCTTCTCGAACCCTTCGGCGGGTATCGACAAAAGCAGTGCGGCACCCGCCGCGCCACCGACCACGCCAGCTGGCATCAGCCGCGTGAGCCTGACGCGCTGACCCTTCAATTCGGGCAGTGAACCCCAGACCGAGCCGATGCCGTTGAAGACCAGGGCGACGGTGTTGGTGATGTTGGCGGCCACCGGGCTGAGCCCCACCAGCAAGAGGGCCGGGTAGGTGGTCACCGACGCCAGCCCGGCGATGCTGCCTGCCAAGCCGCCTCCGATGCCGGCGGCGAACAGCAGCGCCCATTCCCAAACGGTCATCCGCGCAAGGCTACGACCAAGCGATTTGGGTGCGGACAGTCGCGCTCACCGCGACCGCCCGCGCCGAAATCGCTGCTAATTCTTCTTGCCGACCAGAGCGTCGGCCGGATCCGGGGCCCCGTCGCGGTCCTTCACGACGCGATAGGCCACGTAGCCGACGGCCAGCGTGAAGGCCACGAAGATCGGCGCGAAGTACTGCAGGAACCACGAGCCGCCCGCCGGGTCGTACACCTCGGCGCGTGGCCAGCCGATGTTGATCACCAGCAGGCCACCCACCACCACTGCGATGAGGTTGACCGGGATGCCCCACTTGCCCAGCTCCATCACCGGCGGTCCGTAGGAGAGGCTGGTGCCGCGCAGTCGGTGGATCAGGGCGGGCACGGTCACCATCAGGTAGGCGATGTACACGATGACCACCGAGACGCTGGCGATCGCGAGGAACACGCTGGACTGACCGATGTTGACCAGCAGCACCAGGATCGCCACCGTGCTGACCGCGATACCGGTGATGACCGGGGTGCCGGTGCGCTTGTTCACCTTGGACAGCAACTTGCCGAAGGGCAGCCGGTTGTCGCGGGCCATCGAGAACATCACCCGCGAGGCCGAGGCCTGGATGGCCAGGGTGGCCGAGAACATCGCCACTGCCACCAGGGCCAGCAGCGTCTTTCCGAGCCAGGTGGAGAGCTGGCTCTCGATGATCCACGCCATGCCGCCGGTGGACAGGTGGTCGCCGAGATTAGGGGCCGACATCAGGGCCGCGAGAATCATCAGCCCGCCGCCGACGAACGACACCAGCAGGGCGTTCACGATGGCCTTGGGTGCGGTCCGTCGCGGGTCTCTGGTCTCCTCGGAAAGCTCTGCGGCGCTGTCGAATCCGTACATGACGTAGGCGGCCATCAACATCGAGGCCAGGAATGCCGGCAGGTAGCCCAGTCCGGTGCCGTGGTCGCCGGAGTTGGCCACCGCCTCGATCGGACTGCGGTGGGCGTTGATGAACATCGCGCCGATGATGAGGAACACGCCGATGATCTCGATCGTCACGCCGGTGACCGTGATGCGGCCCATGAACTTCACGCCTGCCGCGCTGATGATGGTGCAGAGCACGATCGTGATCGAGCCGAGGACGATGCCATTCTCTGCTCCGCTGATCGACAGGGGATCCATGTCCTCGCCGACGATCTGGAAGCCGCTCCAGATCGGCGGCAGCACGGTCTGCATGGCGATGGCCAGCGCGGCGATGCTGACGATGTAGCCGATCAGCATGAACCAGCCGGCGAACCAGCCGACCGCGTTACCGGCAAGGCGCCGCGACCACTGGTAGATGGCGCCCGCCACCGGAAACTTCCCGGACAGTTCGGCGAAGATCAGACAGACGCAGAACTGGCAGACGAAGACGATCGGCCAGGTCCAGAAGAACGCCGGTCCACCGAGGGAGAACCCGAGCGGAAAGAACGCGAACACGGTGGTGAGGATCGAGACGAATGAGAAGCCGGACGCGAATGCGGCGTAACCGCCGATGCCGCGGTGCAATTCCTGGGTATAACCGAGCTCTTCCAGAGTCGACGCGTCCTCCGCGGACGAGATCGCCGGATCGACGGTGGCTGTCATGTGTGCTCCTGGTGCGTGAGGGAATACCTGTCGTTCGATAGAAAATAGCGGTCTTTGATGTTCCGCGCATTTCGTAGCCGTCACGACTGTGTGACCAGGTCGCTTGCGGGTGACAATCATCCGCATGTCCAGCGAGCTGCCGTCCGGTCGGGACCCCAATGTCGCCGCCGGGGCGGCTCGGAAGATCGCCGCAACCATCGGAGATCTCGATGCTGCCAGCGATGAGGCACTTCTGCGCGCTGGAATGGACGCGGCGCTGGTCGCCGTCGGCGCGGAACTGCGGGCCCACACTCCCGCGGCCGCGTTGGCCGGTGCGTGGTCCGAGGTGCTCCGGCATGGCGTCGCAGCCGCCGTCCGGCTGGCCGGACCCGCCGACTGGACGTGGTTCGTCTCGGGCAGCGTCGCACGGGGTGAGGCTGCGCCGGGGTCCGACGTCGAGACGATGGTCGCCCTCGGCGACGCCGTCGACGAGGACGCCAAGATCGCACTGCTGGCCCGCGCGGCCGAGGTGCACGCTCGGCTGGAACGCTGCGGGATCCTCGGCGACGCCAACGGGGTACTCGCCAGCCGGCCACGATTCTGCAGGCGCTTGAGTAGTTGGTCCGAGGGCATCGAACGCTGGACCGCCGATCCCCGCGAGGATCGCGGTGTCGTGATGACCGGCCTGATGGTGGACTCGACGGGCGTATGGCCGGTCGGCGGCCTGGCCGAGGACGTCCTGCGGGCGCAGACCGTGGCCGCCGCGCGGCCCAGTTATCCGGTGCGGCAGGCGATGCTGCAGGACGCCACTTCGGTGCGCGCGAGCATTCCGTCGCGGTTGCGCATGTTCGCCACGCAATCCGACACCGTGGACCTCAAGCTGGCCGCAGTCGATCCGGTCGTCAAGATCGCGCGCTGGGCGGCGGTCTCGGCCGGATCGGAGGCGTTGTCGACGTACGGGCGCCTCGACGATGCGGCCGCCGCCAAGGTGCTCGATCCCGACGACGGGTCCAGTCTGCGGGACTGCTTCGGGTGGCTGGTGCGATTCCGCTGGCGGATGCGCGCGGGCGCCTTCCTCGGCGGGCGTCGGGTGTGCGACACGGTGTCGCTGTCGGAACTGGCGCCCCAGGAGCGCGCGGTGTTGCGCAGCGTGGCACGTGAGGTGGCGGGCATCAGTCGCAAGCTCAACTACCTGGCGTCGACGTCGGCGTTCCGCTGAGGTCCGCCGCCACCCATGACCTTGGATCGCTTCGCGCATGCCGTCGCCCAGACTCTGGCCGCCGAACGGCTGGAGGGCTGGGCGCCCACCGCCGAACACGTCGCCGCACTGAACGCCCTGGTTCACGAGCGGGTTTCGTTTGCCGACTACTTCGCAACCTTCCGCGTCCGGCACCCGCCGCCGCAGCGGCCCCGTCGGCGCCCGGGGCTGCGCCGCGCGGCACCGTACTTGATCCCGGGAACCACGTTGCTGCGCAACCACTTCGGCGCGTCGTCCGCCGAGATGCTCGCCGACCTGGAATTCGTCGCCACGGCGGGGCGAATGGCGCTGTGGCTAGGCCGCCCAGTCGACGACACCGACGCCCTCGACGTGGCCGCGTTGCACCGGCAGCTCTTCGCCGACGTCTATTCGTGGGCCGGTGCGTACCGTACGACCGAATTGCGCCGCGGCGACCAGGGTTTCGCCTGGGTGTCGACGATTCAATCGGGCATGACGAGGGTGAACGACGCGGCGCTTTCAATCGTGGACCGCTGCGCTGGTTACGACGATGCGCGGCTGGCATACGAGCTCGCCAGGCTGTACGCCGACTTCAATCAGATCCATCCGTTCCGCGAGGGCAACGGTCGAACGGGCGCACTGCTATTGCATTGCGTCGCGGCGCGCTGTGGCCGCAGCCTCGACCTATCCGGGGTGCAGCGCACGCAGTGGTACGCCGCGGCGGCCGACAGCATGCCGTTCCGCCGGGACGGACGGGCCAGCCATCGGCCGTTTCTCTACCTGCTGTCGGGGACGATATCCCGCTGCGCGCGGCCGGAATGACTGCGAGCATGGGCGATCGCATCGTCCAGTGAGTCGATGAGGTGGTTTTCGTGCCGCAGCGACGCGATCGTGCCGACATTGGTGAGCAGGTCCATGTGCTCGGCTTGGACGCCTTTGATGATCACTGTGATGCCGCGTGACTCCAGCTCGTCGGCGACGCGCCCCAGGGTGTGCGCCCCGGTCGCATCCAGCATTCCGAGCTTCGACATCCGGATGATCACAACCGTCACCTCCCTACGATTCCCATCGGTGATCATGTTCGAAATGCGCTCGGCGACACCAAAGAACATAGCGCCGTCTAACCGCAGCAAGGCGATCTGCTCATCACCCGGGCAGGGCGGCCCGGGCAGATCCTCACGGGTGACGCTGCTCCGCCGCGCCACCGAATGCAGTGCGAACACCGCCGCGACCACGATGCCGATCTGAACTGCTTCGATCAGATCGAAACACACGGTGACGGCCGCGGTGAGCACGAAGGTCAGGGCGTCGGAACGGGTGGAACGCAGAATCCTTCCGATCGTCTGCGCCGAGATCATCCTGAATGACGTCACCATCAAGACCGCGGCCAGTGCACACAGCGGAATGGCGGATACCGGTCCGGTGGCGAAGTACACGACGCATAGCAGCACCAGCGAGTGCGTGATGGCCGAGACACGCGTGCGCGCTCCGGATCGCACGTTCACCGCGGAGCGGGCGATCGCCCCGGTCGCCGGCATGCCGCCGAATACTCCGGAGGCCACCGATGCCAGGCCCTGACCGACGAGTTCCCGATTGGGGTCGTAGGGACCAGTGGGCGACATGGTGGCGGCCACTCTCGCCGACAGCAGCGACTCGATGGCAGCCAAGGCCGCGATCGCCACCGCGGCTCCGAGCAGCGCCCTGAGTGCTGACAGGTCGGCGTGGGGAAGGAGCGGAGTCGGCAGGTGCGACGGCAGTCGACCGATGCGGGCGACCGGTATGCCCCCCACGACAACCAGCAGCGTCGCGGCCACCACGGCGGTCAGCGACTCCGGAATGGCGCGGTGCAGCCGGGGTAACCCGATCATCAGCGCCGCGGCCAACGCCGCCACAAACAGCGTCCTGGCGGCGACGGCCCAATCGGCGCCGCCCACGAGGTGGAATGCGGCGACAAGCGGGCGCTGGCCCGCGGGGGCGTTACTTCCGAAGGCCGCGGGGACCTGTTGCAGAAAGATGATCGCCGCGATGCCGAGCGTGAAGCCCTCGATGACCGGCCAGGGAATGAACGTCACGGCACGTCCGAGTCCGGTCACCCCGGCGGCGACCACGATCAATCCGGCGAGCACGGTCACCAGCGCGATGCTGCCGACGCCGTAGTGCGTGACGATGGGTGCGAGCACCACCGCCATGGCTCCAGTCGGTCCGGATACCTGTACGTGGGAGCCGCCGAAAACCGCCGCAACCAAACCGGCGACGACGGCCGTGATCAGGCCTGCGGCGGCGCCCACGCCCGAGCTGATACCGAACGCCAATGCCAGCGGCAGCGCCACGACACCGACGGTCACCCCCGCCAGGACGTCGCGACGCCACGACCGCTGCAAGCCTGCGTAGTCGGAGCCGCGGGGGAGCAGTCGTGCCACGGCGCCGGCGGTCGCGCCGATCATTTCCGGATGCCCAATGGCGGCAGGGCGTCGAGCGCATCGAGCTGATCGCGACGGGCCGTCAGGGTATCGGCGAGGAAACTGCGGGCGATGGTTAGCAGCTCCGAGATCTTCGGGTGGGCCAGTTCGTAGTAGACGGCGTTGCCCTCCCGCTTACTGCTAACCACGTGGTGGCGCTTCAGCACGGCCAGGTGCTGCGACAGCAGGGTCGGTTCGATGCCGGTGTCGGCCAGGATCTCGCTCACAGGCGTCGGGTGGCTGCTGGCGGACAGGATCTCCAGCGTCCTGATCCGCGCCGGATGTGCCAGCGCCTTGAACAAGTTGGCCTTGATCTCGTACAGCGGACGCTCGGATCCGTCCAGGAAGCCACGTGGCATGGGTTGAAGCCCCTTGCACTTGATGAATTGAGTAAAACCTCAATTCATTCTACGGCGTGCTTGCCGTGCGCCTTACCAACCGCACTCAACGCTATTCGGTTGCATCGGATGCCGAAGTGCGCCTAGCATCGCGTCCGTGCCGAAGCGACTCGTAGTAGCAACCCACAGCGGGGTCTGATCCAGACCGACCCCCCGCTGTGGGTCGGAAGCTGCTACCCGTCGGTCACTCCCTCTGGCAAGAGAAGACCGGCACATGTTGTCCCCATCACCGACACAATCCGCAACCAGCGCGACACCCCTTTTTGCGGCGCAGATCGACGCACCGCTGCCACGGGGTCTGCGCGAGGAGGCCGAAACGATGTCAGCAGATGCCTTCCACACCACGTATGCGCCTACGTCCGGGCCGTTGCGGCTCGGGCACTGGGAGTGCACGGACGCCGACTGCTCGGCGACCCGGCTAGGTCCGCAGGCGCGCAACTATCAAGCCACCATCGCCATGGGCGACCAAATCAGCACCTCGACCGCATCGGCAAGCGGACCACTGTCGGCGCTGACGGCAATGCTGTACGACCGCGGTATCCCCGTCGAGATGCTGAAGTTCCATCAAGTGCCCGCTGGGGATTCGACCGCAACGTTCATCCGTGGCACCGACGGCGTCCGCGACGAATGGGCGATGGGCCTCTCCGATGATCCGACGCAGTCCGCGCTGCGAGCCGTCATCGCCTGCGCGAACCGGTTAGCCGGCTAGCGGTCGAGCCACGTCCGACGCCACCTCAGCGCAGCGGGCGAAGGACGATGGGCATGCCGTCCATCGGGACGGGCATGCCGCCGTAGTCCCACGTCGCCTCGCGACCGGGATGCGCAAGCTCCAGCCGATACTTGCGCAACAGGCGATGCATGATGACCTTCACCTCGAGTTGGCCGAATATCATGCCGATGCACTTGTGCGAGCCGCCGCCGAACGGCGTGAACGCGTAGCGGTGCTTCTTGTGCTCGTTGCGCGGTTCGGCGAACCGGTCGGGGTCGAACTTCATCGGGTCGGTCCACAATTCGGGAAGTCGGTGGTTGACGCCGGGGTAGGCGATGACGTTGGTGCCCTTGGGTAAGTAGTACCCGAGCAGTTCGGTATCGCGCACCGTGCGCCGCATCGCCCACTGAACTGGCGTGACCAACCGGATCGACTCGTTCATGACGAGGTCGAGCGACTCGAGCTTCTCCAACGACTCGATGTCGACCGGTCCATCGCCGAGCCGGTCGGACTCGTCGCGGCATCGGTCCTGCCACTCGGGGTTGGCGGCCAAGTAGTAGGCCATGGTGGTGGCCGTCGAGGTCGAGGTGTCGTGCGCGGCCATCATCAGGAAGATCATGTGGTTGACGATGTCGTCGTCGGAGAACTTGTTGCCGTCCTCGTCCTCGGTCTGACACAGCACCGTCAGGAGGTCGGACCCGTCCTTGCCGCGGCGCTCGGCGACGCGTGCCGCGAAGTAGTCCTCGAGCAGCTTGCGGGCCTGCAGTCCGCGCCACCACGTGAACGGCGGGACGCTCGTGCGGATGATGGCGTTGCCTGCACGGACCGTCGTGGTGAAGGCGTTGTTCACCTTGGTCACCAGTTCGTGGTCGGTGCCGGGCTCGTGCCCCATGAACACCATCGAGGCGATGTCGAGCGTCATCTGCTTCATCGCCGGGTACAGCAGGAACCTCGGGTCGTTCGCGACCCAGTCGTTCGAGATGACCTTCGAGACGACGGTGTCGACCTGCTCGGTGTAGCCGACCAGGCGGGTGCGGACGAAGGCCTCCTGCATGATCCGCCGGTGGAACATGTGCTCCTCGAAGTCGAGCAGCATCAGTCCGCGGTGGAAGAAGGGCCCGATGACCGGGATCCAGCCCTCCTGCGAGAAGTCCTTGTTGCGGTTGCTGTAGATCGCTTGGGCCGCGTCGGGGCCGAGTGCCGTCACCGCTGGCAACACGGGGGAGTCGGCGTAGTACAGCGGCCCCTTCGTGTTGTAGAGGTGCATGAGGTAGTCGGGTCCGCCGCGGAACATCTCGACCATGTGCCCGAGGATCGGCAGCCCCTTGTCGCCCATCACGGGCTTGAGCTCGCTACCTGCCGGCGGGTGGGACAGCGCGGTCTGCTTGAACTCGGTGCGAAGCAGCTTGCGTTCGAGCGCCCCCATTCCGGGGAAGTTGTTGATCGACGGGGTGAACCGGCGCTTGGCCTGGTCGATCAAGTAGTCGGGGGTGCTGATGGTCGGCATGACGCTCCTGACGCTCAACGGGCTGTGGTCGATGTCACGTGAGATTCCATCCTGTAGGGCACACTTGACGCATGTCAAGTTTTGCTCTGGCGTGCCGCGGATGCAATGGTCTACTGCCATGACAGCCGAATCCATACCGGTCCGCCGGAGTCGTGGTGACCGGCAACGCGACGCGATCGTCGCCGCGGTGCGCGAACTGCTCCAGGAGCGTTCCTTCGCCGATCTGTCGGTCAGCACCATCAGTGAACGCGCTGGCGTCGCTCGGTCTGGGTTCTACTTCTACTTCGATTCCAAGTACGCGGTGCTTGCGGTGATCCTCGCCGACGCAGGCGAGGAGCTCAACCAGCTGACGCACGACTTCGCGCGCCGCGAGCCGGGTGAGACGCCGTCGGAGTGCGCCAAGCGCATGGTCGGCGCCGCCGCAGCGGTGTACGCGACCAATGACCCGATCATGCACGCCTGTGCGCTGGCCCGGAACACCGATGCGCAGATCCGGGAGATGATGGACGATTTCGCCGACGGAATCATCGACAAGATCGTTCGCCTCGTCGAGCAGGACGACGACGCGCGGCCGATCTCAACGGATCTGCCCAGTTTGGTGCGGACGTTGGCGGCCACGACGACGATGACGCTGACGCACGACAGCGCGTTCGTCGGGCGGGGTCAGGATCCCGCCCGTGCATTCGAGATCGTCGAACGGCTATGGCTCTACGGCCTGTGGGGCGGCTCCGACCTACGCGGCGAATAGGTAAGGTCTCCGCCATGGCGCAGGAGTTTGCGGGCAAGCGGTGTTTCCTCACCGGGGCGGCCAGCGGGATCGGCCGGGCGACGGCGTTGAAGCTGGCTGCCCAGGGGGCCGAGTTGTTCCTCACCGACCGCAACGCCGAAGGCCTGGCGCAGACGGTGGCCGACGTGCGCGCGCTCGGCGCGGCAGTGCCCGCCCACCGGGCCCTAGACATCTCCGACTACGACCAGGTGGCGGCCTTCGGCGCCGACATCCACAGTGCCATCGGGGGCTCGACCCCGGCAATGGACCTGGTGATGAACATCGCGGGCGTCTCGGCGTGGGGGACCGTCAGCCAACTGGAGCACCGGCACTGGGAGTCGATGGTGTCGATCAACCTGATGGGTCCCATCCACGTCATCGAAACCTTCGTTCCCCCAATGGTGCTCGCCGGAAACGGCGGCCACCTGGTGAACGTGTCCTCCGCCGCGGGACTGGTGGCGTTGCCGTGGCACGCGGCGTACAGCGCAAGCAAGTACGGCCTGCGCGGCGTGTCCGAGGTGCTGCGCTTCGACCTCGCGCGGCACCGGATCGGGGTATCCGTCGTCGTGCCCGGCGCGGTCAAGACGCCGCTGGTGCAGACCGTCGAGATCGCGGGCGTGGACCGCGACCATCCGCAGGTGCGCAAGTGGGTCGACCGTTTCGGCGGACACGCGGTGTCACCGGAAGTGGTGGCGGACAAGATACTTCGTGGCGTGACTCGAAATCGGTACCTGATCTACACGTCGAACGACATCCGTGCGCTGTACGCATTCAAGCGGCTCGCATGGTGGCCGTACAGCGTCGCGATGCGACGGGTGAACCTCATCTTCACCCGGGCCCTGCGGCCGACTAAGACCGCTTGAGCCCCAGCGCGTCGGTCATCGTGAAGAACAGGTCGCTCTGATCGGTCAGGGCGACCACGTTGGCCGCGCGCGGACCGAACGCCGCGATTCGGACCTGGGTTCCGGTGTGCGTCTCGTCCTCGACCTCCACGTCGGCCGACGTGCCGTAACTGATCAGCATGTCGGCGCCGTCCTTGGTGGTCAGCAGGCGCGTGAGGCCGGGATACATGACGTCGCGGACCCTTTCGATCGGCAGCTTCTTGTCCTCGGCGATGCCCTTGAGGTCCTCTTCGGTGTAGATCTCCCCGATCTGACTCGTGTGTCCGTGGTCGGCCGTTGCGATCACCAGGGTGTTGCCGTCCTTCTGCGCGAACTCGAGGGCCTCCTGCACGGCCTCGTCGAACGCGACGGTGTCGCCGATCTGGCCGCACGGGTCGGCTGCGTGGTCGCGCTTGTCGATCGACGCGCTCTCGACCTGCAGGAAGAAGCCCTTGGCGGGATTGTTCGCGCCCTTCGTGCGCTCGGAGAGTAGGTCGATGGTCTTCTGCGTCATCGCTGCCAACTCCGGGACTTCGGCGCCCCGCTCGGGGTTGTCCGTGCACTTGCCCGCGGGCTGAAGGTAGCCCTGCCGTACGGCGTCGGGGCCCGTCCAGCTGACCGGCATGTTGCCATCGGCGAAGAGCCCGAGTAGCGGCGCGTCCTGATCCGCCTTCGTCACGCCGTTCAATTCGCTTGCGGTGCGCACGATTCGGAAGCCACGCTCCTTGGCCTGGACCTCCAGCGTCTTGCCCTTGTACTCGCCGCCGTTGGCGGTCTGAGCGAAGGTCTCGCCGCCACCGCCCATCGTGATGTCGGGCTTGGTGGCCAACAGCTGCTCGGTCACCGAGCCAAGGCCGCCATTCTCGAGCGCGTCCGACTTGCAGTCCTCGGCGACTTCCTTCGGGCCATAGCAGTCGCGTTCGGTGATGTGCGAGAACAGCGCCGCTGGCGTGGCGTCCTGAATTTCGGAGGTGGTGATGTCGCCGGTCGCGAAGCCCTGATCCTTCGCGAGCTCCAGGATTGTCTTCTGCGGTGCGCCCTTGATGTCGATGCCAAGCGCGCCGTTGTAGGTCTTCGTACCCGTCGACCAGGCCGTGGCGCTGGCCGCCGAGTCGGTCACGTAGTTGGGCTTGCCGTCCTTGCGCAGCGCATAGGTGGTGTACTGCCCCGTCAGCGGCAGTGCGTCGAGGCCGGTGAAGAAGCCGCCCGCGCCCTTCTCGTAGTTGCGCGCGATGGTGATCTCGGAGTCGCCCATGCCGTCGCCGAGCAGCATGATGACGTTCTTCTCGCCCGAGGTGTTGATGGCGTCGCGGATGGCCTGGCTCTGATCGCCATCCATCCGGCGAGCACCGCCGTTGGCCGCCAGGTCGCCATTGGCTGCGCGGGTGACCGGGCTGCCGTTCGAGGCCTTTTCACCGTCCCCGCTGCACGCCGCGAGTGGGAGCACCGCCACGGCTCCGATGACCGCTGCCAACTTGAGCTGCCTGCTAACCGACACCTGGGTCTCCTCGTTCGCCGTGAACTGCCTGTGAGATTGAACGGGACCTTGGTGAACGGCTGCTTATGCCTACGCGAACAGCGGTGGTCTCATCGCTTGCCCCAGTCCCACGGCGGCACGGTGAGCATGGTTTGGCCCGCGACGCGCGTCTCGCCCCACTCCTTGTAGAGCTCGAGCTCACTGGTGTCGTCGGTATCGAGGTGCGCGCGCATCGCTGCAGAGTGCGTGACCACGACGACCTGGGTGCCCGCGGCGGCCGACCGGATCATCGCGGCCAGCGGCGCGACGAGATCCGGATGAAGCGAGGTCTCGGGCTCGTTGAGCACCATGAGAGTGGGCGGCTGGCGGGTCAGGAGTGCGGCGCCCCACAGAAGGAAACGCAGTGTGCCGTCGGATAATTCGGCGGCCCGCAACGGGCGCAACATTCCGCGCTGGCGCAGCTGAAGCTCGAAGAGGCCGTCGTTGACGGCCACGGAGAGCGTGGCGCCGTCGAAGGCGTCGGCGACCGCGCGAGGCAGGTCATCGAACCCGGCTTCGATGATCGTTTGGACAGCGGCCGCCAGATCGCCACCATCATCGGAGAGCACCGGGGTGCGGGTGCCGACCCTCGGCTGGCGTGCGGGTGCAGCCGCGTCGACCCGGAAGCCGTCGTAGAACCGCCAGCCGCGCAAACGATCCCGCACTGCGGCGAGCTCGGGGAGCGCGCCGGGGTGGGCGTACTCGGCGAGCACGCTTCGATACGGCGGCAGCGCGCGCGTCAGCTCGTCGAAACCGCGGCCGGACTCCGCCGCGACCTCGGCGTAGTCGCGACCCCGGCTCACCAACGTCGCGCTGGGCCGCAGTTGCGGGCCTGCGAACACCGCCTCGCGCTTGATCTCGGGATCGCGCGCGAACGCCGAGTCGTGGCCCGCATTCTGCGGAAGTCCGAGGTCGATCAGGTAGCCGAAGTCGGCCGACGAGAAGCCGAGTTCAAGGGACACGGGTCTGGTGCGTGTCGTGCCCTGGACGGACCCGGTGCGACGCGCCCCGCCGAGCTGCTCCGGGCCGGCCCACAGCACCGACTCCAGCCCGCCCTCGCGGGCCAACGCGCCGATCACCTCGCCACGGCCGCAATCGGACAACAGCCGCAACGCCCGGTACACCGAAGACTTGCCCGTGCCGTTGGCGCCGCTGACAACGGTGAGTCCGGACAGCGGCACCACGACTTCGCGCAACGAGCGGTAGCCGCGGATTGCGACGGTGTTCAGCACGACTCGACGCTAGAGGGCGCCGGTGACAACCGGCGATTCCGGCATCACCAGTTCGAGCCGGACGCCCAGCAATCGGATGGGGCGGTCCAGTTCGAACTGGTGAAGCAGTTCCAACGCGGTGGCGACGATGGGCTCGAGCGCGACGCCTGGGGCCGCCAGCTTGCGAATCTTGGTGCGCGTGAAGAACGTCTTGGTCCGCACCGTCACCGCCACGCGGGTCACGATGCGCTGCTGCGCGACGATCTCGGCGAGGGTCTGCCTGGCGAGTTCGACGACGGCGGAGTCCATCTCGGCGACATCGGTCAGGTCCCTGGGGAACGTCACGACGTGGCTACGGGAGCGGGGCACCCACGGCTCGGCGCTGACGTTGGTGTCGCCGCCGCCCTTGGCGAGCAGCAGGATCCAGAGCCCCGTGGTCGGGCCGAACGTGGACGTCAGCAGTGCGGCATCGGTGGCGGCGAGGTCCGCGACGGTCGTGATGCCCAGGCCCGCAAGTCGTTTGGCCGTCTTGGGGCCGACACCCCACAGCGCGTCGACGTCGCGGTCGCCCATCACGGTCATCCAATTGTCCTCGTCGAGTCGGTAGATGCCTGCCGGCTTGGCCAGCCCGGTGGCGACCTTGGCGCGTTGCTTGTTGTCGCTGATGCCTACCGAGCACGACAACCCCGTCTCGGCCTCGATGACCGTGCGAATGCGTTCCGCAAGGGCGACGGGGTCGACAGCGTCGTTGCGGTCGTCGGCCCCGAGGTAGGCCTCGTCCCAACCCCACACTTCAAGGGGATGACCCAGGTCGCGCAGCAGGCCCATCACCCGAGCGGACGCGTCGTCGTATGCCGCGGGGTCGGATGGCAGAAACGTGGCATCGGGGCACTTGCGCGCTGCCACCCGTAGTGGCATACCCGCATGCACGCCGTATTCGCGGGCCTCGTAGGACGCGCACGTGACGACCTTGCGCGGTTCGGCCGGGTCGCCATTGCCGCCGACGATGACGGGCAGGCCCTTCAACTCGGGGTGGCGCTGAAGTTCGACCGAGGCAAGGAATTGGTCGAGGTCGACGTGCAGAACCCAGCGCACCGCTAGCTGTGCCTTCTGCTCTTCGCGCAAGCGCTCATCGCTGCCTTCTGCTCTTCGCGCAAGCGCTCATCGCCCACAGAGCTTGTGCGCCAAGCTTTCCCACGCATCACCCTGCGCGTCGAGGCTCTTGCCCAGGTCGATCAGCTGATGCGTCACGTAGTCGGCGTCGAGCAGCGCCAGCAGCGCGTCGGCCTGCGCGTCGAGGTCGCCGGTGGTGTCCGCGGCCTGCAACAACGTCCACACATGGGTGCGGTGCAAGGTCATCGGAGCGTTGAATCGAGTCTGCGAATCGCGGCCTGCGTCGGACAGCAGGGCGTGGTGGTGCCACACGAAGGACAGCCGCTCGCGCCCGTAGGCGAGCAGGCGCTCGAGCGGGCGCGCGCCCGGCCCGAGGGGTGGCGGACCGAACATGAAGGCCTGCTGTTGGATCTTCTCGGCCTCGTCGAGCAGCACGATCATCAGCCCGGCGCGGCTGCCGAAACGACGGAAAAGCGTGCCCTTGCCGACGCCTGCGGCGGTCGCGACGTCGTCCATCGTGATTGCGTCGGTACCGTGTTCGGAGATCAGCTTCCGCGCTGCGTCCAGCAGAAGCACGCGGTTGCGGGCGGCGTCGCCGCGCTCAGGCGGCGCGGTGTCGGTGACTGGCAGTCCAGTCGGCCCGGCCGATCCGTTGTTGGCGCGCATACCTGCACTTTAACTCAGTCGGAATTATTCGGACTGCGGTCCGGTTGAGTCATGCAAGGATCGGACCAAACATCGAAGGGACTGGGGAACATGTCGGACGTCAAGGTCTTGGTACTACTGGGAAGTCTGCGCGCAGCGTCGGTCAACCGCCAGCTGGCTGAGCTCGCCGGCGAGTCCGCTCCAGCCGGAGTCACGGTGGCGCTGTTCGACAGGTTGGGCGAGCTGCCCTTCTACAACGAGGACATCGACAACGACCCAGAACACGGGGGAGTGGCCGAGTCCGTGAAGGCACTGCGCCAGGCTGCCGCAGAAGCCGACGCCGCACTAGTGGTGACGCCCGAGTACAACGGCAGCATCCCCGGTGTGCTCAAGAACGCGATCGACTGGTTGTCGCGGCCCTTCGGCAACGGAGCGCTCAAGGGCAAGCCGATGGCGGTCGTCGGGACGTCGCTCGGTCAGTACGGCGGCGTCTGGGCGCACGACGAGACGCGCAAGTCATTCGGCATCGCGGGCCCTCGGGTGGTCGAGGACCTGAAGCTCTCGGTGCCTGGGAAGGTCTTGGACGGCAAGCACCCGCGCGAGAACGCCGAGGTGGTCGCGGCGATCGCCGACGTGGTCGGCAAGCTGGCCGCCGAGGTCGGCTGACCTAGCACGTTCTCAGCCGCCGATGAGCCCGAAAGGGGTTCGTCGGCGGCTTTGCTGTTGGCCGTCCGAGCCGCCGGCCGTGTCGGTGGCCGGTGGTAGACACATATACATAGCGCGACACACCCGCAAATGTGACGTGCGACACGCCGGGCGACGTTCTCGCGGCACCTTACGACCTGGGAATTTCACGAATGTTGTTCAGAACATCTTGTACCTACTCTGATTGTCGGCCACTAGGTGTAGTGTCTTGCAGACCGACAGACCCCCACGGTTCGGAGGTCGGCCGGAGCTCAGAATCGGGTGGCGACGGTTCCCAGACTCGCCCGAAACGCGGCCCCGACCGGCTGGAATTTCAAAGGTCCAGAGGCCGCTGTAACTCAGTGAGATGCAGTAACCCCGCAGTTGCCAGTCATGGCCAGTACATGTCTAGTTCTTGCCGATTCATTCAAGAGGAGCCGTACCGAAGATGACTCAGCCTTCGATCACCGTGTACACGAAGCCCGCGTGCGTGCAGTGCAACGCCACCTACAAGGCGTTGGACAAGCAGGGCGTTGCCTACGACGTCGTCGACATCAGCCTGGATACCGAAGCCCGCGATTACGTCATGGCGCTCGGCTACCTGCAGGCCCCCGTCGTCGTGGTCGGAAACGAGCATTGGTCGGGCTTCCGGCCGGACCGCATCAACGCGTTGTCCGGAGCAGTCGCAGTCACGGCGTAACGGGTACTCGGCGGGCAGGAAGGAGAGTGTGATGAGCAATCTCGTCTACTTCTCCAGCGTCTCGGAGAACACGCTCCGCTTCGTCGAGAAGCTGGAAATGCCCGCCAGCAGTGTCTTCCGTATCCCTCTTCGTGGGCGCATCGAGGTTGATGAGCCCTACGTCCTGGTGCTCCCAACCTACGGTGGCGGGCACGCCAACGGACCCGATCCCGACGCTGGAGGATACGTCCCCAAGCAAGTGATCGCCTTTCTCAACAATGAAAAGAATCGGTCGTTGCTGCGCGGTGTCATCGCCGCGGGCAATACCAACTTCGGCGCCGAATTCGGCTATGCAGGGGACGTCGTCTCCCGCAAGTGCGGCGTCCCGTACCTGTATCGCTTCGAACTGATGGGCACCACGGACGACGTCATCGCCGTCCGCGAGGGCCTTGCCGAATTCTGGAAGGACCAGACGTGCCCCCAACCGTCACAGCTGCAGAGCCTGTAACCTCCGGCGCCCACCATCCCTCGGGGACGGGCGAGACGGACTACCACGCGCTCAACGCGATGCTGAACCTGTATGACGCCGACGGCAAGATCCAGTTCGAGAAGGACCGGGAAGCCGCGCACCAGTACTTCCTGGAGCACGTCAACCAGAACACGGTGTTCTTCCACAATCAGGACGAGAAGCTCGACTACCTGGTCAAGGAGAACTACTACGAGCGCGAGGTGCTCGACCAGTACAGCCGCAACTTCGTCAAGACGCTGCTCGACCGCGCGTATGCCAAGAAGTTCCGGTTCCAGACGTTCCTCGGGGCGTTAAAGTACTACACCTCGTACACGCTGAAGACGTTCGACGGGAAGCGCTATCTCGAACGGTTCGAGGACCGCGTCGTCATGGTGTCGTTGACGCAGGCCGCAGGCGATACGACGCTGGCCGAGAAGCTGGTCGACGAGATCATCGACGGCCGGTTCCTGCCGGCCACCCCGACGTTCCTCAACTCGGGCAAGAAGCAGCGCGGTGAGCCGGTCAGCTGCTTCCTGCTGCGCATCGAGGACAACATGGAGTCCATCGGGCGCTCCATCAACTCGGCACTGCAGCTCTCGAAGCGCGGGGGCGGAGTTGCGTTGCTGCTGAGCAACATTCGCGAGCACGGCGCACCGATCAAGAACATCGAGAACCAGAGCTCGGGCGTCATCCCGATCATGAAGCTGCTCGAGGACTCGTTCTCCTACGCCAACCAGTTGGGTGCGCGCCAAGGTGCCGGTGCGGTGTACCTGCAGGCGCATCACCCCGACATCTACCGGTTCCTCGACACCAAGCGCGAGAACGCCGACGAAAAGATCCGGATCAAGACACTCTCGCTGGGCGTGGTCATCCCGGACATCACGTTCGAACTGGCCAAGCGCAACGAGGACATGTACCTGTTTTCGCCGTACGACGTCGAGCGGGTCTATGGCGTCCCGTTCGCCGACATCTCGATCACCGAGAAGTACTACGAGATGGTCGACGACGCGCGGATTCGCAAGACCAAGATCAAGGCGCGCGAGTTCTTCCAGACGCTGGCCGAGCTCCAGTTCGAGTCGGGCTACCCGTACATCATGTACGAGGACACGGTGAACCGGTCCAACCCGATCGAGGGCAAGATCACCCACAGCAATCTGTGCTCGGAGATCCTGCAGGTGTCCACGCCGTCGCTGTTCAACGAAGATCTCACCTATTCCAAGGTGGGCAAGGACATTTCGTGCAACCTCGGCTCGCTCAACATCGCCAAGGCCATGGACTCGCCTGACTTCGCGCAGACCATCGAGGTGTCGATCCGGGCGCTGACCGCGGTGAGCGATCAGACCCACATCTGGTCGGTGCCGTCGATCGAGCAGG
>JAOPVI010000068.1 GCA_025966225.1 Mycobacterium sp. | reverse complement strand
TTCTCATTTGCGGTGTCATATCGGGATCCCCTGGCCTGCGGCGATGCGGGTTTTCTCACGCTGTGTCATCAGCGTTTTGTCTCAAACTCGCGTCATTTCTTCTTGGGCGACGGACGGCGGCCCATCGATTACGCAGGTGGGGGCCACTTCTCTGTTGTCGTGATATTATGGATGACGCGAAAGTGAGACTGCGTCAACGGTTTTAAGAACCGACACGAAACTGCAGCTAGTGCGCCATGTTCGTAAAGCGCGACAAGTGCAGCTGATGCGCCACGGTGATGGTCTTCGTGGGCCCGTTGCGGTGCTTGGCCAAAATGAGGTCCGCCTCGCCGCCCCGGGGGTCGTCGCGTTCGAACGCATCCGGACGATGTAGCAGGATCACCATGTCCGCATCTTGCTCGATACTGCCGCTTTCGCGTAGATCAGCTAACATCGGCTTCTTGTCGGTGCGCTGCTCGGGTCCGCGGTTGAGCTGGCTCATCGCCACCACGGGCACCTCTAGCTCCTTCGCCAAAAGCTTGATCTGCCTTGAGAATTCGGACACTTCCTGCTGGCGCGACTCGACCTTCTTGCCCGACGTCATCAGCTGCAGATAGTCGATGACGATGAGCCGCAGATCGGCCTTCTGGTGCAGCCGCCGCGCCTTGGCCCGGATCTCCATCATGGTCAGGTTCGGTGAGTCGTCGATGTAGAGCGGCGCCTCGCTGATCTCGCTCATGCGCCGCGCCAGCCGCGTCCAGTCGTCGTCGCTCATCCGGCCCGAACGCATGTCGGCCAGCTTGATCTTCGCCTCGGCCGACAGCAGCCGCATGACGATCTCGGACTTGCTCATCTCCAACGAGAACACGATGCTCGACATCCGGTTCTTGATGGAGCAGGACCGCAGGAAGTCGAGGCCAAGCGTCGAGTTGTGCGTCGGCACCATGCCGTCGCCGGCTAGGTAGAGGTGCGACTCGTTGTCGACCTGCACGCAACGCACCTGGACACTGTCGACGGCGCGCACCCAGGCGACGTGAACGCCCAGGGCGAGCAGTGCGGTCGCGCCGGGGGCCCGGGTGGGCAACGTCGCGGGCATGAGCCGGTCCGAACCGCTACGCAACTGAGCCGTCGTACGGATGCCCGACTCCGTCGGCCACTGGTGCTCGGCGTCCGCGACGATGATCGTCCCGTCGGAGAACTCGACTTCGAAGCACGGCCTGCCGAGCATGATCTCCGTCGCGGCTACGACTCGCGTCGGCAGCCCTTCGGCGCCGAGCAGGAAGTCCCCGATCTGCACCTCGCCCATCGTCGTCCAGCCCGTGGGCGTGGGCAGGGGGGTGTCGAGGGCAAGCGCCTTACCCATACCGGGCCTGGCCGCGACGACGATCATCTGTCCGGGATGCAGGCCGTTGGTCACCTCGTCGAGATCGGTGAAGCCGGTGGGCACGCCGCGGGCGATGCCGCCCTGGGAGGCGATGGCGTCGATCTCGTCCATCGTGGGCTGCAGCAGCTGCTCGAGCGGAACGAAGTCCTCGGTGGTGCGACCGTCGGTCACGTTGTAGATCTCGGACTGGGCCCGGTCGACGACCTGGGCCACGTCGGCACCCTCGGCGCCCGCGTACCCGTATTGCACGACGCGGGTGCCCGCCTCCACCAAGCGGCGCAGCAGCGACTTCTCCGCCACGATGCCCGCGTAGTACCCGGCGTTGGCGGCGGTGGGCACCGTCGAGATCAACGTGTGCAGATAGGGCGCCCCGCCGACCCTCTTGAGCAGCCCCCTGCGGTCCAGCTCGGCGGACACGGTGACGGCATCGGCCGGCTCGCCGCGCCCGTACAGATCGAGGATGGCGTCGTAGACACTCTGGTGTGCAGGGCGGTAGAAGTCGCCGGGGCGCAGCCGCTCCAACACGTCGGCGATGGCGTCCTTGCTCAGCAGCATGCCTCCGAGCACCGACTGCTCCGCGGCCATGTCCTGCGGCGGCTGGCGCCCGTAGTCCTCGCTGGGTGGCGAGGTCTCCATGTCCGAACGGCCGAGGTCATCTACGACAGCCACAAAGCGTCCCACCTCCCCTATGTCCCCGTCGAACATCCATTCGACTTCCGCCACCGCGACAGTAGATCAGGCCACCGACGTCCACCCATCGAGGACGTCGGTGCCGGCTGGCTCTCGCCGCCCTGTGCGGCATCGACGGCTCACGTTAGGCGTTGCTAGAACCCACGCAAAGCGACCCTGTGGATGAACTCGTGCATGGTGTGTGGATATCCGCGGTCACCCGTGTTGAGTCGCTGGGGACAACTTGTGGAGCAATCACCACACATAATCCATCCCCGCAGATAAGGGCACCACAGACGGCATGGGGAACTGTGGATGTGAATTGCCTCGGCGTGTCGGCCGGGGTTGCGGTCTCGGGCGTGTTGTGTTGCGGGCCGGCACCGCGCAGGTTAACGGCTCGTAATGTTCGCTGTGTGGTGAACGGAGAGCAAAGTTCGCCAGCGGAAACGACAACGCCCGGGTGAGGGCCGAACAAGCCCCTCACCCGGGCAGTTTGACGCTGTCGTCAGTAGTTGAATTACTCCGCTTCGACGCTCAGCGACACCGCGACGTTCACGTCGGGATGCAGCCGCACCGTGATCGGGTGCGTTCCGATCGCCTTGATGTGCGCCTTGGGCAGCTGAACGGTCCGCTTGTCCAGATTGGGCCCGCCGGCCTTCTTGATGGCCGCCACGACGTCGGCAGCGGTGATCGAGCCGAACAGCTTGCCGCTGTCGCCAGCGGTGCGCGCAGGCAGCTTCACGGGGCCGAGCGCCGCGATGGCCGTCTCGACTTCCTTGGCATGCTCGAGTCCGCGGATGGACTTGGTGTCCCTGGCGCGACGAATCTCGTCGGCCTGACGCTCGGCGCCGCGTGACGCGACGATGGCCAGTCCACGGGGCAGCAGGTAGTTACGGCCGTAGCCGTCCTTGACCTCGACGGTGTCGCCGGCCGACCCCAGGTGGTCGACCTCGGCAGTGAGAATGAGCTTCATATCCGTAGTTCTTCCGTCTCGATCTATCGCGTCGCCGCGCTGAACGGCAGAAGCGCCACCTCACGGGCGTTCTTCACCGCGATCGCGATGTCACGCTGATGCTGCACGCAGTTACCCGTGACCCGGCGGGCACGGATCTTGCCGCGCTCGCTGATGTAGGTGCGCAGCAGCTGCGTGTCCTTGTAGTCGATGATCTGCAGCTTGCCCTTCTTAGAGCAGAACACGCACTTGCGGGCCTTGATCGGCTTCTCGGGAGCCGGGCGCCTCTTCGTTGTCTTGGGCATTGCTTTCTTGCCTATCTCTTCCGTGATTCGCTAAAGGGTTTGTCAGAACGGCGGTTCTTCGTCGGCACCGCTGAACGAGCCCGACGCTGGGGCACTGCCCCACGGGTCGTCCTTGGGCGCGTCGCTGCTGGCTGCAGGGCGTGAAGCGGCACCGCCGCCACCGCCACCACCGAAGCCGCCGCCGCCTCCGCCACTGCGGCTGGCCTTGTTCACCTTGGCCGTCGCGTACCGCAAGGAGGGACCGATCTCGTCGACCTCGAGCTCGACGACGGTGCGCTTCTCACCTTCGCGGGTCTCGAACGAACGCTGCTTGAGCCGACCGGTCACGATCACGCGCGAGCCGCGGGTGAGGCTCTCGGTGACGTTCTCGGCCGCTTCGCGCCAGATGTTGCACCGGAGGAACAGCGCTTCGCCGTCCTTCCACTCGTTCGTTTGACGATCGAAAGTGCGCGGCGTCGACGCGACCGTGAAGTTCGCGACGGCTGCACCAGACGGGGTGAAGCGAAGCTCCGGGTCGGCGGTCAGGTTTCCGACGACGGTGAGGATGGTGTCACCAGCCACGGGGTCCTCCTGAGGATGTGTTGTGCGGCGTGCTCGGACTAGCGGTCGCAGGCGAGCCTACGGAACACCAGTGACGCGCACGTGCCGTTGACGACTAGTGCTTGTCTGTCCGCATGACCTTGGTCCGCAGCACGGACTCATTCAGGTTGAGCTGACGGTCGAGCTCGGACACCGTGGCCGGTTCGGCCTTCACGTCGACGATGGCGTAAATGCCCTCGCCGTGCTTGGCAATCTCGTAGGCAAGGCGGCGCCGGCCCCAGATGTCGACCTTGTCGACCGATCCGCCGTCCTTGCGGATGACGTTCAAGAACGTCTCCAAAGACGGGGCTACTGTCCGCTCATCGAGCGTGGGGTCAAGGATGACCATGATTTCGTATGGACGCATAAGGAACCCATCACCTCCTATGGTCGTCTGCGGCCACGGCGTGTCCGTGGCAGGAGGGTCGCCTGCGTCGGCAACCGGGCCAGGTTACAGGAAAGAGCGCTGACCAGAGAAATCGGCGACTATCGGCAAGGTGCGGGGACCGCCTCGGCCAGCCCGTCCGCCCACGCCGCGTAGGCCTCCGGGGTGGGGTGCAGTCCGTCCTCGACCCACTTGCCCTCGTCGGCCTGCTGCTTGTACAGCGACCGCATGTCGACGAACTGGGCGCCGTGCGCGTTGGCCTCCTCGATGAGCGCGGCGTCGAAGTCCACCCGTTGCGCGGCCTGGTTCTCGCCATAGTTCTGCCCGTCCGGCGACCGGAACCACTCGTTCTGCGCCAGCACGATGACCTTGGCGCCACTGTCGCTCGCCGCGTCCAGCACGGCCTTGACGTTCTTGCGGTACTCGTCGAGTGAGACCGAGTTGGCGATGTCGTTGCCGCCGGCCTGGAAGGTGATCACCGTCGGCTTGAAGTCGGCGATGTTGGGCACCTCGTCCGACAGCACCTGGCCTGCGGTGTAGCCGCTGATGCCGACGTTCTGCAGCTCGACCTCGCAACCCGCCGCCCGCCACTTCGCGGCCAGCAGGGCGGGGAAGGTTCCATTGTCCAAGTCCGCGGCGCCGATACCCTGTGTGAGCGAATCCCCAAGGGACAGATAGCGAACCGCGCCCGACGGCGGCTGAACATCCGATGCGGTGCTGCTCGGTTCGGCGGCGGCCGCGCTGGTTTGCTTCGACGACGCGCCTGGCGTCGGAAGCGGGTCGTCGGCACAGCTACTCAGCGCTCCGCCGAACCCCAGCACGCCGACCACGAAGCCCAGGTAGCGGTGCGTCTTCACGCGCCGAGCATAGCGTCCTTCGGCTGCTCTGACAGCAAATCCTCAGGCAGCTCCCGGCGGGGTCTCCGCCAGCCGATGCGCAACCATGACGGCGGGGCATCGGGAGCCCGGTCGAACGGGCCGCCCGACGGGTCGTCGACCCGCCCATGATCGCGGACCAGATCGAGGTCAGGCCGGTAAATCTGACGGATCACCAAGGCGCACAACGTCATCACCGCGATGTCCCGCAACAGCACCGTCGTGGTGAACGCCTGCGCGGGCAGCCCCATGTTCTGTTCGCCGTGCAGGAACATCATGCGGGGCACCCAGACCAGCGCGTCGATCGTCATCCACGCCAACAGCATCCGGCGGTGTGGAAGCGCCAACGCGGCCAGCGGCACCAGCCACAGCGAGTACTGCGGACTCCACACCTTGTTGGTGAGCAGGAACGCTGCGACCACCAGGAACGCCAACTGCGCGAGCCGCGGTCGTTGCTTTGCCGTCAGGCCGATGTAAACGATTGCGATACAACAGATTGCGAACAGCGAGGCGGATACCGCATTGAGCACGGACGGCGGCTGCCAGAATCCGAGCACCGGATCGAATCCGCTCCAACCCGTGTACGACTTCACCACGTTGTACAGCGAGTCCATGTCGTCACCGCGGCGAGTATTCAGGACGAAGAACTCCGCCCATCCGCGCGGAAACATCACCATGACCGGCAGATTCACCACCAGCCACGTCGCCACCGCCGCGAGTGCCGACCTGCCGACGTCCCTCAGCTTTCCCGTGCGCAACCCGAGGATCAGCAGTGGCACGAACAGCAGCAGCGGATACAGCTTCAGGGCCACACCGATGCCGATCAACGCGCCCGACATGACCGGTCGCCGCCGCGCCCAGGCCAGCATCGCCCCCGCGGCGCACGCGGTCGCCAACGCGTCGAAGTTGGTGAAAGCGTGGAAGATCAGGATGGGCGAGCCTGCGACGACGGCCGCATCCCACATGCGTCGACCCGCCAACTGCGCCGTCGCCCACACCGTGACCAGCCAGGCCAGCGCAAGCCCGAACGCAGCGATGTCGAAGAACATCACCACCTCGGCCACGACGGGCACCGCCGACACCAACTTCGTCACCGCTGTGTAGGTCTTGGCCAACGCCATCGACACGTACTGGTAGACGCCGGTGAGCACCGGATACTCCATGTAGCGGATCGCCGGACGACCGTCGTACTGCGTACGAGGGACGCCGTTGGCCTCCCTTTCGACCCAACTCGACTTGTACGGAAACTTGCCAAGGTTCAACATCTCCGCCGTGTACAGCGGGACGGTGTCGGAGTAACAGAGCTCGTAGTAGGCCCGGTTGTTCTCCCAGACGGCCACGCGCTGGTCGGGCGGACCCGTGCCCTTGGACTGCAGGCAGGCGTCCTTGGTCGTGTAGCCGAGCGCCAGGAAGATCAGCGCGATCACCAGCATCACCCGCAACGGCGTGAAGAAGCGCTGGCGTCCTATCAATGCGTGCCGCCCGACGGGCCCACCGATGACGTTGGAGAGCGCCCGCCCGATGACGTCGGTCCGACTCGGCAGGTCGCGGCCGTCGTCGCTGCGCTGATCCTTGGCGAGCGGGGCGGGCGATTCAGCGTGGGGTAGCAGCGCTGACGATTCAGCTTCGACCAACGGGGAGTCCGTCGCCCGATCCGGGTCCTCCCCCGTCACGGCGGCGGAGGAGGCGCTGTGACGGTCGCGGGGTCACCGGGTGGCGCTGCGGGCGCCAGAGTCACGGTCGTCGGCGGCCCGAACGGGATCGTGATTCCCGGCCCGAGTTCGATGGTCGGTTGGATCACCGTCTCGCTGGGCGGAGGCGGCGCAACCGGCGGAGGCGGGGCCTGTGGCACACCGGCATAGCCACCGATCTCCGTTGGCTTCGGGAACGTCTCGTTGCGGGTGCCCTTCAGGGCGCCGTCCATCGTGGACTTCCAGATGTTGGACGGCAGCCCCGACCCGTACACCGGGCCGCCCGACGTGTTGACCAGTGGTTTGGTGCCCTGCGTGGTGCCCACCCAGACCGCCGTCGACAGCGACGGCGTGTAGCCGACCATCCAGGCGTCGCGGTTAGCTCCGGTGTCGCCGAGCTGGTTGGTGCCCGTCTTGGCCGCCGAAACGCGCCCGCCGGCCAGGTTGTGCCCGTTGGACCAGCCTGCGATGGGCGCCATCGCAGCGGAGACGTTGTCGGCCACCGCCTTCGGAATCTTCTGCTCACCCGTGTTGTCCTGTTGCGACGCGTCGAACAGCACCTGGCCGTCGGAGTTGACCACCTTCTGTACGAGATGCGGGCGGTGATAGACCCCGGAGTTGGCCAGCGTGGCGTAGGCCGACGCCATGTCGAGCACGCGAGTCTGGTACTGCCCCAACACGACTCCGTTGTACGGCGGGCCGCCCTTGCCGTCTTCGGACAGGGTGTGCTCGACGCCGGGGAAGCTTTCCGCGATGCCGGCCTGATGCGCGGCGTCTGCGACGTCCTGGGGTCCCTTCTTCAGCTTGAGCATCAACCGGTAGTAGCTGGTGTTCAGCGAACGCTTCAAGGCCTCGGCGATGGAGCAGGTGCCGCAACCTTCGCCCTCGACGTTGGTGATCGTGACGCCGTCCTCGGTCACCGGTGAACTGTCGATCTGATAGCCCAGCCCGATGCCCTGCTCGAGCGCGGCGACCAATGCGAACACCTTGAACGACGAACCCGTCGGCAACCCGGCCTGCGCGAAGTCGAAGCCGTTGGCATCCGAGCCGCCGTAGTAGGCCTTGATTGCGCCGGTCTTCGGGTCGACGGAGACGACCGCCGACCGCATGTCGGGATCCTGGCCGTCCAGGTTCTTGGCGACGGCATCCTGGGCGGCCTGCTGCGCCTGCGGATCGATGGTCGTGGTGACTTGCAGCCCCTCGGTGTTCAGCTGCTGCTCGTTGATGTTGAACAGGTCCAACAGTTCCTTGGTGACCTGTCGTTCGATGAGGCCGTTTGGTCCCGTCGTCTGGTCCTGATTCCTGGCCTGATCGGGTGGCACGGTCGGCGGAAAGACCAGCGCCGCACGGTCGGCGGGCGCAAGGGCCCCGATGGTGACCATCCCGTCGAGCACCCAGTTCCACCGCTCGGCGGAAGCCTCGGGGTCGACCGCCGGGTCAAGCCCCGACGGGCGCTGGATGAGCGCGGCGAGCAAGGCCCCCTCTGACACCGTGAGTTGGTCCACCGGCTTGTCGAAGTACGCCTTCGACGCCGCGGAGATGCCGTAGGCTCCGCGGCCGAAGTAGATGATGTTGAGGTACGCCTCCATCACCGCGTCCTTCGACCACTCGCGCGACATCTTCGTGGAGATGACGAGTTCCTTGGCCTTGCGGACGAGCCCGCCGAGGCCGGAGCGCGCGTCGCCGACCAAGGCGTTCTTCACGTACTGCTGCGTGATGGTCGACCCGCCCTGCAGGTCACCTCCGAAGAGGTTGTTCTTGAACGCGCGGAGGAAGCCGCTGAAGGAGAAGCCGGGATTGGTGTAGAAGTCACGGTCCTCGGCGGCCATCACGGCATCGCGCACGTGTTGGGGGATCTTGTCGATGCCGACGTCGGCCCGGTTGCCTTCCGGCGGAACGATCTTCGCCATCTGGCTGCCGTCGCTGGCGAGGATGGTGGACACCTGGTTGGTCCGGATGTCGCCAGGCTTGGGGATGTCGACGATGACGTACGCCATCGCGAACGTGATGATCGGCAGCAACAAGCAGGCCGCCAGCCCCACGTAGACGCTGCGGCGGACCCACGTCCAGTTGATCTTCCTTGGTGGCCGGGCCGGCTTCTCCGGGGGGCCACCTGGCGGACGGCCGCCGGGTGGTGGTCCGGCGGGCGGCCTAGGTGGCGGCGTCCCGTCGAGCGCGGCCTTGACGATGTCGATCGGGTCGCGCATCCCGTCGGTCGGCAGTGGCGGAACCGGGGGCAGCAGCATGGTCCTGCGGTCATCGGGTGGCAACGCAGATTCGAACCGTCGGGGCAGCGCCCTGGTCACGGAGTCGTCGGTTGGCGATGACGGGGGTCTGATCGGCGCCTCCCCAGCCTGGTCAACCACGGGCCCCTGCGGGGCATCACTGGGTGACCTGCTGTGGCGCCCGTCGCTATTCACTGGCCGTGCGCGCGCCTGTGCGCGCAGGCTGGGTGCCCTTCGTGCGCGCCGTTCCCTTTCGAGGGGCAGGCGCGCCGAGCACGTATGACTTGACCAGGTGATTCCAGCTGCAGGTGCGGCAGACCTCGACGACGTGCACCTTGAACTCGTCGAAGCGAGCAGCCAGCATCACGAGTTCCTCGGTATTGCGGGCCGAGCCGGAGGCCGCGCCGATGCTCTCGCCGAACACCCACGACACCAGCGTGAGTTGTTCTTTGCGGCAGATTGGGCACGTCACCTTGCTCGGCCGACCGTGGAACTTCGCCGCCCTCAGCAGATACGGGTTGGCGTCGCACACCTCGGAGACGCCGGTCCGGCCCGAGTAGACCTCAGCCAGCAGGGACCGTCGCTTGAGCGCGTAATCCACCACCTGTCGCTGCAATCGCACGTTGACCAGAGTACGTCGGCCCTCCGGCGACGGAGGTGCGACGGGGCCAGCTCGGGGTCGCCGCGTCCACCGGTTCGCCATCTGGTCTGCGGCGATGGCCGGTGAACTTCTACGATCGTCGCGTGGCAACGCGGCAGACGACAGGGACCCGGGCGAAGGACGACGACCGCACGAAGACGTGCCAGATTCTCGACAGCGCGCTCGGGGACGGGCAGCTGTCGATGGAGGAGCATCGCCAGCGGGTGGCAGCGGCGACGACCGCCGCCACCCTCGGCGACCTTCAATCGCTAGTCGGCGACTTGCAGACCGAGAACGCCCCGGCTCAGCTTCCCGAGCTGAAGAGGCAGTCGCGCTTCGAGGCGGCGAACTCCGATGGCGCCGAGCGCGCATGGGGATACCCGCTGGCGGTGACGGCGGTGCTGGTCGTGCTCGGCATCGCGATCGGGTGGGGGCTCTACGGCAACTCGACGTCGCCGCTGGACTTCACCACCGATCCGGGGGCGAAGCCCGATGGCGTCGTGCCGGTCGTGGTGACGCCACCGAAGGAACTACAGTCGCTCGGCGGACTGAGCGGACTGTTCGAACAGATGCGCAAGAACTTCGGCGACACCACCGGCTACTCGCTGACGATCAACCCCGATGACGCCTACCTGCAACGGTCCGATACCCGCGACGACCGGCGGGTGTTGAACT
>JAOPVI010000400.1 GCA_025966225.1 Mycobacterium sp. | reverse complement strand
CCATCGGCGACAAGCCGCTGTGGGCCCCCCGGCCGGAGGGGCCCCGGGAGTGCCTGGTCACCAACCACTCCGCTGAGTACTTCGTCAGGCTCACCGACGAGACCGAGGCAGCCGTCCTCGGCGCACTGGCGGGCCGCACCCTCGCCGACAGCCTTGACGAGTTGCGCGCCATCGACCGGACCGACGGTGCTCCTGCTTCGGAACGGCCGCTGCCCGCGCCCCGTCGTTAGCTGGACTGGTTGCCGTTCGGGCCTTCGCGCAGGGTGGCCCACAGGTAGATGTTGCCGTTGGTGTCGCCACCCCATCGGCCTAAGACTGGCTCCCATCCGGCCATCACGATGGCGCACGGCTTCGCCGGCGTGAAAGAGCACGGCCTGGAGGTCGATGAGCACCGAATCGGGTTGTGGGGCAGCAGCTATGCCGGCGGACACGCGATCGTGCCCGGGGCCACCATGTCCCGGAGAAGCTCGTGTGTCCGCTGTGTCAGATCAGATTGCAGCAGAAATACATTCGAGTCGTTGGCCTGACGCACACGACTGCGAGGGCGGGCCGTGCCGCCCGTTTGCTATTCGAAGCAGACGTCGCTGAGATCGATTGCCACCATGACCTGATCGCGCAGCACATTCCCTTGGGCATCGGCGCGGTACGCCCGGCGTTTCGAGGGTAGTTTGATGCCGTCGGCTTCGATGAGGTCGTCCAAGTATTGAACAGCGGCAAAAGCCCCAGCCACGTCGACGCGGTAGTCGTGGCGGCGAACCAAGTAGTCCGCTCCGAAGTAGAACTCTTGAACGGCACTGTGACTCGCGATGTCAGCGGGAAAACGTGCCTGCAGACCTCGCCAGCTTTGGCCGCCGTCCTCGACCGTTGCGATCTCGTGCACCGAGACGCCGTCCAACGCAAGCAGGAACGGCGTGGTGAGGTATGTCCACAGCGCGTAGCCATTGAAGTAGGCGCGCTGCAGCGGATCCCACGGCGTGGCGAATTCGTGGCCGGTGAACGATTCCCGAGGGTTGAAGCGCTCGGAAACGACCCGTCCATCGAGCTTCTCGATCGCAACCCTGTCGGGAGTGAAGTCGGTCTTCTGATCATCGGCCCCGAACGGGCGCAGCGACGCCCACTCGCGGTCCAACGCGACGGTCATGTGTCTCGGTAATGGATCCTGGGGCTGGCCCTTGATGCCCCAGAGCTCGCCGCCCGTGACGATGGTCGCATCCACACGCCGGAACCGGCGCCAATGGTCCAGTCCACCATGCGCATCGAGCACCGCGCCGAGTAAGTCAGTCACCGTGTTCTCCTCCCATCGAGGCCAGGTCCGATGTCTTGGAAGCGTCGCACGAAACCTGCGCTCGTTGGGCCGACTCCGCACCCGTCGATGCCTCCACACCACCCGCACCGTGAGCATCACCCGCAATCCAATGACCGCCGTGGCAACGATCAGCGTCGACCATGCCAGCCACCAAGTCACAGGGTCTGGCGCGGAGATCAGCCAGTGGCCCACCGCGTTCGCCGCTGAGGCCAGCGGGAAGCTGGACGAGCACCATCATGGCCGGTACGGCCGCCAGTCCGGCGCCGACGGTGGTGGACCGGTTGCCGTTCAAGGCGAACCACGCGGTGCTCGCCGTGGCAGGCGGACCGCAACCCTCCGACGGATGACTGGGGCGAGTTGCGGTCCGCTGTGGATTCCGCTACCTACGAGCGGGTGCTGTAGGAGTGCGCGCCTGCTCCGGCGAGTTGACCGGCGTCGACGATCAGATATTCGTCACGAATCGGAGAACCGTTGAAGTACGACTCGAGGATCTCGCGCGTCCCAGCGGCGTAACGGGTCTGCGCGGACAACGACGTTCCGGAGATGTGAGGCGTCATGCCATGGTGGGGCATGGTGCGCCACGGATGGTCGGCCGGGGCGGGCTGCGGGTACCAGACGTCGCCCGCGTAGCCGGCGAGCTGGCCGCTCTCCAATGCCCGGACGACGGCGTCGCGGTCGCATATCAACGCCCTGGCGGTGTTGACCAAGTACGCCCCGCGGCGCATCGTGGAGAGCATCTCGTCGTTGAACAGCCCCTCGGTCTCGGGGTGCAGCGGCGCGTTGATCGTGACGACGTCGCACGCCGGCGCGAGGTCCCTGGCCGTTGGGTGGTAGGTCAGGTTGAGTTCCTTCTCCACCTCGGCGGGCAGGCGGTGACGGTCGGTGTAGTGCAGCCGCACGTCGAACGGCGCCAGCCGACGCAATACGGCCAGGCCGATGCGGCCGGCGGCCACTGTACCGACGTCCATGCCCTCGAGGTCATAGGACCGCGCAACGCAGTCGGCGATGTTCCAGCCACCCTTGCGGACCCACTCGTTGGACGGCAGGTAGTTGCGAACCAGACCGAGGATCATCATCACGACGTGCTCGGCGACGCTGATGCTGTTGCAGTAGGTCACCTCTGCGACGGTGACGCCGTGGGCGATCGCGGCGTCCAGATCGACGTGGTCGGAACCGATTCCGGCAGTGAGCGCCAACTTGAGGTTGGGTGCCTTCTCGATGCGTTCCTTGGTCAGGTAGGCCGGCCAGAACGGCTGAGAGATCACGATCTCGGCGTCGGCCAGGTGGCGGTCCAGCTCGGAGTCCGGACCTTCCTTGTCGGAGGTCACGACGAGTTCGTGCCCGAGGCCCTCCAGGTAGGTCCTCAGACCGAGTGCTCCGGACACGCTGCCCAACAGGGTCCCTGGCGTGAAGTCGACGGCTGAGGGGCTGGGCAACGTCTGACCGCCCGGATACCCGTCGAGCTTCGGCAACGTGTCACGCGCGTACTGCGTCGGGTATCCGTCGATGGGATCGTCGTACAAGACGCACACTACTTTTGCCATGATCGTTCCTTTGCTCAGCGAGGCCCAGGTCGGCTCGTCCGATCTGGCGCGATCCGGTTGGGGCGCAACATGAATCGTGTCCGACGCAGCTCGGCGCCGACAAGGGGTTGCAATGACGGAAGATTCGATCTCTTGATAGGTATTGTCTATGAGGACGGAACCCCCTCAACGGGTTCCGGCTGAGTTGCAAGGGGGCGGCGCATGCACGGCGAAGTACTGATCCGTCAGCTCGAGTACCTCGTCGCCTTGGCCCGGGAACGTCACTTCGGTCGCGCTGCGCAGCTGTGCCACGTCAGCCAGCCGACACTCTCCGGTGCGATCGGCAAGCTCGAGGCGAATCTGGGCGTGATGATCGTGATGCGTGGGAGACGCTTCGAGGGGCTCACCGAGGAAGGTGCCCGGGTCGTGCGCTGGGCGCACCGGATCCTGGCCGAACGCGACGCGTTGCTCTCCGACATCGACCGAATGCACGGCGGGATCACCGCCACGGTCCGGATCGGCGCGGTGCCGACCGCGATTCCGGCGACACCGCTGATCACCGAGCGGTTCAGCGTGAGCAATCCGATGGCCGGAGTCCAGATCGAAGCACTCTCGTCCCGCGAGATCGCAAGGCGCTTAGCCGAATTCGAGCTCGATGCGGGAGTTACCTACCTCGACGACGAAACTCCGCCCGGGACCCGTCGCACGGAGTTGTACCGCGAGCGCTACCTGTTGTTGGTCGATGAGGCACACCCGACGGCCGCCACCGAGGTGGTGGAGTGGGCAGCAGTGGCGCAATTGCCGTTGTGTGTGCTGACCTCTGAGATGCGCAACCGCCGCATCCTAGACGCCACGATGGCATCGGTCGGAGCACGGATCCGCCCCGCGATCGAGACCGACAACGTCGGTGCGCTCTACGCCTACGTCGCGACGCGACGCCTCCCGAGCATCGTCGCGCACACCTGGCTGCATGCCTTCGGCGTCCCGGAGGGCATGTGCGTGCGGCCTCTTCGCGAGCTCCGACCCCGCCCGATATTGGGGCTGGTGCTGTCGGACCGGACTCCCCCGTCGATCATCGCCGAGGCCTTGGCCGATTCTCTTCGCGACGCCGATTTATCGGGCGTGCTGGACGTGTCCCTGGACGCGGCATTGGCCACCTCGTGAGCACCCGCACCGTAGCGTCCGATAGACGCGACCTGCGCGACGACGCGCAGTCACGATATGTCTGCATGGCTTGCCTGCGGCGTATCGCCGGAGCCATATAGTCCACGAATGCAAGCGAATTCGGGACGCGCCCAGCCAGAGGGAGCTTCATCCGCGCTCGATGAAGTCGTGCGCGGCCTGTGCGCGCCCTCGGCCACCACCGTGCTGATCGATGGCCGGTCCGGGTCGGGCAAGTCGACCTTGGCCACGCAACTCTGCCTGCGTTGGGCCGACAGCGAGGTGGTGCGGCTGGATGACATCTATCCAGGCTGGGCGGGTTTGTCGTGGGCCGTTGGCCACGTCCAAGCGTCACTGCTCGAGCCGCGCTCCGAAGGCAGAGCGGGACGCTGGCGCAGTTGGGACTGGACTAACCAACGACCCGGAGTTTGGTACGCCGTTGAACCAGGAAGGCGGCTCCTAGTCGAGGGGGTCGGAACGCTCACCTCGTCCAGCCGGTTGCTTGCCGACCTGGCCATCTGGGTCGACGCTGGCGACGCCGTCCGCAAGCGGCGGGCACTGCGCCGGGACGGCGATGCCTATGAATCCCACTGGGATCGATGGGCGGCACAAGAAGACGACTTCATCGCCAGACACGACCCGCGACACAGCGCTGACCTGATCGCCACGCCCCTGGAGGGTGGATTCACCTTCGCGGCGCCATAGATCGAAGCCGCTCCTGGCGCACGAGGTCGAGGCGTCGTGGAAACCTTCGCCAGTGACCACCTCGCATTCAATCCACGAATACAACTGTGCGAAAGAGCGACTCGGTGCTCGATGATGCGCAGTCCGCCAAGAGGATTCGACATCGCGAGTCGCTGGTAAGCCACCCGTCCGGCGCCGACTGAGGATGATGCGCTACATTTCACGGGCTAGAACGCGGGAGCTCGGGACACCGGGCTGAGAGGGTGGCTGTGGGGCCACCGACCGCTTGAACCTGAGCCGGATAATGCCGGCGTAGGGAGAGTGAGTTTCGATGTCGCCCGTTGTGCGTCGTTTTCTTCCTTCCAGCCGTCGCGCTGCGAGCGGCGAGGTCCCGCCAACTCTGGTGGACCCTGCGCCGCGAGTGCTGGGGGTGCTGGATCAGCTGGGGCTGTGGGGAAACCTTGGGGTCAGTCTGCTGGGGTTCACCGGTGCCGCAGTCGTTCTGCAGCCCGGCGGCCCCGGAACGCCGCACCTGTCTCTGGTTGCGGCGCTGCTGGCGACCGTCGTCGGCACCCTCCTGGGTGCAGCCGCAATCGCAGCGTCGGCAATACCGGGCGCACAGACCGGCGCACCGGCAATGGTGTTGCTTCGCGGCCTGTTGGGCAGTCGAGTCTCCTACATACCGACCGTGCTCAACGTCGTGCAGATGGTCGGTTGGGGCACGTTCGAATTGGTCACCATCGCCACGGCAGCCGAAACGGTGCTGCCTGCGGTGCCGCAGTGGGGCTACGTCGCCGCGGGTGGAGTCATCACCACCGTGCTCTCGCTGTACCCGCTGGGGGCGGTCCGTATGCTGCGTCGCTACGTGACCGTAGCGGTGGTAATCGCGCTGGCGTACTTGTTCTTCCAACTGCTGACTCATCCGCTGCCACCGATGACGGTTGGGACGTGGTCAGGTTTCAGCGTCGGAGTCGACACCACGGTGGCAGTAGCGGTGTCGTGGGTGCCGATGGCCGCTGACTACGCCAGGCATTCGCGTAGTTCGTCGGCAGCGTTTACCGGGGCGTTCCTCGGTTACGGTCTGACTCAGATCGCGTGTTACGCGCTCGGGCTGTTGGCCCTGGTCACCGTGGCCGTCGACGGGGATCATATTTTCGCCGCGTTCGTTGCCGTTCCTCTTGGAGGACTCGCATTCGCGGTGCTCGCCGTGCGGGAGATGGACCAATCGTTCGCCAACGTCTACTCCGCCACGGTCTCGACGCAGAACTTGCGGCCTCGTTGGGACCGTCGACTCATCTCCGTCACGGTTGGCGTCATGATCACGCTGCTCGCCCTCGCGGTGAACATCTATGGCTACGCCAGCTTCCTATCGTTGATCGGTTCCCTGTTCGTGCCATTGTTCGCGGTACTCGCGGTTGACTACTTCTGCTTCTCCGGCAGGCGCGGATGGGACCTCACCGTGAACTCGCGTTCGCGGTGGGCAATGTTGGCGCCGTGGGGGCTGGGCTTCGTCACCTACCAGCTGATCTATCCGGGTCAAGTTGACTGGTGGGCGGCGGCCTGGGGTGAGCTGGCGCAGGCGATCGGCTTCAGCGCCCGCCCATGGATGAGCGCCTCGATCTTCTCCTTCGCGGTGGCGGCGGCCCTCACCTTTTTGATTGGTGGCATATCGCGGTGGACCGATTCGCGGTGGACCGATCGACGGTCGCCGCACCAACCGGCGTGCGGCGATGCGGCGGAACCCCAGGGTGCGGAGCAACCCGCGTGAGCCCGTAACGCTGGACGACGGGCAGGCCGTCCCGCCACAGCGGCAGTGACTAGGTTGTCGGATGTCCTGGTGAAAGGACGCGAGCCGCCGGTCTGTCCGCAAGCTCGGAGGCCTACGCCAACCGCGCACGCGCGAAGCAAACTGTGTGACGCAGCGCTCGTGTGATCGATGTCGCGGTCAACTGAGTGGTGCCAAGGCCGCCTTTTGGGTAACCATCGATACATGAGGGTCAATCCGGCGAGCACGACGCGGGGGTGGCTTCGTTGACCATGCGCCCGATTCGCTGGTGGACGGTGCGTGTTTTCGGCCGCACCTCCTTGGCTCGCGCTGCGGATCGCGTGGAAGCGTGGGCCGTCGTAGTGGCCATGGTCGTGCTGCTGGTGGCTGCATATCCGGCCTGGGTGGTGGGCCAGGCGGGTTACGCCGCGCGTTCGCACGCCGTCGCGGCAGAAGCCGCCTCTGACCATCCAGTCGAGGCAACTGCTCTCGGTAACAGCAAATCTGAACCGACCGTCTCCGAGTCGGTCGAGACCACCTTCGTAGTGGACGTGCGGTGGTTCGCTCAGAACGCCACGCACGACGCGGTGGCAAAGGTCGACCATCCGGTGAAAGCCGGTGACCACGTGGGCATCTGGCTCGACGACGAGGGTAACGTGACCACCCCGCCGCTGACCGACGCCGACGCCCGGATCACGGCGATCGGCACCGTGGTCCTCCTGTGGCTGACCTTGGCCGCCATGGTCGGAGCAGCCTTCGCGGTGTTGCGGAAGGTGCTCGACGGCTCTCGGGATCGCGGCTGGGACCGCGGCCTGCGGGAGCTCGTCGGGAATGGTGGAGGATCCGCCAGTTTCAGGTCGTGACCTGCCTTCGACGTCCGCACCGGCGACGGGTGATGGCGATCAGCCCCGCATCAACTCGGCCACGTGAGCGCTGACCGATTCCCTCAGGCCCTGCAGGTCATAGCCGCCTTCCAGGACCGACACCAGACGACCCCCACAGTGCCGCTCCGCCGCCGCCATCAGCTCGCGCGTGACCCAGGCGAAGTCGTCGGCGGTCATGCACAGTGAGCCCAGCGGATCGCGTTCGTGGGCATCGAACCCGGCCGAGACGATGATGAGCTCTGGGGAAAACCCGTTGAGCGCCGGCAAGATCCGGTCCTCGAAGGCCTCGCGCAGCTGGTCACCGCCGTCACCGGCCGCCAGCGGAGTGTTGAAGATGTTGCCGACGCCGGTCTCGCGAGCTTCGCCGGTGCCGGGGAACCACGGCATCTGGTGGGTGGAGGCGTACAACACGCTCGGATCGGAGTAGAAGATCTCCTGCGTGCCGTTGCCGTGATGGACGTCGAAGTCGACGATGGCGACCCGGGACAACCCGTGTTTGAACTGGG
>JAOPVI010000397.1 GCA_025966225.1 Mycobacterium sp. | reverse complement strand
CAACCTTGTCTCGATAACCCTCGGCTCGCTGCCGCAGAAGGTCCAGCAGGGTGGCTGCGGTGGGTGTCGTGTCCAGTGACAATCCGTTTACCTAATCCGTCGTGCTGATCGTTCGGGCTGCTTGGCTCGGCTTCCAGTTAGGAACGGATGCGCCCTTGCATTCTTGGACTTCTTCCTCGAGCACTCAGTGGCGACCTTGGGCCGTGAATGAAGGTACCTGAGAAACCTGTGCAGCCTTCGTTGTGCGATCTTGACGGACTCGCCCGAGCCGGTGGATAAGTAAAACGGGGAAGCTCCGACTCGCGAAACCGAACCTCAAACCTCCCGAACGTCACCGTTTGGAAACGGTGCGGTGCGGCGTGGCGCGCGGGCGACGATCGCCAGCTAACAATTGACGCGGTCGTAGAACACGGGATCTGATTCTGCTGCGCGACTTGCACGGGGAATGTCCAAGCACGAATGAAGGAGTCGACGTCGATGACGATCTTTGATCGATTCGCCATCAGAGTAATTGCCGCTGGCGCCGGGTTGTGTGGGGCCGCTATGGCTTTCAGCCCCGACGTCGCCGCCGCGCCGCTGACAACGGGCGGCTACGAATGCATGCAACCGGCGGCGGGCCAAGCCGGTGCGGCGCCGGTCGCGGCGCCGGTCGCGGCCGCGTGCAGTCCGGCGAGCGCTGCGGTCGCTGACATGGCGGGTATTCCGATGGCCTTGCCTGGGCCGGTGCCAATGGCTCCGCCCGTGCCCGTGGTTCCCCCGTTGCCCCTGGCCCCGCCCATACCCGCGGTTCCCGTGATTCCGGCGGGCGCTCCGGCAGCGGCAGGAGTGCCCGCCGGAGTCATCGACATGGCCAAGGGCTATGCGGGTAAGGGGGACCTGGTTGGTCCGCCCGCGCCGGGCGCGCCCGTGTCGGGTCAGCCAATCCTGCCTGGTCCTGGGGCCGGCGGGGCGAACTGAGGCTGGTCTTCTTTCGACTGCCCGTATTGCCGCCCCGTAGCCGAAACGTAACCGAGCAGTGACCGAATTGCGAAGGCGCGCTTGCGCTTCCATCCTTCTCGGAACCCTATGATCAAGATCAATTGACACCGCTGTAACTTCAAAGGAATCGGGGCCATGCGTCGGGTTGGTCGGAGTGTTCTAGTGATGGTCGGAATCGCTGCGGCCGTGGTTGCGGGGCCGCCCGGATTGAGCCTCGCGGCGGCGAACCAGACCGTCAGATCCGCCATCGCATCGGTGCTGCCAAAGCCGGGCGCGGTGGTGGGTGTGGCGCATCCCGTCGTGGTGACATTCCGAGGGCCCGTCGCCAACCGGAGCGCGGCCGAGCGCGCGATCGACATCAAGTCGACCCCCGCGATGACGGGTAAGTACGCATGGCTCGACGACTATGTCGTGCAATGGATTCCGGACCGATTCTGGCCGGCTCACAGTGCGGTGTCGCTGTTGGTGGACGGCCAGTCAACGGCTTTCGCAACGGGCTCGAAGGTCGTGGGCACTGCCGATATTGCGGCCCACACGTTCACCGTGAGCATCGACGGCGTCGACGCGGGTCCGCCGTCCATGCTGCCTGCGCCGCACCACCGGCCCCATTGGGGTGAAGATGGCGTCTTTCCGGCGTCGATGGGTCGACCCGAATACCCGACGCCAGTTGGCGTCTACCCCGTGCTGGACAAGGAACGCTCGGTGCTGATGGATTCGAGCAGCGTCGGCATTCCCGTCGATGCTCCTGACGGATACCAGATGAAGGTGGACTTCGCTGTCCGGATCACGAACCGCGGCCTCTTCGTGCATTCGGCGCCGTGGGCGGTCAACTCACTCGGCTATGACAATGTCAGCCACGGCTGCATCAGCCTCAGCCCCGAGGACGCGGAGTGGTACTACAACACGGTCAACGTGGGTGACCCAGTCATCGTGCAGGACAACAGCCTTGAAGTCCCCCGCATGGTGTCGGCCTCGGAGATCGCGAGCCGACAGTGAGAGCTCCGGCGGACGCTGCGTCATGCCCGCCGAGCGTCCACCTGGGGCTCTGGATGATGATCAACTCCGTCCCGGTTGATCAACCGGCCGCTTGTTTCCCGTGAGCCGGGAGAACGCAGCGCGCGCATGGGAGAGATCGCCCTTGGCCGCGTAGAACATCAGCCGGATTGGGGAGACCTTCTTTGGCACCGTGAGGTTGCCCGCCTGCCACTGTGCCCGCGCCTCGCGGCGGCGCATTTTTCCGCTGGAGGTTCGAGGTAACGTACCCGGTGCCAGCAGCTCGACATGGGCCGGCAGGATGCTGGTCCGCTCCAAAACCCGCGACGACACGTCGCTCGCCAACGCCGGCGAGGCGTCGGGCGTGGTTTCGACAAGCATTGCCAGCGCCTCTTCCTCCTCGCCTTCGGGGACGAAGCCTACGGCTACCGCGCATCCAGTTCGGACACCCGGCAACCCCTCCAGCGCCGTTTCGAAATCCTGCGGGGCGTGGTTGGCGCCGCGGATGATCACCGTGTCCTTGTGCCGTCCGCACACGAAAAGCTCACCGTCGTGGACGAACCCAAGATCTCCGGTATCCAGCCACCCGTCGTGCAGCGCCTCGTCGGTCAGATCTTTGCGGCCGAAGTAGCCGGCCATGACGCTTGGGCTACGGACGAAAATGCGGCCGGTGCGGTCCGGGGGCACGGGCTGCGCTTGGTCGTCGAGGATCTCGACCTCGACCCCCGCCAACGGAACGCCGACACTCACCAGCTCTTTGCTGCCTGGCTCGACGACACCTCTTGAGGCCAGGGTGTCATTTTCTACCGCAAGGGTTTTGAACATCGTGCCAGCTGGTTTGAAGGCCACGGCGAGCGAAGCCTCGGCCATCCCGTAACACGGTGTCAGAGCCGATGCGTCAAAGCCCCAAGGTTCGAATCGCTCGCTGAATCGCCGCTGCATGGCGGCGCTGACGGCTTCTGCGCCATTGAGACACAACCGCCACGATGACAAGTCAACGCCGTCGAGTTCGTCGTCGCGGATCCGGTTGACACACAGGCCGAATGCGAAGTTGGGCCCCGCAGAGATGGTGGCGCGGTGTCGTGAGATGGCTCGTAGCCACGCCCCTGGCCTCGTGACGAACAGTTCAGGCGGGAGTAGCACCAGCGGGCCTGGTACGTAGAACGCCGACAGCAGGTTTCCGATCAATCCCATGTCGTGATACAGCGGCAGCCAGGAGACACCCACCGGAGCAGCCATGCCGGCGTCTGCGAGATAGTTTCCGATCGTGGCGAGGTTGTACAGCAGATTCTCGTGGGTAAGCGCGACCGGCTTCGGATCATGCGTTGTGCCCGAGGAGAATTGAATGAAAGCGATGTCGTCGGGGTTCAGACCGACCTCGACCACCTCCGCGACACCCAGGTCGGACGCGACCACGCAGCCCAGCCGTGGGGCGGCCTTCTCCACCGCCACCCCGAGGAAACGGCGAATACGCTGGTCGGTCACCACCAAAACGGCGTCCACCGCCTGGAGCATCGCCGCCGTCTTGCGGTGATACTCGTCGAACTTACCGAGCCGCACCGGAGGATACAGCGGCACCGGAATGCCGCCCGCCAGCATCACACCGAAGAAGCACTCGACAAAGGCCGGGCAGGTCGGCAAAACCAGCGCCACGCAATCGCCCTTGCGCACACCGCGCGCGGCCAGATCGGCGGCGATGGACAGCGCCTTCTCCCGCACCCGGGTCATGGGCACTCTCTGGTCTTCCTCGTTGGCATTCACGAAGGTCAGACTCGTGGGGGTTTGTGCCGCCGCGGCCAGCACCTCATCGAGCGTCTTGTATTTCGGCTCGATGGCAGGCGTACTCCGCATTATTTTTCCTCGATGCGACGCAGCACTAAGCGCCCGAGGTCGGCGAGAGTGTTCAGTTCGTCGGCATCGTCGGCATCCAGTTCGATGCCGTAGCGCGACTCGATTCTCAGGACAAGTGACATGACCTTGAGCGAGTCCAGTCCGCCATCCTGCAAGCCCGAGTCAACAGTGAGATTCACGCCCGGCGATTCGGCCTTGATCATCTCGATGATCTCCTGGATCAGCGCGTTCAACTTCTCGTTCTGCTCAGTTGTCGACGTCATCGAAATGCTTCCCCCTGCCGTTCGTGCCGTCCGCGCACACGCGCACTGACGGACATTGAATTGTTGTGCACCGCCGAGACATTGGCGGCACCATTGTCATGGCCGTCCACCCCATTGGATGGCAGCGGCACCGGCGAAGTCGCCGGCGTGGGCGAACCCTGCCATCATCACGATGTCACCCGCTTTGACCTGTCCGTCATCGATGGCGGCCTCCAGGCTGACGGGTATCCCGACGGCGAACAAGTTGCCGCACTGATTGAACGTGTCGCGGTGACGCTCACGGGGAAGCTCGAGTGCCTCATCCCAGTTGCGCAACAGCAGGCGATTCGGCTGATTGGTGACAAGCAGGTCCAAGTCGTTGGGTTTCACCCCGATTCGACTACACACCGCCTGCACGACCTCGGGCACCATCCGGTTCCCGCGGGAGAGCACCTTCATGATCTTGCCCTCGTTGAAGCCGACGTGGCCCTCCCCGGGGCCGGCCTGCCACCAGCGACGCGGCGGGTCGGTTTCGAGAGTCATGTCCTTTGCGTTCTGGCCGTAGAAACGAGATTCGACGTCGAGCACCGGAGATGTATCCGACAACGTGAGCAGGCCGACTCCTGCGCCGTCACCGGGGACCGACGCCTGCGCGAGCTTGCGGACCTGGTCTTGCTCGAAGACCTTGCCGGCGGCAGTCGCCGAGCACGCGATCATCGCTGTACGCCCAGCGCCGGACATGAGCAGTCGGCGGGCCAGGCTGACCATGTACACAAAAGAGGCACAGCCGCCGTTGTGTACGTCGAGGATCACCTGGGGATTCATGCCGAGCCGGCTCGCCAGTTCACCGCCTGCTCCGACGATCGGCAGATCGGGCATCTGAGAATGCGTGAGCAGTATGTCGACGCCGGCAATCACGTCGCGCCCGTGACGATCGATCAATCCTGCCGTGGCACGCTCGAGCATGTCGACATTGGACTCGTCGATGGCCGCGTGGTGTCGATACTCCGGCGGGGTGAACATCGGATTGTCGCGCATGTCGTTGTCGACGTCCGACTGACTCGTGTACCACTCTGCGGGAACACGGTTTTCGGGCAGATAGGTCGCAATGTCGATCAGGCTGACCGTTGGTGCTTTCGTCATGAAATCCCGCTCATCTCGTTTCGGGTCAATTTCGCGTCTCGCATCCAGGCTGGGGTGATCGGCAACCCGTTGTGGTGGCGATACTCTGCGATTGCTTTGAGGTTTTTGAGTTCCAGTTCGTGGCCGGCGCCGAACATTTCCCAGAAGTCGCCCACCCAGACCGGCCGTTCGGCCGGCGCGGCTTCCGGATAGGGGTTGGTGTCGTAGAACGGGTGATGACAGTTGGTCCACAACACCACCGAGCCGGGCTTGTCGAGCACCACCTGCGCATCCACCACCCGCATCAGATAGATCATCCATAGGTGCTTGCCCTGATCCCAGGCACAGTGATAATCCACCGTGCGGGCCTGAGGGTTGGCCACCGTGCGGGTATAGATCTCGGTCTCTGAGCCCAACTTGTCCCACGCCAACCACAGGTCGGGCTCATCGGTCTCCTGGAAACCGCGCAGGCTGTAGGTCCACTCCTCAAGGCTGCGGGTATCCGACAGATACTCAAAGAGCTCATCGGGCGGACAGTCGATGTAGTCATTGACCGTGCAGTAGCGGCCAAACACCTGATCATGGGGATAGACCGACCGCATCATGTCCAGAATGATCGGGGTCGCCTTCTCCCGCGGCGCAGTCTCGATCCTGATCACCCCAGCGATCGGATCGTTGCTGGCAGCGTGGGTGGCTATGTCTTGAAGTGCTGGCAACGTCATCTGTGTTCCCCCCTGGGCCCAGTGCAACAGAGTAGATGGTTACGAGGATCTTGGCCAGCAATGGCGCAAAGGGGCAACATTTCAGCGAACTGATCCCGGCCAGGCACGGGTTAGCGATGTCAACGACGGCTAGCTCCTAACAGGTTTGGCCTGAGTGCGCTGCCACACCGTCCGGTTCACTCAGTACGGCCGACCAGCCAAAATCTCGCAAGGCGCCACCCCGGCAGTCGGGGCTCGTCGTAACGTCACCGCAAAGAACCGCTACCTAGCGGTAATTCGACGATCACTGGGCTTCTGCACCTGAAAACGTTCTACTTACGACGATAATCTGGGCTAGCCGAGGCCTTTCGGCCTGCCTGATATAAATTAGCTGGACTAGCCTCGGACGTCCGGAGCGGCGGGGGTTGTTGCGACCGCAGAAGTAGGGATACTCACCGCTCGTTTCCTAACGGTCGTTGTTCCACTGGTACTCAAAAACCAAGGGAGCGCCTGGATCGACAGTCGCACAGAAAACGATTCGGTTGCGGCGACTGTCACGCAGTGCGGTCGGCTAGTTTCGCGACGGCCTCAGTCACGTCTAAATCCGGGTCGAGTTGGGCTGCGCAGCGCAACGACGTGGCGAGCAGTTCGATGACGACTTCCACCATCGCGTCGAGGTCGAACGGGCGGTCGTTCTTCAGCCAGTAGATGGAGGCTTCGTCGAGTGCCCCCGCGCAAGAGCGCAGCATCAATCGCACCGCCGTGCGGCCGAGGTCGAGTTCGAGTAGCTCACAGATCCATTCGATGGTGTGCCAACGTGATTGATCGAAGATCTCCCACGCTTCGGGGTCGCCGCCGCTCCCTCCGAGGACCAATCGCAACGCAAGGTCGCGGTGATCGCTGAGGAACGCCAGGTGAGTGCGCAACATTTCTCGGCATTGCCGACCGGGAAACCCGTCACTGGGCGGCGGTGTGTTGGCGGCATTCAGTCTGGTTGCCGCGTCACGTAGCGCTGCGAGATAGATGCCGCGCTTGTTGCCGAAGTAGTGGAACAACAGGCCTTGGGCGACTCCGGCGGACTCGGTGATGTCGCTGGCTGCGACGTCGTCGAAATGACGGACGGAGAAGTGCTCGACGGCGGCGTCGAGAAGCTTGCGCTTGCTCAGTTCTGCTTGCGCCTGTCGCTGGGTCGGTCGCCGCGGAGTCTGTCGAGCTTGTTTGGCCCTGGTGGCACTCACCAGGTAGATCGTGCGCTGCAGAGCGGCGGAGCGCAACTCAACGAGGTTGACTCATCGAGTGACACTCATTGACTCAACCTCAACTAATGGATATCGTGGGCATCGGGGCTCAGCAGAGGAGACCACTCATGCCAGAAGAAAAGGCATTCGTCGTCGTGCAGATCGTGATCGACGATTTGGATGGCTATGGCCAGTACGGGCTTGCCAATCACCTGGAGATCTTCGACAAGTTCAGCGGGAAGCTGGTCGCCGCCGACGATGGTGTGGAAGTCGTCGAAGGCAGCTGGCCCTTCACGCGGACCGTGCTGATCGAGTTTCCGAACAAGGAGCTCGCGCGGGCTTGGTATCAGTCCGACGAATATCAGGCCGTGGTTGGGTTACGTCACCGCTCCGCAACATCGAACCTGGTACTCGTTTCCGGCTACCCCGGATGAGGTCCAACGGTGACCCGCGGCCGAAGCCGAGAGTTGCTACCGAACTGGCCTACGAAGCATCTGGAGCCGATGACGGGGATCGAACGCGCGCAATCACGGCAAATCGCGGCGCGCGAGAACTTCCAGCAGCCCGATCAGGTGTTTTAGCTCGTGCCATGGCACTAGAAGGTCGTTGGGCCGAGACCCATAGCCGTCAACTCGTCGACATCGTCTGAGAGCTGTCCGGCGCTGGGTGCGGGAACGCTCTCGAGACAGAACATCTCGGATGTCTCTAGCACCCAATAGAGCTCTTCGTGAAGCTGAACGGTCGCGCCACCGCGCTCCTCCAGGATCACGAGAAGACGATTCAGATGACGTCGCAAAAGAGGTAGTTCGAGCGCCGTCGCCGGCGGAGCGGGCCTCACTTAGGGCGCGTGGCCCGTCCACTGAACAGCTCAGGCCGGACGGGCGGTGGGAGCGTTGGCCGCGGTCTTGGCCCCGTCGCGCTCCACCGCGTCTCCGAGCGCCTCGTCGATCCGGGCCATCGCCTCGGCCGGGAGCTGGACACCGGAGGCCTTCACGTTCTCGGCCACCTGCTCGGGTCGCGACGCCCCGATCAGGGCGGAGGCGACGTTGTCGTTCTGCAGCACCCACGCGACCGCCAGCTGAGCCAGGGTCAAATCGAGCGATTCGGCGATCGGCCGCAGCGCCTGCACCCGGGTCAGCACGTCGTCGGTCATGAAGCGCTGGATGAAGTTGGCGCCACTCTCGTCAGTGGCTCGGGAACCGGCCGGCGGCGGCTGGCCCGGCTGGTACTTGCCGGTCAACACGCCTTGCGCGATCGGCGACCAGACGATCTGGGAGATGCCGAGTTCACGGCTGGTTGGGACGATCTCTTCCTCGATCACCCGCCACAGCATCGAATACTGCGGTTGGCTCGAAATCAGCTGCACGTTCAGCTCTCGGGCCAGTGCGTGACCCGCGCGTAGCTGCTCAGCCGTCCACTCGCTGACCCCGATGTAGAGCACCTTGCCTGCCCGCACCACGTCGGCGAACGCCTGCATGGTCTCCTCGAGCGGCGTTTCGACGTCGTAGCGGTGGGCCTGGTACAGGTCGACGTAGTCGGTCTCGAGCCGACGCAACGACCCGTTGATGGATTCCAGAATGTGCTTGCGCGACAAGCCAACGTCGTTCGGACCCCCTGGCCCGGTCGGAAAGTAGACCTTGGTAAAGAGCTCCAACGACTCGCGCCGCTGGCCCCGCAACGCCTCACCCAACACCGATTCGGCCTTGGTGTTGGCATAGACGTCAGCGGTGTCGAACGTGGTGATGCCGACGTCGAGCGCCGCGTGGACGCACTGGATCGCTATGTCGTTCTCGACCTGCGAACCGTGTGTAATCCAGTTGCCGTACGTGATCTCGGAGATCTTCAATCCGCTGTTGCCGAGGTACCGGTAGTCCATGACTACGACGGTACTCACGTGCCGAGGCACCGATCGAGGCCACTGCTCGGACGCGAAGCACGGTGAAAGTCGGCGTCAAACGCCGAGTATCAAATACCTGACATGTGCTTCACGCGCTTGCCACATGGCGCAGCGTCCGGCTTCAGTCAAAGAGGTCCGAGGAACCATGCGGACGATCGAGTCACCGACAGCACCGCTTGGCCCACTGGCCCAAAAGTTGATCGCGCTTCTCTAGGCCATGGAGCGCCTCGTCGCGCAGGCGCAACCGCCCACGTCGGCGGACTACTGGGCGCCGATGACGGAATTCGTTGCCGTGGAAGAGTTTGGGAGGCTCGTCCCCGAGAACGGTGTTAGCGCTTGCCCGCCGCGATAGCCTCGTCCACCTCGACGGCCCGGGCTGCCATCTCGGAGTGGGCTTGGTCCAGCGACTCGGCCTGATCCTCGTCGGCCTTCATCAGCGCCTCGATGTCGAAACCGGCCATGTCGAGCACACCCATGTCGGAGAAGGCCTTCTGCACTTTGTCGCCCCACAACCCAATGTCCTTGACGATCGGCACGATCCGGCTGAACAGGTGTGAGCGGAACTGGATCATCAGCGGCGACGTGTCGACCCAGTCGGCGCATTCCTTGACATTCAGGCCGAGGGTCTCGAAGACCTCCTCGCCGCGGAACCGGTCGCGCATCAGGTAGCAGGCGTCCACGACGAACTCTTCGCGCTCGCCCCGCTCGGCTTCAGTTAGCGCGGAGTAGTAGTCCTTCAACGAGATTCGGCCGAAGGCGACGTGGCGGGCCTCGTCCTGCATGACGTAGGCCAGCAGTTGCTTTGCCAGCGAGCCTTCGGGCGCCAGGTCACGCTGCACCCCGAAGGCGGCGAGTGCGAGCCCCTCGATGAGAACCTGCATGCCGAGGTAGGGCATGTCCCAACGCGAGTCGTTCAGGGTGTCCGCCAGCAGTGCCGTCAAGTTCTTGTTGATCGGGTAGACGAGGCCGATTTTCTCTTGGAGGAAGCGTGAGAACGCCTCGACGTGGCGGGCCTCATCCATGGTCTGGGTGGCCGCGTAGAACTTCGCGTCCATGTCCGGGACGACCTCGACGATCTTGGCCGCGCACACCATCGCCCCCTGCTCGCCATGCAGGAACTGCGAGAAATTCCAGGCAGCGTTGTGCTGGCGCATCTCGGCGCGGCGCGATTCGTCGGCGGACTCCCAGGCCGGGCTGCCGAACAGCGGATGGAACTCGTCGGGCATCCCGATCGGGTTCATCGGGTCGACGTCTAGGGTCCAGTCGATGCGCGACTGGGCGTCCCACTGCTTGTCCTTTCCCTTTTGATACAGAGAAAGGAGCCGGGCGCGCCCCTCGTCGTACTCCCACGAGAAGCGCGCGTCACCGGCGCTGCGAACCTCCCACGAGTACGGCTCTGGCACGTCTGTGTACTTGTCCCTCGTGGTCATGAGATTCCTTCCCCCCGGAACGACTAGCCAGCCGTATGACGAACATGACATTGCGCCGCATTTGGCGGCGGCGTCAACCCCCGGGGGAGGGGCCAACTGATCGAGGCCACTGCTCGTCGGTGACCGCCAAGAGGCGTCGGGTGTCTTGCAACATCACATGGAGCCGATGACGGGAATCGAACCCGCGTATTCAGCTTGGGAAGCTGATGTTCTGCCATTGAACTACATCGGCCTGACCAGCCGTGCTGGTGATCACGAAGGCTAGCACTTCCACCCGCTACGCTCGTCGGGTGCTGCTCTCCGATCGCGACATCCGGGCCGAGCTCAAGTCCGGACAGTTGGGCATCGACCCCTTCGAGGACGACCTGGTCCAGCCCTCCAGCGTCGACGTCCGGCTCGACAACCTGTTCCGCGTCTTCAACAACACGAGGTACACCCACATCGACCCGTCCGTGCGGCAGGACGACCTCACCACGCTCGTCGAGCCCAAGGAGGGCGAGCCGTTCGTGCTGCACCCCGGCGAGTTCGTGCTCGGCTCGACGCTGGAGCGGTGCACGCTGCCCGACAACCTCGCAGGCCGGCTCGAGGGCAAGTCGTCGCTCGGCCGGCTGGGGCTCCTGACGCACTCGACTGCGGGCTTCATCGACCCTGGCTTCACCGGCCACATCACGCTCGAGCTGTCCAACGTCGCCAACCTGCCGATCACGCTGTGGCCTGGCATGAAAATCGGTCAGCTGTGTCTACTCCGGCTCACCAGCCCCGCCGAACATCCCTACGGCAGCAGCAAGGCCGGGTCGAAGTACCAGGGCCAGCGCGGCCCGACGCCATCGCGGTCCTACCTGAACTTCGTCAAGTCCTGAGCGCGGTGAGGTTCTGGTAACCACGCCGTAACCCGGAACATATGCTCTGCGGGATTCCAACGAGGGAGCCCGACGTGCACGAGATCGACCCCGCCGCGACCGCCTGGCTGCTCGCCAGCACCGCCTTGGTGCTGCTGATGACGCCAGGGCTGGCCATCTTCTACGGCGGCATGGTGCGCACCACCGGCGTGCTCAACATGATCATGATGAGCTTCATCTCGATCCCGCTGGTCACCGTGGCCTGGCTATTGGTCGGCTACACGCTGGCGTTTTCGGGCGGCGGCGGGATCGGACTCATCGGCGACCTCACACACGTCGGCATGGCGGGCATCGGGCCCACCACCGCGCATGGGGCGGTGCCCGAACTGTTGTACGCGACCTTCCAGCTGAGCTTCGCCATCATCACCGCCGCCCTCGTCAGTGGCGCGATCGCCGACCGCGCGAAGTTCTCCGCGTGGGTGGTGTTCGTCCCGCTGTGGGCAATCGCCGTCTACGCCGTGGTTGCGCACTGGGTCTGGTCGCCCAACGGATGGCTGGCCAAACTCGGCGTGCTGGACTACGCGGGCGGGCTGGTCGTCGAAATCGTCTCCGGCGCTTCGGCATTGGCCCTGGCGCTGGTGCTCGGACCCCGAATCGGCTTCAACAAGGAGGCCATGCGGCCTCACAACCTGCCGTTCGTCTTGCTCGGCGTCGGGTTGCTGTGGTTCGGCTGGTTCGGCTTCAACGCCGGGTCCGCACTCGCCGCCAACGGGATGGCCGCGGCGATCTTCCTCAACACGCTCGTCGCGGGCTGCCTTGGCATGCTCGGCTGGCTCACCGTGGAGCGAATCCGCGACGGGAGGCCGACGACGTTCGGTGCCGCTTCGGGCGTCGTCGCGGGCCTGGTGGCGATCACGCCGTCGTGCGGAACGGTGAACGTGCTCGGTGCGGTCGTGGTCGGGCTGCTTGCGGGGATTGTCTGCTCGTTCGCGATCGGGATGAAGTTCCGCTTCGGGTACGACGACTCGCTGGACGTCGTGGGCGTGCACTTCGTCGGTGGCGTCGTCGGCGTGCTGCTGATCGGGCTCCTTGCCACCGAGGTGATGACGGCCGGTCCGCGGGGCTTCTTCTACGGGGGCGGCTTCACACAGCTGGGCAAGCAGGCGCTCGCGGCCGTCGTCGTCGCGCTCTACGCGTTCGGGGTGTCCTGGCTCTTGGCCAAGGCCATCGACCGCGTGATCGGGTTCCGCATCAGCGCCGAGGAAGAGGCCACCGGTGTCGACTTCACCCAGCACGCCGAGACCGCATACGCCGAGGGCGTGCACGGCCAAGTGGCTCCGCGCCGCCACTCGGCATTGGGCGACGCTCGACCGCGACCCGCCGCCGACGGGTAGTCACGCTAAGGACACGCGGGTAGGATTGGGGGAGCGGCACTGAGCGAGCCATCAGCTAATGCCGCGGGGTGTAACGACTGCGCTGGTAGGGACGATGAATCATCTAGTCGTCGGCTCGCGACAGGTGAATTCGAAAGACCGACCTGATAGGGTAGCAAACTTTTTGGAGGGGTCGATGGACATCGTACTTGGTGTGTCGTTGACACCTAAGACGGTGCGTATGGCGCTGGTCGAGGGTGCAAACGGGGACGGCGAGATCGTCGACCACGACACTTTCGAGGTGCCTGAATCGGACGGTTCAGCAACCTCGAATGCCGTCGATCAAGTGGTTGCGGCGATCGTCGGAACGCAGGAAAGCGCCGCCGAGGGTGGCCACGAACTCACGTCCATCGGCGTCACGTGGAGTGACCGCTCCGAGGCCGCGGAACTGCGCGATGCGCTCGCCGCACGCAACATCCGCGACGTGATTCTGGTGTCCGAACTTCATGCCGCCGGAGCGCTGGCGCAAGCCGCGGGCCGAGCGGTTGGATACGACAGCACGGCGCTGCTCTTCGTCGATCGGGACAGCGCGACGTTGTCCGTCGTCCGCAGCGACGACGGGTCGATCGTGAAGGTGCTGAGCAACAATCTCCACGGTTCGGACGCCATGGCGATGCTCGTCGAGATGGTGGCCGCCGTCGAGGCGCAGGATTCGCCTCCGCAGGGCATCTTCGTGGTGGGCTCCGGTGTCGACATCACCTCGGTCAAGGAGCATCTGGAAGACCTCGTCAGCCTTCCCGTCCGGGCACCCGAGGAGTCCGGCTTGGCGCTGGCCCGTGGGGCCGCGCTGGCCGCGGCCAACGCGCCGACCTACGACGCGACCACCGCGGGGCTCGCCTATTCATTGGATCCCGAGGGCGCCACGGCGGGTAACCAGTACGGCTTGATGGCCAGTGTCGCGACCATGAGGCGCGCGGTGGACGTCAACGCAGCGGCCAACGCGCTCGACTACGACCCCGATCTAGACCTCGGACCCGCGCCCGTCGAGGAGGGCCGCAAGCCGTTCCTGCTCGTCGGTTCCGCGCTGACCTCGATCTTCGTCGTTGGCGTTGTCGCCCTTGTCATCTCGCTTGCCGTGGCGATTCGGCCGACCGCCGACCAGCGGCCCGACCCCGGCCAGGCCATCGTCCCCAACGCCGCGCCTCCAGCCGCGCCGGTGATCCCGGAGGCTCCGCCGCCGGCCCCTGAGGCACAGCTACCGGCCCCCCCGCCGCCGCCGGTCCCGGAGACCATCAAGGCCCCGGTGCCCGTCGCCGCCGAACGGCAGGCCCCGCCGCGCAAGGTGTACGTCGAGGATCCCCCGCAGGCGCCTGCTCCCGTGGTGCCGCCGCCTGAGGCTGCGCCCGCGCCGGTCGACGTCCCGCCTGCACCCCCCGTTGCCGTCCCGCCGGTGGTACCGCCGCCTGCGGTCATCCCGCCGATCATCCGGGCGCCGTGGCAGCAGCGGTACAACCAGTACCCGCCCCAGCAGCAGTATCCGCAGTACCCGCCGCAGCAGCAATACCCCCAATATCCGCCGCAGCAGCAGTACCCGCAGTACCCGCAGCAGCAGTACCCGCAGTACCCGCAGCAGGGTGGTCAGGGTGGCTACGACGGTCCCGATTCCGGTGACGGGCCTCGCGGGGGCTACGGCAACGGCGGCGGCGATCGCGGCGGCTACGGCGGCGGCCCCCACGTGTGCATATTGCTCCTGTGCACGGGCGGCGGTCACTAAGCCGAACACCACTCGTCACCTAGCGTTGGCCTTGCGCTAAGTGTCACTTTGCAACTAGCTCATCGCGGAGGCCTATTCAGGCAGTATGCGATGCACTGTATTTGGCACTGGGTATCTCGGCGCGACACACGCCGCAGGGATGGCCGAGCTTGGACACGAAGTGGTCGGCGTCGACATCGACCCCGGCAAGATCGCGAAGTTGGCCTCGGGCGACATTCCGTTCTACGAACCCGGGCTGCGAAAGGTACTGCGCGCCAACATCGATGCGGGTCGTCTGCACTTCACCACCGACTACGAGGCGGCCGCTGAATTCGCCGACGTGCACTTCCTCGGCGTCGGAACCCCACAGAAGAAGGGCGAATACGGCGCCGACATACGTCACGTCCACGCGGTGATCGACACCCTGGTGCCACGGTTGCGGCGTTCGGCGGTCATCGTCGGCAAGTCGACGGTGCCCGTGGGTACCGCCGCCGAGCTCGCCGAACGCGCTCGCGCGCTGGCGCCCAAGGGGATGGACGTCGAAATCGCCTGGAACCCGGAGTTCCTGCGCGAAGGGTTCGCCGTCCACGACACCCTGCATCCGGACCGCATCGTGCTTGGCGTGCAACGAGGTTCGGTGCGCGCCGAGGCGGCCGTGCGCGAACTGTACGCGCCGCTGCTCGCCGAGGACGTGCCGTTCCTGGTCACCGATCTGCAGACCGCGGAGTTGGTGAAGGTCTCGGCGAACGCGTTCCTGGCCACGAAGATCTCGTTCATCAACGCGATCTCGGAGGTCTGTGAGGCCGTCGACGCCGACGTCACGCTGCTGGCCGATGCGCTCGGCTACGACCCCCGCATCGGGAGGCGATTTCTCAACGCCGGACTGGGATTCGGCGGGGGCTGCCTACCGAAGGACATTCGAGCGTTCATGGCGCGGGCGGGCGAACTCGGCGCCAACCACGCCCTGACCTTCCTGCGCGAGGTGGACAGCATCAACATGCGCAGGCGCACCCGCATGGTCGAGTTGGCCACCAAGGCGTGTGGCGGATCGTTGCTCGGCGCCAACGTGGCCGTACTCGGCGCGGCCTTCAAACCCGAATCCGACGACGTGCGCGACTCGCCCGCGCTCAATGTGGCGGGCCTGCTGCAGCTCAACGGCGCCACCGTCAACGTGTACGACCCCAAGGCGATGGACAACTCGCAGCGCGTCTTCCCGACCCTGACCTACGCAACGTCGGTCACGGAGGCGTGTGAACGTGCCGACGCCGTGTTGGTGCTCACCGAGTGGCAGGAATTCATCGACCTCGATCCCGAACACCTCGCCGAGACCGTGCGCGCCAAAGTCGTTGTCGACGGCCGCAATTGCCTGGACGTGGGCAAGTGGCAGAACGCCGGGTGGCGGGTGCACGCGCTGGGCCGCCGCATCGCAAACCTGGACACGACAGTCTCGACGTGACGTCGTAACGGCGCACACCCGTGGGCGCACCCTTTACCAAACCTTGACCGCCCGTTGAATCGCCTCGCTGACGATGACGATGTGACTACCCTTCAAACGGTGGAGCTGGGGGTTTTGGGTCCTCTTCAGGTCCGGCAGTATGGCCTGCCGGTCGCCATTCCTGGCGCCAAACCGCGTGCCCTCCTCACGATGTTGGGGCTGCACGCGGGTTCGCTCGTGTCGGCCGACACGCTTCTGGAGCTCCTCTGGGGCGATGATCCGCCGCGCACCGCGGCCAAGGCACTGCAGACGCACATCTCTGCTCTGCGTCGCACGCTTGGCGACGGCTTCGTGGTGACGGAGGGGACGGGCTGGACCCTGACGACGACCGAGATCGATGCCTCGCGCTACAAGTCGGCGGCCAAGATGGGCCGCGAGGCCATCGCCTCGGGGGACACCAGCCAAGCGGTGGCCCGTTTCGACGAGGCGTTGGCGCTCTGGCGTGGGGTCCCGGAACTTCCCGAGGGCTCGCGGGGCACATCCGAGAAAACGCGCTGGATCGAGGGCCATGCCGCGTTGGTGGAGGACCGCGCCGACGCGCTTCTCGCGACGGGCCGTGCTGCCGAGATCATCGGCGAGTTGGAGGCCGCGGTGGGTGACGCGCCATTGCGCGAAAGGCGGTGGGGGCAGTTGATGCTCGCCCTCTATCGCGCAGGTAGACAAGGTGAAGCCCTAGGCGCGTTCCAGCGCGCCCGGTCACTGCTGGCCGACGAGCTGGGCGTCGATCCCGGACCGGACCTCCGCCGGCTCGAGGCCGCTATCGTTGCGCAGGACGATGCGTTGGAAACACCCGTCTCACAGCACCTCTCGTCGCTGACACGTGCCGTCACCTTCCTGCTCACCGACATCGAGGGGTCGACCGCCGCGTGGGAGGCGCAGGCTGACGCCATGGCGATGGCGCTGGCCAGACACGACGAAATCGTCGAACAGGTCGTGACATCCCGCGGAGGGCGGCTCATCAAGACTCGCGGCGAGGGCGACGCGACCTTCACTGTCTTCGACCGGCCATCGGCCGCCGCCGCCGCCGCGATCGAGCTCCAGGAAGCGATCCGCCACGAGCCGTGGGAGCTGTTGGAGCCCATGTGCATCCGCGTGGCACTACACACTGGTGAGGTCGAGCTTCGTGACGGCGACTACTTCGGTCGGGCGGTCAACCGCGCCGCGCGCCTGCGATCACTGGCTGTCGGTGGCCAGATCCTCTGCTCGGGCGCAACGGCCGAACTCGTCATCGATTCACTTTCCGACGATGTCCTACTCGTCGATCTGGGGATGCGCCAGCTCAAGAATCTTCCGCGCCCGGAGCACGTGTTCGAACTTCGACTGGAGACGGCCGACGAACCCCGTGCGGCCGCAACTGATGTACCCATGGAACGGCCCGCCCTGCCCGCCGTGCTGGCAGGCCCCGGACCGTTCGTCGGGCGCGGCCCCGAACTCGAGCGACTTCTGTCCACGTGGCAGACCGCGCTCGACGGGGGCGCGCACGCAGTGCTGATCGCGGGGGAGCCCGGCGTAGGCAAGACGCGACTGGCCGGTGAATGGTCCCGACACGCCTACGAGCAGGGCGCCCTCGTCCTCTACGGTCGTTGCGACGAGGACCTCGGTGCGCCCTACCAGCCGTTTGCGGAAGCCCTGCGTGCGCTCATCCCCAGCCTCGGGGCGAGTCGGCTGCGTGGGCTACGCGGCGTCGAAGCGCTCCTCTCATTGGTTCCCGGGCTCACCGAAGTCCTGCCCGATGTCGCCCTGCCGACCCGCGCGGACCCCGACACCGAGCGCTATGCACTTTTCGACGCCGTCGTTGCGGTGCTCGGAGTCGCCTCCACCAGCGCACCGGTCGTGCTCATTCTCGATGACCTGCACTGGGCGGCCAAGCCCACGCTGCTTCTTTTGCGCCATCTCCTGCGCTTCGGCGAGCACGCTCGCGTGCAAATCGTCGGCACCTACCGCAGCACCGACCTCGACCGCTCCCACCCTCTGGCGGCGATGCTCGCCGACCTCAACCGCGACGGCTCCGCCACTCGTCTTCAGTTGAGCGGCCTCGACGAGAGCGACGTCACCACCTACGTCGCCGAAGCCGGCTACGACGACGAAGAGCTGGCTCGGGCACTGGCAACAGTCACCGGTGGCAATCCGTTCTTCCTCATCGAGGCGCTGCGCCACGTGGACGAAAGCGGCGGCCGCTGGGATCCAAGCACCCTGCCACAGGGCGTTCGGGAAGCAGTGAGCCGCAGACTTTCTCGGCTTCCGGCGGAGACGAACAAGGCCCTTGCGGCGGCCGCGGTCGTCGGCAGCCATTTCGCGCTGGCGTTGGTCGAAAGTGTGGTTGGCGAAGACCTCATCGACGCGTTCGACGAAGCGTCCAAGGCGGGCATCGTCATCGAAGAGCCTGGCGGTCGTTACCGGTTCAACCACGCCATCGTCCGGCAGTCGCTGCTCGCCGAGCTGGCATCCGTGCGACGTATGCGGCTGCACCAGAAGATCGCCGCGACACTCGAAACAGAACCGGGCGCTGACGACGAGCTGCTGGCCGAATTGGCCTACCACTACTTCGAATGTGCGTGGGCGGGAAACGCGGCCAAGGCCGTCGAGTACTGCAGGCGGGCGGCGGACCAGGCGATGGCACGCCTGGCCTATGAAGGCGCGGCCGACCTCTACGACAGGGCATGGCACGCACTCGAGGAACTTGACGACGAGCTGCCCGACCGCGACGAGCAACAAGCCGAACTCCTGGTCGCCCGCTGCGAGGCGCTGTTGGCCGCGGGCGACGTGGTTTCGGCCGCCGGCGCGGTCTCGCAACTGCGAGCGGCGACGCGCGATTCGGCCCGTCTCGCGGCTTGGGGGACGTGCTTCGACGGCCAGCTCTCGATGCTCACCGATCCCGAGCGCTTGGACGAGATCGAGTCCGCGCTCCGCGCGGCCGCCGAGAAGCTGGCCGGACTGGACGACGCGGCGGGGGAGGCCAAGGCGCACACCGTCCGAGCCTCCTGCCTCGCCCGCCTCGGGCGCATCGGTGATTGCGAAACCGCCTTGGACCAAGCGCTGACCGCGGCGCGACGTGCGGGTGAACACCGTCGAGTGAACGCCGTGCTGGCCGGCGCGCCCCTTGCCGCGCTGTGGGGCCCCAACCCGGTTCCGCGCGCGGGCGGTCGGTGTCTCGATGTCGTCCGGCTGCTGCGCATCACCACTGGATCACCGGTCGTGGAGGCAACGTCGACGAGGTGCCAGGGCGTGCTGGACGCGTTCCGCGGACGCGCCGCAGCGGGCCGTGCCCTGATCGACTCCGCCAGACGCACACTCACCGAGCTCGGCATGCGGCACGCTCGGCTCGAGGTTGACCAGTTCGCGGGCATCGTCGAGTTGGTCGCCGACGATCCAACGGCCGCCGAGCCGCATTTGAGACGGGCCTACAACGGCTTTCGTCGCATGGGCCTCGAAGCCGACACCGCCGAGACCGCCGCGTTGCTGGCTCGGGCCTGCCTCGCGCTCGGCAGAGACGCCGAGGCCGACGAGTTGTGCACGGAGAGTGAGCATCTCGCTGGCCACGCTTTCAAGGCGTCGATCGCTTGGCGGATAGTGCGGGCACAGTTGCTCGCACGCAGCGGTGCTCACGAGGACGCTCGGCGGATAGCAGAAGAGGCCGTGACCCTGGCCGGACGCACCGATGCCCTGGTCGATCACGGCGATGCCTGCTTGGCACTGGCGACGGTTCTGGGCACCGCTGGCGACGCCGCGGGTGCGCGGGCCGCCGCCGAGCAAGCGGTCGAATTGTACGAATTGAAGGGGGCGGCGGCACTTGCCGAGAACGCACGCAGCATTCTCGGCTTCGAACTACCGACCGCCCCGGCTGCACACGGACTGCCAGCGGTGGAGCCGAACAACGCGTGCCTGCGAGCGATCCGACGGTTGGATGACCTTCTCGAATGCAACGCGTGGGAAGAGTTCGAACAGCAGTTTGCATCTGAAATCTCCATGGAGAACCGGCGGAAAATAGTCGGCTTTCCTCCACGCACCTTCACGTCGAGCGAATGGGTACACGAAGTAAGACTCATTCGCGAGTTGGGCGCCGGGCATCGCAACACCGCCGTCGCTGTCCGAGGCGAGCGCGTCGCTCTCATTCGATTGGAAGTTCGGACGGCAGACGTAAGCCCCGGAGCGCCGCGAGATGAGAGCCTCCAATTGATCGGCCTCAACGAAGACGGCCGAGTCGCGCATCAGATGTGGTTCGACGTCGAAGACATGGACGCCGCTCTCGCCGAGTTGGACGCCGCACATGCCCGGCTCGAGAGGCGCCACCTTCGAGCGCCGCTCGAGAATGCCGCGAGTCGAGCCGACGCGCAGTTCAACACTGTCTTTACAGAGAGGCGCTGGGAGGACATCGGCAGCCTGCTCACCGCGGACGTCAGGGCCGAAGATCGTCGTCGAGGACTCCGGCGAGAGGGCAATGACCGCGCCACACTGGTTTCCGAGGCACAGGCGGCCGCCGCCCTCGGAGTAACGAGCATGGTGTCGGAGGTCGTCGCTATCCGCGCGCAGCGCCTCGCACTCGTCCGTACCCGATTCGAGACCGCCGGCCCCGACGCGTTCTTTGCCGAGATATTCCGCATGGTCGAGGTCGATGACGATGGGTTGATGGTTGCGGCGATCGTGTTTGATCCCGATGACATCGACGCCGCGATCGCCGAGCTCGATGCCCGTTACCTCGCCGTCGAGGCGGCACCGTATGCGCACGTCTGGCAGAGCGCGATGGACACGCTTGGTGAGGCGAACCGTCATGAGCCAGGACCGATCATCACGGGACTTACGTACGTCGATCATCGACGAGTCTCGTTCGGATCCAGGAACTTCGGGCGGGCGGTCGAGGAGCTGTGGACACTCGTGCCCGACGCCCGCTATCGGGCGACGGCAGTACATGCGCTTGACGCCCACGGCACCGTCGCGAGCCTCGTCATCGAAGGCACCGACTCGCATGGGAACGAACTGGAGTGGTCTCGCGTCGTTTCGCTTGTTCCCGACGAACCGCGGATGGACGTGTACGAAGAGGACGACGTCGACACCGCGCTCGCGCGCTTCGAGGAGCTGCGCTCACAAGCGCGGAAGCTGGAAAACGCGGCGAGCCGAGCGCAAGATAGCTATCTGTCGCACTTCGCGACCCGTGACTGGCACGCCATTGCGGAGGCACTCGCCGACGACTTCTCGGCCGACGATCGTCGCCGGGTCGTCAACGGCGGCCCCAGAACCGGTCGGGATGCCGAGATCGCGAACTTGAAAGCCACCGTCGAGATCGGTTGCACGTCTATAACATCGGCCCCCATCGCGACCCGCGGGGAGCGCCTCGTGCTCGCTCGGCACTCTTTCTCCATGCTCAACTGGCCGGAGCCATTCGATAACGAGATGATCGACGTTGTCGAGGTCAACGGCGACAACAAAGTGGTGGCAGAGATCGCGTTCGATCCCGACGACATCGACGCAGCTTTCGCCGAGCTCGACGCCCGGTACCTCGCAGGCGAAGCGGCGCCGTATGCGCACACGTGGTCGGAGATCGCCAAGGCCTACGCCGCGTTCAACCGGCGGGAGCTCCTCGCGACGACGCCGGAATGGGAAGACGTTGACCATCGTCGCGGAGCAGCTTTCGCGCCCGGCGACATGATCGCGTACATCCAAGCCGCCTGGGACGACTCGCCCGACACCAAGATCCACATCGCGGCGGTGCATCGACTGAGCAGCCTCGGTGGGGTCGTCACACATGTCGCGCATGGGATCTCGCAAGAGGGCTTCGACGCGGAGTGGCGGGACATTAACATTCTGACGGTGGAAGGTGAAACGCTCAGCCGCTCAGAGCTGTTCGACGAGTCAGACATCGACGCCGCGCTCGAGAGGTTCGACGAACTCAGCCGACCAGCACCGCGGCTGGAAAACGCGGCAAGCCAAGTGGCCGAACGCTTTCTAGATCAATTCGCGGCGCGCGACTTTGCCGCCATGGCGGAAATACTGGCCGACGACTATTCCAGTGACGATCGCCGTCGGGCGGTGAACGCGGGAGTCCGACACGGTCGAGATGCAGAGATCATCAACATGCAGGCCATCGAGGGCTCCGACGTCGGGTTCACGAACGTCACATCGACCGTTATTGCCACCCGAGGTGCGCGACTCACCTTCATCCGCGCGCGTTGGTCAGGTCGAGACCAGCCACCCGACGCGTTCAATATGGATATGCTCCACATCGTCGAAGTCGGCTCCGACGAACGGATCTCGGCGTCCATCACGTTCGACCTCGAGGACCTCGACGCCGCTTTCGAGGAGCTCGATGCGCGCTATCTCGCCGGCGAGGCAGCGCCGTATGCGCACACGTGGGCGCTCATCGCGGGGGGACTCGCTGCAGTCAACCGGCACGAGCTCCCCAAGTTGGCCCCGGACTGGGCGAACATCGATCACCGGCGCGCGATAGCCTTCGCGCCGGGTGACATGACCGCATACATGCACGCCACGTGGGACGAGGGGCCTGACGGCAGGGCGTACATCGAGGCTGTGCATCGTCTGAGCGGCCTCGGAGCGATCGTTACCCAGGTGGGACATGAGATTTCGCCACAGGGCTTCGAGGCCGAGTGGCGGATGCTCAACCTTTTGACGCTCGAGGGCGACCGGTTCAACCGCAGCGAAATCTTCGACGAGGCAGACCTCGACGCCGCACTGGCAAGGTTCGACGAACTCAGCCGTCCCGCGAGGCAGTTGACCAACGCGGCAAGCGAAGTGAACGACCGCTACGACGCGTGTTTCGCGGCCCGGGACTGGGACGCGATGGCGGAGACACTAACTGACGACACTTCCTCCGATGACCGCAGGCGGGTCGTGAACGCCGGGATCCGACACGGTCGAGTTGCCGAAATCGCGAGCATGCGTGCCGTCGCCGAACTCGGGGTCACGAACGCAACGTCGATTGTCATTGCAACCCGCGGGCAGCGCCTCGCCCTCAGTCGTACCCACTTCACGGGGCGCGACCAGGGCCCTGGGGCGTTCCGCACCGGGATCGTCGACATCGTCGAGATCGATGCGGCCAACCGGATTTCGGCGCGTGTCGCGTTCGATGTGGACGACATCGGCGCCGCCTTCGAGGAGCTCGATGCCAGATTCCTCGCCGGCGAAGCGGCAGCCTACGCGCACACGTGGTCCGTCATCGCGCGGGGCCTTGCCGCATTCAACAGGCGCGAACTGCCCGGGTTCACGCCCGATTCGGTGAACATCGATCACCGTCGAGCGAGAGGGTTCGCACCCGGTGACCTGACCGCGTACATAGGTGCCACGTGGGATCTCGCACCGGACGTCACCGCCTACGCCGTGGCCGTGCATCGGCTGAGCAACCTTGGAGCGGTCTGGACCCACGCAGTCAGCGGGACCTCGCAAGACGGCTTCGATGCCGAATGGCGAGAAATCTGCCTTGCGACTATCGAAGGCGACCTGATCAACCGCATCGAGATGTTCGAAGATGAGGACCTCGACGCCGCGCTCGCCAGGTTCGACGAGCTCAGTCGGCCCGCACCGCGCCTGGACAACGCGGCAAGCCGTACGTACGACCGTTTCAACTCGTACCTCGCTGCTCGCGACTGGGACGCCATGGCGGAGTTGATCGCCGATGACGCTTGCAATGACGATCGTCGCCGGGTGGTAAGCGGCGGAATCCAGCGCGGTCGGGACGCCCAGATCGCGAACTTGCGGGCCGTCATCGACGTCGGGGTCAGGAACATGGAGTCGGTCGTCATCGCGACCCGCGGGGAGCGCCTCGCGCTCACTCGTACCCGCGTATCAGGCGGCGACCAGCGTCCCGACGCATTTGGCGTCGAGTTGCTGAACATCACCGAAATCGACACCGACAACCGGATCTCGGCGGGAGTTCTGTTCGACCTCAATGACATCAACGCCGCCTTCGTCGAGCTCGACGCGCGCTATCTCGCAGACGAAGCCGCATCGCACTCGCAGACCTGGTCGGTCATCGCCCAGGGGTATGCCGCAGCCAATCGCGGCGAACTCGCGGCGACGGTGCCGGACTTGGTGAACATCGACAACCGCCAACTCGCAATGATCGAGTCAGGCGAGTTAGTCCCGTATATCCGCGATACGTTCGACGAGCTCGCGAATTTCAGCACGTACGTGGAGGCTGTGCATCGGCTGACCGACCTCGGCGTGGTCGTCACCCATGTGGGTGCCGGAACCTCAAAGGAGGGGTTCGACGCCGAGTGGCGGATGATCAACGTCGTCGTGGTCGACGGCGACCTGATCAGTCGCAGCGAAATGTTCGACGAGGTCGACATCGACGCCGCCGTCGCCCGCTTCGACGAGCTCAATCGGCCGGCACCGTAGCGGAGCCGTCGCGTCGTAGCGTGGGGCCATGACCGTCTACGCCCTGAACCTCTTCGACGTCGCGGACCGCGACGAGTACCTGGCCTACTCGAAACGATCGGTCGCCGAAGTCGCCAGGTACGGCGGCAACGTGGTCGCGCTCGGCAAGTTCCGCGAGAACGTGCTCGGTGAGGTCGCGGGCCGCCAGGTGCTGATCCTGGTCGAGTGGCCCGACAAGGACGCCTTCGACGGGTACTGCGACGACCCCACCCTCGCGGATCTCCACGCGCATCGCGAGGACGGGACCTCGGCCTACATCTGGCAACTGTTCGACCGGTTGGACGATCTGCGACCCGTGCTTAAGCTCGAGTCATGACGCTGCGCCAACGCACGAACTGGTTAGCCCTGCACGGCTTCGTCGGCGGGATGTCGGCACTCGGCGCCAAGCGCGGCGACATGCAGGGCAGGCTGATCGCCGATCCGGCGGTAAGAGTCGATCCGGGAGGGTTCGCCGACGAACTCCGCACCAAGGGACGGCTGGTCCCCGGTCGCGCGGCCTGGTTGACCACCGACTACGCGGTCGCCCACCAGTTGTTGCGGTCCGACGACTTCGCCGCGACGTCCATTGGCAACTCGTTGCCGAAGCCGCTGCGCTGGCTCGAGGACAAGACCATGGTCAAGGGCAGGCTGCATCCGCTGCTGCCGCCGTCACTGCTGTCCGTCGAGCCACCCGAGCACACGCGCTACCGGAAGACGGTGTCGTCGGTGTTCACCACCAGAGCCGTTGCGGCACTGCGGGTACGGGTGGAGCAGGCTGCGGCGGCGCTGATCGACGGATTGGGTGCTGGCACCGACGGTGTCGCAGTCGACGTCGTCGAGCAGTACTGCTCGCAACTGCCGGTCACGGTCATCGGCGACATCCTCGGCGTGCCGGACGTCGAGCGGCCGCGCATCCTAGAATTCGGCGAGCTCGCCGCGCCCAGCCTCGACGTCGGGCTGTCGTGGCCGCAGTACCTGCGCGTCGAGCACGGTCTGGAAGGCTTCAACACCTGGCTGGCCGACCACATCCAACGTCTGCGCCGCAACCCTGGCGACGACTTGATGAGCCAACTCATTGCGTCCAGTGAGGGCGGCGCCCGACTGAACGACACGGAACTGCGCGCCACTGCCGGCCTCGTGCTCGCCGCGGGTTTCGAGACGACGGTGAACCTGCTCGGCAGCGGGATCCGCATCCTGGTCGAGCATCCCGACCAGCTCGCCAAGCTGCTCGAGCAACCCGAATTGTGGCCAGGCGCCGTCGAAGAGATCCTGCGACTGGAGTCGCCGGTGCAGCTGAGCGCACGCGCGGCGATCGTCGACACGGAGGTCGCCGGCCGCGACGTCAAGGCCGGCGAGCTCGTCATCCTGTACCTCGCCGGGGCCAATCGGGACCCCGAGGTCTTCGTCGACCCGCATCGCTTCGACATCACCCGCGACAACGCGGGCAAGCACCTGTCGTTCTCCGGCGGCAGGCACTTCTGCCTGGGTGCGGCGTTGGCCCGTGCCGAGGGTGAGGTGGGGCTGCGGACGTTCTTCGAGCGCTACCCGGCCGCGCAGTTGGCGGGCGCCGGGAGCCGCTGCGATACCCGCGTGTTGCGGGGTTGGTCGTCGCTCCCGATCAGGCTCGGGGAGGCGCGCGCAGCGGTACGTTCGTAGGGTGGACTTCCGAACGGCGCTGATCGAGGAGACCAAGGCCTTCGGCGAGGTCATCCGCGGTGCCGACCCGTCGACACCGGTGCCGACCTGCCCTGGCTGGACGCTCAATCAACTGTTCAAGCACGTCGGCCGCGGCAACCGGTGGAGTGCGCAGATCATCGCGAATCGCATGCTCGAACCGCTCGATCCCCGCCAGGTGCGCGACGGGAAACCACCGGAGGACCCGGACGCGGCGATCGGCTGGCTCAATGACGGCGTCCAGGCGGTCTTCGATGCCCTCGATCACGTGGGCCCGGAAATGCGGGTGTGGACGTTCACCGGACCCAAGCCGGCAGGCTGGTGGATTCGCCGCAGGCTGCACGAGGCCACGGTCCATCGGGCCGACGCGGTGCTGGCGCTCGGCGATGAGTTCACCATCGACCCCGAACTGGCCGCCGACGGCGTCAGCGAGTGGATCAACATCAACACGATGCAGGCCGACCTGCACTCGCCACCGCTGGCCCGCGGGCTGGCGCTGCACCTGCACGCCACCGACGACGGGCTCGGCCCGACGGGGGAGTGGACCATCACCAACGACGAGGACGGCCTCAACTGGTCGCACGACCACACGAAGGGTGAGGCCGCAGTGCGGGGCAGTGCGACGAACCTGCTGCTGGCCGTCACGCGTCGCAAGACGTCGGCAGAGGCCGGACTGGAGGTCTTCGGCGATGCCGCGGTGTGGGACGGCTGGCTGAGCCGCACGCCGTTCTAGGGTCTAGCCATGCGGGGAATCATCCTGGCCGGTGGATCTGGCACGCGGCTGTACCCGATCACCATGGGCGTCAGCAAGCAGCTGCTTCCGGTGTACGACAAGCCGATGATCTACTACCCGCTGTCCACGCTGATCATGGCGGGCATCCGCGACATCCAGATCATCACCACCGCAGATGATGCGCCCGCCTTTCACCGATTGCTCGGCGACGGTTCCGATTTCGGAGTCGACCTCAGCTATGCGGTGCAGGATCAGCCGAACGGGTTGGCTCAGGCCTTCGTCATCGGAGCCAACCACATCGGGACCGACACGGTCGCATTGGTGTTGGGCGACAACATCTTCTATGGCCCGGGATTCGGGACCAGCCTCAGTCGCTTCGGAAATGTAAGCGGTGGAGCAATTTTCGCGTACTGGGTGGCCAATCCCTCGGCCTACGGGGTGGTGGAGTTCGACGCCGACGGCACCGCCCTTTCGCTAGAGGAGAAGCCGGCCAAACCGAAGTCGCAATACGCGGTGCCCGGGCTGTACTTCTACGACAACGACGTCATCGAAATAGCGCGATCGCTTCAAAAATCGCCGCGCGGCGAGTACGAGATCACCGAGGTCAACCAGCGCTACCTGGAAGCGGGCAGGCTCTCGGTGGAAGTGATGGCCCGCGGCACCGCGTGGCTGGACACCGGCACATTCGACTCGCTGCTCGACGCCAGCGACTACGTCCGCACCGTCGAACGGCGCCAAGGTCTGAAGATCAGCTCACCCGAGGAGGTGGCGTGGCGCGTCGGCTTCATCGACGACGACCAGCTGGCCGTCCGCGCCAAAACGCTGCTCAAGTCGGGCTACGGCACGTATCTGCTCGAGCTACTGGAGCGCTAGCGCGCCGAGCGTGCGCCCATGGCGAGAAATCCGCTCGCAGCTCGCCACCACGTCACGTTCGACGCGGCTCCTGCGCCCCGGCAGCAGCGGGCGTGGCCAGCACGGCGGCAATGCCCGTCGTCAGCGGAACGGACAACGCCAGCGCGATACCGCCGACCGCGGACCTGGAGATCTCGATGGCCACGCTCTCGCTGGTCAACACGTCGCCAAGCGACCGGTTCGCGACGCTGAAGAGCAGCAACAGCGGCAGCGCACTACCCGCGTACGCCAGCACGAGGGTGTACACGGTGCTGGCGATGTGGTCGCGGCCGACCCGCATCGCCCCGAGGAAGATGTTCCGGCGGCTCGCGCCGTGCTCGGCGAGTTCGAACGCCGTCGAGGCCTGCGTAACCGTCACGTCGTTGAGCACGCCGAGCGAACCGATGATGAAGCCGGCCAGCAGCAGGCCGGTGATCGACACGCTGCCCATGTAGGCAGCTACCTCGTTGTTCTGATCCTCGGACAGCCCGGTGAGATGCACCAGTTCGATCGCTGCCCAAGACAATACGGCCGCAAGCAGCAACGCCGACAACGTGCCGAGCAGGGCGGCGCTGGTGCGCAGGCTCACCCCGTGCGCCAAGTAGATGACGGCATACAGGATGGCCCCCGATGCCACCAGCGCAACGGGAATCGCTGGCGCGCCGTCGCGCAGCGCGGGCAACAGGAACAGCATCAGCACCCCGAACGCCACCACGATCCCGACGATCGCGCGCAGCCCACGCCAGCGCGCCACGGCGACGATCACGACCGCGAACGTGGCCGCGAGTAGGCCAAGCGGCCAGCTCCGCTCGAAGTCGAAGAACGCGTACGACGTCGTGCCGTTCTGATCGACCTGCCTGCTCACCCGGATGTCGTCGCCGACGGCGAGGCTCGGCTGGCCGGGGCCGCCACTGAACTCCAACAGCGTGTTGGCGCCCTTGTTGGGTCCCGAGTCGATCTGCACTAGCGACTGCACGCACTCACCGTTGCCCGCAGGCGCCCCGACGGGCGCGGACGTCAGCACGCCGCCCGCCGATGGACTACCGCATGGCGCGGAGGAACTGGACAGCACGTGACCGGACTCGGTGGTGACGGCCCCACCAGCGCCGTTCTGGAACGGCAGCGGGATGTCGACGCGCTGGTGGTTCGGCCAGAGCAGCGCCATCCCGGCGATGACCGCAACTCCGATCGCGACCAGCAGGCCGACGACGATCTTGGCAGCCAACGGACCCAACGGCGCGGGCCCGGAGGCTTGGGAGTGCGAATGCGAATGCGCCACCCGGTCAGGGTAGAGGGGCCGGCTGGCCGACTACTGCTGGTAGCTGGCCAGGAAGTTGCCGAGCCGGTCGATCGCATGGGTCAGGTCGCGGGCCCACGGCAGCGTAACGATGCGCAGGTGATCGGGTGCGGGCCAATTGAAGCCGGTGCCCTGTACCACCAGGATCTTTTCCTGCAGTAGTAGGTCGAGCACGAGTTGCTCGTCGTCGCGGATGTCGTGGACCTCGGGATCGAGCCGGGGGAATGCGTAGAGCGCACCTTTGGGCTTCACGCACGACACTCCGGGGATCTCGTTGAGCTTGTCCCACGCCACGTCGCGCTGCTCGAGCAGTCGACCACCGGGCAGCACCAGATCCTCGATGCTCTGGTGGCCGCCGAGCGCCACTTGAATGGCGTACTGCGCGGGCACGTTGGGGCACAGTCGCATGTTCGACAGCAGGTTGATGCCCTCGAGGAAGCTGGCTGCGTGCTCCTTGGGCCCGGTGATGGCCAGCCAGCCCGAACGGTAGCCCGCCACGCGGTAGGCCTTGGATAGCCCGTTGAACGTCAGGCACAGCTGATCGGGGGCGACCGAGGCCATCGCGATGTGCTCGGCCTCGTCGTACAGGATCTTGTCGTAGATCTCGTCGGCGAGGATCAGCAGTTGGTGCTTGCGGGCGAGTTCGGCAATCTGCTCGAGGTTCTGGCGGCTGTACACCGCGCCGGTCGGGTTGTTGGGGTTGATCACGACGAGCGCCTTGGTGCGTTCGGTGATCTTCGATTCGAGGTCCGCGATGTCGGGCATCCAGCCTTGCGTCTCTTCGCAGAGGTAGTGCACGGGGGTGCCGCCCGCCAACGCCGTCGACGCCGTCCACAGCGGATAGTCCGGCGCGGGTATCAGCACCTGGTCACCGTTGTCGAGCAGCGCCTGTAGCGTCATCGTAATCAGCTCGGATACCCCGTTGCCCAGGTAGACGTCGTCGACGTCGAGGCGCGGGAACCCTTCTACGAGTTCGTATTTCGTGACGACGGCCCGGCGAGCGGAGATGATGCCCTTCGAGTCGGAGTACCCCTGCGCGTACGGCAACGCCTGGATCATGTCGCGCATGATGACGTCGGGCGCTTCGAAGCCGAACGCGGCCGGATTGCCGATGTTCAACTTGAGGATGCGGTGCCCTTCGGCCTCCAGTCGGGCCGCGTGATCGTGTACCGGGCCGCGGATTTCGTATAGGACGTCCTGCAGCTTGGTCGACTGCGTGAACGTGCGCTGGCGCGGCTGGTGCCCGGTCTGCCACGGGAGTTGATGCGTACTCACGTGCTCATCGTCCCATCGTTGTCCACTGAATTTGGCACTGTCCGTTACCGCTTCGGCGGGCGGCGCACGCCTGGCGCGATGCCCAAGCCCTTGACCTCGACCGACGGTGCGGCGGGCTCGTCCGGCTCGACGGACTGGCCGTTGGACGCCGTGGGCTCCGATTCCGGTTGCGGCGCAACGGGTTCAGGTTCGGGCGCAGGTGCAGCCGGGGCCGCGACACCCTTCTTCGGCGGCCGCTTGGCGGCAAGGCCGAGGCCCTTGACCTCGACCGGCGGTGCGGCGGGGGCCTCCGGGGCAGGTGCTGCAGGTGCAGTTGCCGAGGCCGCGGGGGCGGGGGCGGGTGCGCCCTTCTTGGGCGGGCGCTTGCCTGCCATGCCCAGGCCCTTGACGGGTGGCGCGGCAGTCTCGGCAGGTGCCGCCGCTGCTTCGGCGGCGGGTGCGCCCTTCTTCGGCGGGCGCTTGGCTGCCATGCCGAGTCCCTTTGCGGGCGCGGCAGTCTCGGTCTTGGCGGCGGGCGCCTCGGCTTCGGCAGGTTCGGGCTCAGCCTCTACCTCGGGCGGTGCAGGCTCGACCTTCGCAGGCGCGGCGGCGGCCCGCACGGCTGCCGCCTCGGCGGCGGTGCCCTTGGCCGGCAACGTCACGGTGGACTTGTCGAGCGAGCCGAGCAGCAGCTGGGCGACGTCGAGCACCTCGGCCTTTTCCTTGCCCATGGCCTCGGCCCGGTCATCGACGCCGTCGGTCATCATGACGCGGCAGAACGGGCAGGCCACCGCGATCTTGGACGCCCCGGTGTCCAGGGCTTCCTCCACGCGTTCGTGGTTGACGCGCTTGCCGATGTGCTCTTCCATCCACATCCGCGCACCGCCTGCGCCGCAGCACAATCCGCGGTCGGCGTGACGCGGCATCTCGGTGAGCGTCGCCCCCGATGCGCCGATCAATTCACGCGGCGCCGCGTACTCCTTGTTGTGCCGACCCAGGTAGCACGGGTCGTGGTAGGTCACGTCTTGGCCGATCGGGCTCACCGCGACCAGCTTCTTGTCGCGGACCAGCCGGTTCAGCAGCTGAGTGTGGTGCAGCACCGTGTAGTTGGTACCCAGCTGCGTGTATTCGCGGCCCAGCGTGTTGAAGCAGTGCGGGCAGGTGACGACGATCTTGCGGTCGACGGTCTCGACGCCCTCGAACAGGCCGTCGATGGTGGCCTTGTTCTGCTCGGCGAGCTGCTGGAACAGGAACTCGTTGCCTGCTCGCCTCGCCGAGTCGCCGGTGCAGGTCTCGCCGGTGCCGAGTACCAGGAACTTCACGTCGGCGGCGGCGAGCAACTCGGCGACGGCCTTCGTGGTCTTCTTGGCGCGGTCTTCGAACGCGCCCGCGCAGCCGACCCAGAACAGGTACTCGAAGCCGTCGAAGCTGTCGACGTCCTGGCCGTAGACGGGCACGTCGAACTCGACCTCGTCGATCCAGGTGGTGCGCTCCTTGGCGCTCTGGCCCCAGGGGTTGCCCTTCTGCTCCAGGTTCTTGAACAGCACGCCGAGCTCGCCAGGGAACTCCGAGGCCACCATGACCTGGTAGCGGCGCATGTCGACGATGTGGTCGATGTGCTCGATGTCCACTGGACACTGCTCGACGCAGGCGCCGCACGTGGTGCAGGACCACAGCACGTCCGGGTCGATGACGCCGCCCTCTTCGAGCGTGCCGACGAGCGGGCGCAGCGCCTGGTCCGGGCCCGAGCCGAGGATGCGTTCGAAGCCGGACTCGGGGACCGCGTGTTCCTCCGAGTGCTTCTCGCCGCGCAACTCCTCGCCGACGCCACCCTCTGGGGTGTTCTCGAGCGGAGTTTCCTTGTCACCCAGGATGTATGGCGCCTTGGCGAACAGGTGGTCGCGCAGGTTCATGATGACGAGCTTGGGAGACAACGGCTTTCCGGTGTTCCAGGCCGGGCACTGCGACTGGCAGCGGCCACACTCGGTACACGTGGTGAAGTCGAGATAGCCCTTCCAGGTGAAGTCCTCGATCTTGCCGCGGCCGAACACCGCGTCCTCGTCGGGATCCTCGAAGTCGATGTACTTGCCGTGGGACTCCATGGGCAGCAGCGGGCCAAGGGCGTTGGGCAGCCGCTTGAACGTGACGTTCACCGGTGCGAGCCCGATGTGAAGGTGCTTGGAGTGCAACACGATCAACAGGAAGACGAGCATGACGCCGATGTGCAGCAGCAGCGCGACCCGCTCGATGATCTCGTTGGGGGTCGCTCCCAGCGGAGACAACGCCGCGCCCATGCCGTGCGAGAAGAACGCGCCCCAGCCGTACGGCAGGTTGTTCGTCGCGACCGACGCGCCGCGGAAGAGCGCGTACGTCCAGATGACGTTGAAGATCATGAACAGGATCAGCCACGCGCCGCCGGTGTGCGAGCCGTAGAAGCGCGAGTCCCGACCGTACTCCTTGGGTTCCGAGCGGAGTCGGATGACGGCAAACGTTGCGATACCGAGCAACACGGCCAGGGCGAAGAAGTCCTGCAGGAACCCGAGCGCGTTCCAGTGCCCGACGAACGGGATCGCGAACTTCGGGTAGAACAGCACGCCGAACGCCTCGAGATACACGGAGCCGAGGATGAAGAAGCCCCACATGGTGAAGAAGTGGGCGATACCGGGGATCGACCAGCGCAACAGTCGGGTTTGCCCGAACACCTCGGTGAGCTGCGTGGTGATGCGGGTCTTGAGGTCGTCCTTGCGGGCGTCCTCGTCGATGGTCTTCTGACCGGACCGGATGAGGTTCGTGAGGAATAGCACCCGCTTGGCGGCGAAAGCCAGCACGACGACGGTCATCATCACTCCGATGAGCATCGTGACCAACACCAGGGTGTGCGTCTCCACCGCGAGCCTCCCAAATCCAAGCTACCGATGAGTAACTTAAGCGGGTTACTCGCGGGTAACTTATGCTAGATGCCTGCTCATAGTTGCATCAAGGGATTGAGCGACGCTACGAAGGCTGGCCTAAGTCACTTCTCGCCGTTCCCCGGTCC
>JAOPVI010000359.1 GCA_025966225.1 Mycobacterium sp. | reverse complement strand
CGCCCTCGAGGCGGCCCGCGTCGCCGCTCGCTACGCACCAAAGACCGTGCACCGCACGCGCGGTGCCGCCCGCTCGATCATCGGACCCGTGTTGAGGGCCGCGTCGTACGGAGACGCCAAAGTCAGCTCCAGCGTCGTGGCGTTCTCCGAGAAGATGATGCACGACACGCCGATTGCCACGCTCGTCGGATTTCTGCACGCGCTGGAAGTGCACGACGAGACCGCGGGACTGGCCGCGCTCGCCAAGGTGCCCACGCTGATCGTGTGCGGCGATCACGACCTGCTGACTCCGCAGGAATGCTCCGAGTACATGGCGGAGGCGCTGCCGAAGGCCGAGCTCCTGATCGTCGGTGGCGCTGGACATCTCGTTCAACTCGAGCAACCCGAGATCGTCGACGACGCGCTGGTGCGGTTGGTGGAACGGGCCACCCCGTCGAAGCTCGTCGCGATGACCAGGCGCCTGCGCGAACGGGCCCGCAACCATGGCTGAGGGCACGGCCGAGCTGGCGACCGCCGCCGACACCATTGCGTTCGGCTCCTGGCTGGGCACCGACCTGCGCGCAGGCGACGTCGTCGTGCTCTCGGGCCCGCTGGGGGCCGGAAAGACGGTGCTGGCCAAGGGCATTGCCGAGGCCATGGACGTGGACGGCCCGGTTACGTCGCCGACGTTCGTCTTGGCCCGTGTTCACCCGCCGCGCAGACCCGATGCCCCCGCCATGATCCACGTGGACATGTACCGGTTGCTCGACCACGCTGGCGTGGACTTGCTCGGCGAGCTCGATTCGCTGGATCTCGACACCGAACTCGAGGACGCCGTGGTTGTCGTCGAGTGGGGCGAGGGCCTGGCTGAGCGGCTGTCGGAGCGTCACCTCGACGTGCGTCTCGAACGGGCTCGCGACACCGAGCTTCGGACTGCCGTCTGGCGGTGGAGCCGACCGTGACGTCGCACGTGCTCGCGATCGACACCGCCACCCCGGCGGTCACCGCGGGGGTGGTGTTGTTGCGCGGTCCGTCCGGGGTCGAGGTGCTCGGGGAACGGGTGACCCTCGACGCTCGCGCACACGCCGAGCAACTCACGCCGAACGTGTTGGGCGCCATGGCCGATGCTGGACTCGCGATGGCGGACCTGAGCGCAGTCGTCATCGGCTGCGGCCCCGGCCCCTTCACGGGGCTGCGGGTCGGGATGGCCACCGCCGCCGCGTACGGGCACGCGCTCGGCATCCCCGTCCACGGCGTGTGCAGCCTTGATGCGATCGGGGTGGATACCACCGGCGAGGTGTTGGTCGTCACGGACGCCCGCCGTCGCGAGGTCTATTGGGCGCGCTACCACGATGGCGTCCGCATCGACGGCCCAGCCGTCAATGCACCCGCCGACGTGACCGTCGGCGCCGACTCGATCGCCGGAGCGCCGGATCACGTTGCCCTGTTCGACCTTCCACGCCTCGCGCCCACCTATCCCACCGCGTCGGGGTTGGTGCGGGCCGTCGACTGGACCGCGGCGGCGGGCAGGCGCGCAGCGACAGGGGAAGCGGCACAGCCTGCTCCGTTGATACCGCTGTACCTGCGCAGGCCGGACGCCAAGCCCCTGAGCGAGCGGTTCGGCGGGCAGGAGCGAAGCGACCGGGGAATTGGGCAGGCCCGCTCGTGACCGCCGTGTACGACAAGCTGACTCCCGGCGATGCCGACGGCTGCGCCGAACTGGAAGCGCAACTGTTTCCCGGTGACGATCCCTGGCCCGCGACGGCGTTCCTGCGCGAACTCGAGTCGGAGCACAACCACTACGTCGCCGCCCGCGTTGACGGTGTGCTCGTCGGGTATGCGGGTATTTCAAGACTGGGCCGAAAACCGCCCTACGAGTATGAGATCCACACCATCGGCGTAGACAAGACTCATCAGGGCGAGGGCATCGGTCGTGGCCTGCTCGATGGGCTGCTCGACATCGCGTCCGGTGGCGTCGTGTTCCTGGAGGTCCGCACCGACAACGCCGCGGCCATCGGCTTGTACGAGAGCGTCGGATTCGCCGCGGTCGGAGTGCGCAAACGCTACTACCGCGTCAGTGGTGCCGACGCCTATACGATGCGCCGGGAGGCGACATGACTATGACAACCCCCGAGTCGCTGCGCTCCAGCCCGCTGATCATACTGGCCATCGAAAGCTCCTGCGATGAAACGGGCGTCGGCATCTGCGAGCTGAGCGCGGACGGCACGGTCACGTTGTTGGCCGACGAAGTCGCCTCCAGCGTCGACGAGCACGCCCGGTTCGGCGGAGTGGTCCCAGAGATCGCGTCACGTGCGCACCTCGAGGCCCTCGGCCCCACCATGCGTCGCGCGCTCGAGGTGTCCGGTGTGACCAAGCCGGACGTCGTCGCGGCGACCATCGGGCCGGGGCTGGCTGGCGCACTTCTGGTGGGGGTCGCTGCGGCCAAGGCATATTCGGCGGCCTGGCAGGTGCCGTTCTATGCGGTCAATCACCTCGGCGGACACCTGGCTGCCGACGTGTACGAACATGGCCCGCTGCCCGAGAGCATCGGGTTGCTGGTTTCGGGCGGCCACACCAATCTGCTGCACGTGCGCTCGCTCGGGGAACCGATCGAGGAACTCGGCAGCACCGTCGACGATGCGGCGGGGGAGGCCTACGACAAGGTGGCCCGGCTGCTCGGGTTGGGATATCCGGGCGGGAAACCACTCGATGACCTCGCGCGCACGGGCGCCCGAACGGCGATCACGTTTCCGCGCGGCATGACCGGCCCGCGTGACGACCCGTACGCGTTCAGCTTCTCGGGGCTCAAGACCGCGGTGGCCCGCTACGTGGAGGCTCATCCCGATGCCTCGACCGCCGACGTGGCCGCGGGCTTCCAGGAGGCGGTGGCCGACGTACTGACGCTCAAGGCCGTGCGCGCCGCGACAGAGCTCGGAGTGTCCACCCTGTTGATCGCGGGTGGCGTCGCAGCCAATTCACGGCTGCGTGAACTGGCTGAAGAGCGCTGTGCGGCAGCCGGTTTGACATTGCGGATCCCCAAACCGCGACTTTGCACCGACAATGGGGCGATGATCGCATCGTTTGCCGCCCATCTGATCGCCGCAGGTGCGCCACCCTCGCCGTTGGACGTGCCCAGTGATCCCGGCTTGCCGGTCGTGAAGGGACAGGTCGCATGAGTCCCGGCACCGCGGACGACAAGCTGGCGATCACCGAACTGCTCTACCGCTACGCCGAATTGATCGACGCGGGTGACTTCGACGGCGTCGGAGAGCTACTGGGCAAAGGTACCTTCATGGGAGTCGAGGGGGCCGGGAAGATCGGCAAGCTGTTCGCGAAGACCACTCGCCGGTATCCGGAACAGGGCAACACGCCACGCACCCGCCATCTCGTGCTCAACCCCATCGTCGATGTCGACGGCGAAACGGCCACTGCCCGTTCGACGTTCTGCGTCGTCCAGCAGACGGAGACCATTGCGCTGCAACCGATCGTCGTCGGTCGCTACGCCGATACCTTCGCTCGAGGCGAATCCGGCTGGTATTTCACTGAACGCATGGTCGACGTGCAGATGATCGGGGATGTCTCCGACCACCTGATGATCGACCCGACACAGTTCGGTTAGCCCGCTCAGAAGGGCGGCGGCTTGTTTCGCTCGGCGACGTAGGCGTCGTTGAGCGCACGTTCCTGCTTGACTCGATCCGCACGTGCTTTGGCGCGGCTGCGTTTTCGCACGGGCATCATCGTCGCGCGGTACTCACCCGGCGCGACTGATCCGCCGGGCGGCGCAGGTGTACTCATCGCCCACGTTGGGAAGAACAGGCTGCCGCCGGGCTTGGTGGCGTAGATGTGTCCGGTCGGTGTCGTCACGATGACGGTCCCGTTGGCCAGCTGGCGGTCTGACCATCCCGGCCAGAACGTCTTGATCAGGTGGTGTTTTCGGCAGTAGCACTTGAGGTTTCCCGGATGAGTTGGCCCTCCTGGAAAGGCCACCGTGTGATCGATGTCGCCGAACACCGCCGGGCGGTCGCAGCCGGGCGCCCGACACGTCATGTCCCGCATGCGGACGAACTCGTCGAGTGCCGTCGATGGCCGGTACTGCGGCTCTGGTTCCTGGCCGGGGTCGCCCACCAGCTTGACCTTGGCGCCGCGTGCGATGAGTTCGGCCAATAGCGGGGCAGGCACCGGTCCGGCCCCGACGATCAACGCGGCCTTCCGACGCGGCGCGGGCTCCGGCGCCTCCGGAGGAGTAAGCCCGTCGCCATTGAGCTGTGGATCGGGCTCGGCCTCAGTGGTGGCTTGTTCGGTGACGACGTGGACGACGACCTTGCTGGCGCGACCGTCGTCCACTGCTGCAGGGCAGTCCGGGTTGTCGCACGTGCACGAAAGGTGTTGTGACCCCGCGGCGAGCGCGCCCAGCGCATCGGCCCGGCGCTGCGCGAAGGTTCGCGGGTCGTCCTCACAGACACTGCGGGCCATGACCTCCAGCCGCTGTTTCAGTAGGGCGGCATCGGTGGAGAACAAGCGGCCGAAGACGGCCGCCGTCCCGGTCGCGTCGGATTCGGCGACCGTGAAGTCCCGCGTCCGGGCACTGTTGCGCGTGCGGCGCAGGGCTGCCGGGTCGATCTTGTCCACCCACACGTCGATGGCCTGGCTCAGTTTGTACTCCGACAGTGGGCCCCACGTGGTGAGGCGTTCGGCAATGACCGAATCGAGTTCGGCCAGCGCGTCGGGATCCGTCACCAGGTACGTGCGATCGGAGATCAGCCAGATCCTGCGGGCGTTGAGTTCGCCCGCCAGAAACAGCGCGCCCACCTTCGGGAAGCGATCGCGGAGCATGATCGCCAAGTCCATTTCACCGGACGCGCGGCCGTGTCCGGTATTGAGCGCCGCGGCGATCTCTGCGGCTGCGGCATCCCAGTCGTCACACGCCCAGTTCGGGTGCTCATCGGTGCAGCGCCGCCGCTCGAACTCGGCGATGGCCGCGTATTTCATGGCATCGGAAGCGGCACTGGCACGCGCCCAACCTGCGACGGTGTCGATCAATGCCGCCTCGTCGAGACCGCGAAGCGCGGCCACGTCGGCGGGCAGTGACTCGAACATGTATTCGATTATAGAGCCGACGGCCGACACGTTCGTCCACCAATTCCAGGCTGACGGCTACCCAAAGATCGGCAGGCGCAACCCCACCCTTGAGTGCTAGCACTCGCGTGTATAGAGTGCTAGGTGGCAGGCGGCCAACCCCCTGTTCCGGCACCCGCGACGACGGCGCAACGGGCACGGACGCATGCCGAACACCTAACAACTGCTGGAAATCCGTTGAGGTCCGGGAACTACCCCGGATCGCACCCCTAACAAATGTGGAGGGCTCCATTGTGGCGAGCGTGAACATCAAGCCACTCGAGGACAAGATCCTCGTTCAGGCCAATGAGGCCGAGACTACGACCGCTTC
>JAOPVI010000323.1 GCA_025966225.1 Mycobacterium sp. | reverse complement strand
CATGTTCGAAGAATTGGTGACTACTTCCAGCGATGCCGTGCTGGTCGATGCGATCACCGACGCCACCCGCGCCGAAGCCGCCGCCGCGGCCCGGCGGTTCGCGGCGATCGCGGAGTTGACCGACCGGGACCGCAGTGACCACCGGTGGCGCCGTCATCCCGGCCCCGCTGCTGGCCGAACTGGCCCGCATGGGCGCGGTCGTGAAACCCGTACCCGACCCCGCCACCTTGGGCGCCGAATCCGGCTACCGGCCCTCGACGCTGCTGGCCCGCTTCGTCCGTACCAGGGACATGACGTGCTGCCAACCCGGCTGTGACCGCCCCGCCGAGTACTGCGACTTGGACCATTCCATCCCCTACGGCAGGGGCCCCACCCACCCGGGAACATCAAGTGTCTGTGCCGAAAACACCAGCGGTGCAGGGCGCCGACCTCATCCCCCGCCTGTCGCGGCCAGGATGGTGCGGGCCACCAGGGGCGGGTCATCGACCATGGGGAGGTGCCCGACGCCGGGCAGGGTTGTGAATGACGCCTGTGGCACCCGCGCGCGAGCAATCTTGTCGCATGCCGGCACGGGAATGATCGCGTCGTTCCCCGACCATGCGATGGTCACCGGGCATGGCAGGGGATCCAGCGGCGCCAGCTGCTCACTCGACCCAATGAGGTCGTCCACATTCACGGTGGAGCCGATGATGTCGTCGACGAGCCCAACGGCCTGTGCCCCACTAATTCGGTCCGCGTGGCACGCGGCTTCGCGAAAGCCGAGCCGACGCACGGTCGGCGACTTCATCGCGAGCGCGACAACAGGACGCGCAGGACGGGCGAGGCGACCCATCGTCACGAACTTGTGGACTTGTTTCCTCACATGCGATTGCGCACTATCGCCGGCCGACCAGAAACCTGCGGGGGCCAACGCGCACACGGATGCCGCGCGGCCTCGCCGGGCCAACTCGATGGCCATCCAACCGCCGAGCGAGAGGCCTGCAAGATGTGGTCGTTCGAGACCACGCTCGTCCAGGAAGCGTTCCGCTGCGTCGACCAGATCGCTGACCGTGGCTGGCCGTCGCACTAGCTGCGGCCCGCCGTGGTGGCCGGCGGAGGTGTGCGCGTACACCTGATGATGGTCGGACAGCAGCGGGACCACGTCCTGCCACGCGTTTCCCGACATGAGGATGCCGTGCAGCAGGACTACGGCGGAATTGTCGGACGCCACGCGGCCAATTTTGACACCGGCCTGTTCTCAGCGGAGCAGTTTCCGCAGCCCCAGATCGTCGGTCTGCCCATGTGAGTGTTCTTCGGCAAGTCGCTGCCACCACCTGCTCAAGACTTTCTGGACAGGCACCGGCGGCTGGCATGACGAACAGCTGCCCGACGGCACCATCCTGTGGACCGCACCCACCGGACACCGCTACCGAACCCCACCGGGAAGCCGGCTGCTATTCCCGCGCTGGGACACCACCACGCCGGTATCCCCAACCCCACCCTCGGCAACTGGCCCGCCTGCGCAGGATCGCGACCTGGCGATGCCATTACGCAAACGCACCCGCGCCGCCGAACACACCGCCCGCATCCATCGCGAACGCCAACGCAACCAAGCCACCATCGACAACAACCCACCACCGTTCTGACCTGCTAGGGCCCCCACATGACGCTCGGATATCGTCATAATCGACGCGGAGTTTCCCCTGCGCCGCTGAGTTCTGTGAAGGACGGCCAATGACTGCTGTGCACGACACCAAATCCCTACCCAACGGCCAGGGCTTCGAGTCCGCGATCGCCGAGGGTGCTCACGCCTACGAGCTCGACCGCAAGCACGTCTTCCACTCGTGGTCGGCCCAGGCGCAGATCACCCCGATGACCGTCTTGGCATCGGAGGGCTCCTACGTGTGGGACGGCGACGGCAACAAGCTGCTCGACTTCTCCTCGCAGCTGGTCTTCACCAACATCGGGCATCAGCACCCCAAAGTCATTGCAGCCATTGCCGAGCAGGCCGCCAAGTTGTGCGCGGTCGCCCCGCAGCACGTAAACGCGGCCCGGTCCGAGGCCGCGCGACTGATCGCCGAGCGCACCCCTGGCGACCTGAACAAGGTGTTCTTCACCAACGGTGGCGCCGACGCCGTCGAGCACGCGGTCCGGATGGCGCGGCTTCACACCGGGCGCTACAAGGTGCTGTCGCGCTACCGCTCGTACCACGGAGGCACCGACACCGCGATCAACCTGACAGGCGACCCGCGCCGCTACCCCAACGACTACGCCAGCAGTGGCGTCGTGCACTTCAACGGCCCGTTTCTGTACCGCTCGTCGTTTCACGCGGAGAACGAGCAGCAGGAGACCGAACGCGCACTCGACTACCTGGACCGCCTCATCCAGCACGAGGGGCCCGCATCGTTCGCGGCGATCATCCTCGAGTCCGTGCCAGGCACCGCGGGCATCATGGTCCCCCCGCCCGGATACATGGCAGGCGTCCGCGAGCTTTGCGACAAGTACGGCATGATGTTCATCGCCGACGAGGTGATGGCGGGGTTCGGGCGGACCGGAAAGTGGTTCGCCATCGAGCATTTCGACGTCGTTCCGGACTTGATGACCTTCGCCAAGGGCGTCACCTCGGGCTACGTGCCGCTGGGCGGCGTCGCCATCAGCGACAAGATCGCCGCGACGTTCGCCGACCGCGCCTACCCGGGCGGGTTGACCTACTCAGGTCATCCGCTGGCCGCCGCTGCCGCCGTGGCCACCATCAACGCGATGGAAGACGAGGGCATGGTGGCCAATGCCGCCCGAATCGGATCCGACGTCCTCGGTCCCGGTCTGCTGGAACTCGCGGCCCGGCATCCGTCGGTCGGCGAGGCGCGTGGGCTTGGTGTCTTCTGGGCACTCGAACTGGTCGCCAACCCGCAGACCAGGGAACCACTCGCGCCCTACGGCGGTTCCAGTCCCGCGATGAACGCCGTGATCGGCGCCTGCAAGGCCGGCGGTCTGCTCCCGTTCGCGAACTTCAACCGGATCCACGCGGTGCCCGCGTGCAACATCAGCGACGCCGAGGTAGCCGAGGGCCTGAAGATCCTCGACGCGGCGCTCACCGTCGCCGACCAGCACGTCACGAGCTAGTCGAGCTCGCCTGCGATTCCGCGCTCGAGGCCCACGCGCGTGGGCTCCGGCAACACGATGAGCCCGTCTAGCTCCTTGCTTGCGAGTTCGTAGGCCTGGGAGCGCTCCGGCGGCGTCGCGGTGGAATCACCGGCCACCCGCAGCAGACTCTGCGCGCGGGCGATCCGCTGCTGCGCCTCGCGCGAGAATTCGCTGCGCCGGACGCGAAAGGCCTCGGCCTCGGCGACGTTGAAGGCCGTCACGTAGTCCTCGACCGCCGCGAGGTAGTCCCCCGCCGACGACCAGTCGTCGAGCAGTTCCTCGGCGCGGTCGGGCCGCAGCAGATCGGCCCGCAGCTTGGCCTTGTGAAACCCCATCACCAGGGGATTCGTCATGTCGGTCATCAACGGAAAGTCGAGCAGCTTGGCCGCGTCGAGTTCGTAGTCGAGCCACCGCGTATCCGTCCGGGTGTGCTGCTCGACGATGCGGGTGACCGTGCGCCACTGGCCGGCCTGATCATTGGTGGTCCTGGCTCGCGCGGCGTCGGCCTCGATCTGCTCGTGACCGGTGCTGCGGGCACGTTCGCCTCGTCGCCACGCCGCGACACCGGCCCATACCGCGCCTGCCAACGGCACCAGCACGAGGAGCAGCTCCGCCAACCGAAATATCAAACCCACTCATCCAGGATGCCGTGTAACTCGCGCGCGGGAAACCTAGGGTCAGCGGTATGGCAACGCTGACGTCGGTGAATGTCGGGCTACCCAAGGACGTGCTCTGGAAAGACCGCGTCGTCCACACCGGGGCGTGGAAGACGCCGGTGGTCGGACCCCGGATGGTCCGGCGGCTCAACATCGACGGCGACGGCCAAGGTGACCTCGGAGGTCACGGCGGGGAGAACCGCGCCGTCCTGGTCTACCAACTCGACTCTTATCGCCACTGGGCGAAGGAGTTTGGCCGCACAGACCTGACCCCCGGACTGCTTGGCGAGAACCTCACCGTCGACGGGTTGCCCGACGACGAGGTGTGCATCGGGGACCGGTACCGGATCGGCCGGGCGGTGTTCGAGGTCACCCAACCGCGAGTCACTTGCTACCGGGCGGGTATGCGCATCGGCGAGCCTCGGATGGCGGCGTTCCTGGTGTCGCACCGCAGGCCGGGCTTCTACTGCAGGGTGATCACCGAGGGTGAAGTCGAAGCGGGCCAGGAGATCGTCCAGGTCGGCACCGGGCCCGAACAGGTGACCGTCGCCGAAGTCGACGCGCTGCTCTACCTGCCCGGCCACCCTCGCCATGCGCTCGAACGGGCACTGCGCATCCCCGCGCTGAGCCGAGGTTGGAAGAGCTCGTTGCAGAGCATGGCCGAACAGGCCAGCTCGGGCGCCACGCGGGCGGGCAACGTGGGACTGACCGCGGCCGCGAGCAGCCCACCTCCGGCGTGGACGGGATTCCGCCAGTTGACGGTGACGGCGGTGCACGACGAGGGCGCCAACATTCGGTCGTTCACACTGGCCGCGCCCGACGGCGCCGTACTTCCAAAATGGCTTCCAGGACAATCGATCGCACTGCGGTTGCGTGCGGACGACAGCGACTCTGCACTGATCCGCAATTACTCATTGTCCAACCAGGCAGGCTCGGCCGAATACCGGATCGGCGTCAAGAGGGAACCGCACGGGGCCGCAAGCGGGCGCCTCCACGCCAAGGTCAAGGTCGGCGACGTGCTCGACGTCGCCGCACCGCGGGGCACGTTCTTCCTCACCGACGGCGACAACCCCGTGGTCCTGGCGTCCGCCGGAGTTGGCGTCACCCCGGTGCTCTCGATGTTGCATTCGCTCGCGGGCGCGAACCGTCCGGTCTGGTGGCTGCATGGGGCTCGCAACCGCGCCGAGCAGGCCTTCACAGAAGAGGTCGGCACACTGCTGGATCGGTTGCCCGACAGTCAATCCCGCGTGTACTACAGCCGCCCCACCTCTGCCGAGCTGCGGAGCCGGCTATCGGAGGACGTGATCGCCGGACTCGGGCTGCCACCAGACTCCGATGCGTACCTCTGCGGTCCTGCCGCATTCATGGCCGAACTGAGCGCCGCGCTGGCCACCCACGGACTGGAGCCCGCCCGGATCCACACCGAATTATTCGGCGCCGCAGCCGCACTCACGCCAGGCATCGCCGAGGTCGCGGTCCCTCCTCATCAACCGGCCGGCCCCCGCGGCACCGGCCCCGATGTCTCGTTTGCGCGCAGCGGCATCTCGGCGCCGTGGGGGCCACCGAGCACCAGCCTGCTGGAATTCGCGGAAGCATGCGACGTCCCGACTCGGTGGTCATGTCGGACCGGGGTCTGCCACAACTGTGAGACGGCCCTGCTCGCCGGAGCGGTGCGTTACGACCCCGAACCGCTGGATCCGCCTGCGGAGGGCAACATCCTGATCTGCTGCGCTCAACCCGTCGAGGACGTCGTCGTCGACCTGTGATCACACCAGGTGACGTAGCCGGCGCGTCGAATCGACACGATCGCAGACCGCCACCCTGCTCGATGAATCGGTGGCATTGTCGGGTGCAATCATGAAGGAGCTCAACGCGTTCGCCACCCGCTCAGTTGTTCGTTGATGCGTCGGTCACGGCGCGCGCCGTCGGCACGTGATCGATGGCGGGCTCCCATTCGGCCGTGTCTTGGTGCTCGGATGGTTGCGGTGTGGCCCTTTCCAGGAACCGGAGCAGCTCGACCGGGAACGGAAGCACCAGGGTGGAGTTCTTCTCCGCCGCGACCTCGACGACGGTTTCCAGGAGCCGCAGTTGCAGCGCCGCGGGGTGTTCGGCCATGATCTCGGCCGCTTGGGCCAGCTTTTCGGACGCCTGCAGTTCGCCCTCGGCCGTGATGACCCTGGCTCGTCGCTCACGCTCGGCCTCGGCCTGGCGCGCTATCGACCGCTTCATCGAATCGGGCAGCACCACGTCCTTGATCTCGACGCGGTCGATCTGCACACCCCAGCCCAGCGCGGGGCTATCGATCATCACTTCCAGGCCCTGGTTGAGGTGCTCGCGGTTGGACAGCAGGTCGTCCAGGTTGCTCTTGCCGATGATCGAACGCAACGACGTCTGCGCGACCTGGCCGATGGCGGACCTGTAGTCCTGTACGTCGACGGCCGCCCGCACCGGATCCGAGACGTTGAAGTAGATGACGGCGTCCACCCGAACGGTCACGTTGTCGCGGGTGATGCCGTCCTGGGCGGGCACCGGCAATGTGATGATCTGCAAGTTCACCTTCTGGAGGCGATCGGCCAAGGGGATCAGCATCGTGAGTCCCGGCCCACGGACGCCGGATTGCACCCGTCCGAATCGAAAGACCACGCCCCGCTCGTACTGCTTGATGACGCGCAGGTTCGATGCCAGCCAAAGCACGCCGAGACCGATGGCGATCTCCACTGCATAGAGAGTCAACATGAGGACTCCGATTCCGCCCGGACATCGCGGTCGGCACCGACGGCGACTGCGGGCAGCTAGTTCCTAAACCAACTTTACGCCTGTCGGCGTGAGCACCGGTCGTGCCGTGCTCGCCACCCACGCAAAGGGCCAAGGACCGCCCGCTCACCTCCATCGCGCTCCATCGGTGGGAATCCGACGGCGGAGCCTTTCAGTGAGAAGCTTTGCCGGACAGCAGGATCACTACCTGATCGAGCAGACGGCTGCGTTCAGCCGAGCTCAACGCCTACGCAGCCCGGCGCTGGCCATCTGCACTGCGTCGGTCACCCGTCGCGCGGTCGGGCTGTCCAACTTCCAGCACTGCCAATAGAGGGGCACATCCAGGTGCTGACTCGAGATTCGTGTGAAGTCGCCACGGGCAATCCCGGTATCGGCAGACTGCTCGGGGTACATGCCCCAGCCCAAGCCTGCCCGGACGGCCGCGGCGAAGCCCTCCGCGGTCGGCACATAGTGGACCGGTCGCCGGACATCGCGATTGAATGCCTTGCGCACCAACATGTCCTGCAGTGCGTCGTCGCGGTTCCAGGCCAGCGACGGGGCCGACGCCACCGAATCGGCGGTGAAACCCCCGGAGAAGTGTTCGGCATAAGCGGGACCGGCCACCGGTACGTATCGCATCACGCCAAGCGGATCCGCCCGGCATCCGGACACCGGGGTCCGCTCGGTCGTCACCGCGCCCATCACGGTGCCCTCGCGCAACAACCGCGCTGAGTGGTCCTGGTCCTCGATCCGAACGTCGAACAGTACGTCGGGGAGCGCTCCGAGCACCGCAGTGAACCACGTCGACATCGAGTCGGCGTTGACTGCGATCGCGATGCGGTTCCACTGCCGCACGTCGGCCCCGCTGGTCTCGGCCAGCGCCTCGGACTCCAAGAGCGCCGTCTGTGCCGCAAGCCGCAGTAGCGGAATACCGGCAGTCGTTGATCTGCAAGGCTTTTCGCGGATGACGAGCACCTGACCAACGCGCTGCTCCAGCGCCTTGATGCGCTGGCTGATCGCCGACGGCGTGACGTGCAAGAGCGCTGCCGCCGCATCGAAACTGCCCTGCTCGATGACCGCGGCGAAGGCCGCAAGCTGGTCCGCGCCAAGGCGGGATTCGTACCCTGTGCTCATGTGAGTGATGCTAATGCTCAGCTGGAAGCTTCAACATCGCTAATGAGCGAAGGGCGCGTCCACAGGTACCCTTCGATGTGATGAGGGCGCGATGAGTGCGGGGCTGTTCGGACTTCTCGACGACGTGGCCGCGCTGGCCCGACTCGCAGCCGCCTCGATCGACGACATCGGCGCCGCCGCAGGGCGCGCGACGGCCAAGGCGGCGGGCGTCGTCATCGACGACACCGCGGTGACACCGCAGTACGTCCACGGCATTGCCGCCGAGCGTGAACTACCGATGATCAAGCGGATCGGGATCGGATCGCTCCGCAACAAGCTGCTGTTCATCCTGCCTGCGGCCTTGCTGCTCAGTCAGTTCGTGCCTTGGCTGCTCACTCCGATCCTGATGGTCGGCGCGACCTACCTCTGCTACGAGGGGGCCGAGAAGGTGGTGGGCTGGTTTCACGAAGGCAAGGGTCACGCCGCGCCCACCACCGTCACAGGCGAGGACGCCGAGCGCCAGATGACGTCCGGTGCGATCAGAACCGACTTCATCCTGTCCGCGGAGATCATGGTCATCGCACTCAACGAGGTGGCCGACCAGTCGTTCTGGCCGCGGCTGATCATCCTCGTCGTCGTCGCCTTCGTCATCACCGCCGCCGTGTACGGCGTGGTCGCCATCATCGTGAAGATGGACGACGTCGGGCTGAGCCTTGCGCAGCGCTCGTCGCGGCTCGCGCAGCGCATCGGCCGCGGCCTGGTGGCCGGGATGCCCAAGCTGCTCGCCGCGCTCTCGGTCATCGGTACCGTTGCGATGCTCTGGGTCGGCGGCCACATTCTGCTCGTCGGGGCCGACGACCTCGGCTGGCATCTGCCCTACGGCGTGGTCCACCACCTCGAGGAGGCGGTCGGCAACGCGGTGTTGGGCTGGCTGGTCAACACGGCGGCGTCAGCGGTCGTCGGCCTGGTCGTCGGCGCCGTCGTCGTGGCGGTCGTGCACGTGCTGCCCTTCGGCAAGAAGGAGCCGTCTTAACCGCCGACTTCGGC
>JAOPVI010000310.1 GCA_025966225.1 Mycobacterium sp. | reverse complement strand
GGTGGTTGACGCCGATGAACGCGACGTCGTTGACCTCGTGGGCGACGTCCTGCAGACCCGAGATCGCGGTCTTGAACTTGCGCGGCAGATTGGAGAACTCCGGGTTGCCCACATAGCGCTTGACGATCTCCTCTACCGCCCAGGTTGGGTCCAGCACCTCCTCCAAGGATTCGCCGGCCAACGGCGACCCCAGCACGACCCGCGGGCAGTCACCGCAGGCCTCAGTGGTCTGCAGACCTACCTCGGCCAGCTGGCGCCAGATCTGTGGCACGTCCTCGATCCGGATCCAGTGATACTGCAGATTCTCCCGATCAGAGATATCGGCGGTGTCGCGGCCGAACTCCGTCGAGATTTCGCCCAGCGTGCGCAACGCCGCCGCCGACAGGGCACCCCCGTCGCAGCGCACCCGCATCATGGAGTACTTGGCCTCGAGCAGTTCGGCGTTCTCATCACCAGTCCACGTGCCGTCGTAACCCTGCTCACGCTGGGTGTAGAGGCCCATCCAGCGCATCCGACCGCGCAGGTCGTCCTTGTCGATGGCGTCAAACCCCTGGACCGAGTAGGTGTCCGCGATTCGTGCCCGCACATTCAGGGCATCGTCGTCCTTCTTGAACTGTTCGTTGGCGTTGAGCGACTCGCGATGGCCGAGCGCCCACTGCCCTTCGTTGCTCGACTTTCTGGGCTCGGTCACGGTGCTCCTTCTGGCAGAAACCGGCGCGATGGCGGTTCGATGACTAACCGCCAGCATGTCGTTCGACTGCCACGCTGTCCTCATCGCTGACCCCCAAACGCGCGGTATGGCTAACCGCTACGCCGCGTCGAGCTGCCGCCCGAGAGTTTCTTCGACGTTCACTGTTCTGGGGGATGCGCGAGGGACCTTCACGATGGACACTTGGGCGTGGAGTCGAAAGGTGCACCCTTGCGTTGCTTGATCGTCGATGACAGCGAGACCTTCCGCGACGCCGCGCGTCGGCTGTTGGAGCGCGACGGACTCGCCATCGTGGGTGTGGCTTCGACCATCGCTGAAGGACTGAGCTCCGCCCGAGAACTGAAGCCCGATGTGACGCTGGTCGACGTCCACCTCGGCGCGGAGAGCGGCTTTGAGCTCGCAAGGAGATTGCGTCAAGAGCAGGGGTCGACGAGTCCCACCGTGATCCTCACCTCCGCGGACCCCGAGCAGGAGTTCGTCGAAAGCAAGGCGAGCATTTCGGCGGATGGCTTTCTGCCGAAATCCGCGCTGTGCGGCGACCGCATTCGCGAGCTCGCCGGCCTCGGCGGCGGTCAGCGATCAGCGGTCGGCGAGAAAGGTGATTGCCGCTAGCACTCGTCGATGGTCGTCTTCGCCATCTGGCAGCCCGAGCTTCGTCATGACGTTGCGGATGTGCTTTTCGACAGTGCTTTCCGTGATCCAGAGTCGACGGCCGATCCCGGTGTTGGACCGCCCTTCGCCCATCAGAGCGAGCACTTCCCGCTCTCTTGTACTCAATACTGCGAGCGGATCGTCGAGCCGGCGAGCGTTGAGCAATTCCTGCACCACGGCCGGGTCCACGACCGCTCCGCCCCGTGCGATCTGGTGGAGCGCATCGACGAAGTCGGCGACGTCGGAGACCCGGCTCTTCAGCAGGTAGCCCAGCCCCTCGCCGCGAGCGACGAGTTCCAACGCGAACTCGGCATTGAGATGCGCGGACAAGACCAGGACGCCGGTCCCGGGTACTTCTTCTCGGATCGTCCGGGCCGCCTCGAGACCTTCGGTGGTGTGGGTCGGCGGCATTCGGATGTCGACGACGACGACGTCCGGGTGGTGGGCCAGCACCTCGGATCTCAGATCGGCACCGTCTCTTGCCAACCCGACGACGTCGAATCCGTGCCGTTGCAGCAGGCTGGCGAGTCCCTCCCGGTACAGGACGTCGTCCTCTGCGATCACGACCCGAATTGCACTCATCGCCGACAGATCACCTGCTTCACTCAATCAGGCTACCGACGGTGACATCTGTTTGCCGTCGCGTAAGCGGACTCACAGGCGACGCGAAGCTCCTTGGTGCCCAACTACTCCCGAGTTGTCCAGGATTCGTCACTACCCTCGCGGCCGCCCCATTGTCTGAATTGTCCCCAACACCGAGGTGAGCTCCGACGTGGCCTTGCACGAGCCCACAACGTCCGACCGGACGCCACGGTCGGCGCAGATTCCGTGCTCTCGGCAGGGTTTTGGGGAGGGGCGGAAATTCCTGATCGCACCGTTTCTGTCACGAACGTCACCTTCGACCCACGCTGGCCTGATGGTCGTCGCGGCCCTCATCATCCTCGAGACCGCTGTCGTGTTCGTGCTCCAGCGGATCAGTCCGACAGAGCATCTCGGTGCCATCTACCTACTCGGCATTTTGGTGGCTGCGGCGTTCTGGCGACTCATCGTCGCCGTCCTCGCCTCGGTCGCGAGTGCCGTCGCGTTCGATTGGGTCCGCAGCTGGCCGGCCGACCACTTCTTCTCGATCGAGCTTCGGCACCTGGTGATGCATGCGACGCTGCTGGTGGTGGCAGTGGCCGCCAATGCGCTGGCTCGGCTCGCGCGGTCGCGCGCCGACGAGGCCGACCAGCGCCGCCACGAGGCCGACCTCAGCGCCGAACTCGCTCATCTGACCCTCCGCGCCGACGATCTGGACGCTCTACTGAATGAGGCGGCCCAGCGCCTCGCCGATGTTCTGAAGCTGCCATCTGCCATGCTCGAACGTGGAAGGGTCCAGGCGAACGGCGGCACGCTCGCGATCTTCCTGCGCGATGACGACTATGTACTGGCCACATTGCTGGTTCCACGAGACATGCCGGCGCGGACAATGCATCGGTTGCGCCAGCGGGTGGTGCCGGCACTGGAGGCGATACTCCGGGTGGCGTGCGACCGGGAAGCCATCGCGAGTGCGTTGGAAGCGAGTCATCAGGAGCTAGAGCGGTTCTTCGGCCTGGCGTCAGATCTGCTGTGCATCGGCCAGCGGACGCACTTCCTACGGGTGAACCCGGCGTTTGAACGAGTGCTGGGGTATTCGCGGAGCGAACTCGTGTCGCGTCCGCTCTTGGAATTCGTTGTGCCGGAAGATCGCTCGAACACGCGCGAGGCGTTGGCAGGGGCCGCGCGGGCGTCGTGGTCGACTCGGTTCGAGAACCGGATGCTCCGCAAGGACGGTTCCGAATGCTGGCTGGAATGGAGCGTGCGCTCGCACGGAGGACTGTTCTATGCCGCCGGTCGCGACGTGACCGAACGCCGGCGCGAACAGGACCGGCTGCGTGCCGCCCAGCAGACGATCGAGGCCAACAATGCGCAACTTGCCGACCTCGCCGTGCAGCAGACCGGGTTGCGCCGGATTGCGACGCTCGTTGCGCGCGGCGTCGCCCCGGCGGAGGTGTTCGCGGCGGTCGTGGAGGAAATCGTCCGGTACCTCGACGTGTCCGGCGCGGTATTGATCCGCAACCAGCCAGGTGGTGAGACCGTTCAGGTGGCCGGGCTCGGCGCCGGCTTTGGTGTCGATTCCCACGATGTCCAGGCTCCCATCATCGTCCACGACCAACCTTGGGGCGCGGTCGCCATCACCTCGTCGCGGATTGACTGCCTCCCGGCGGACGCCCAGACACGCTTGGAGGACTTCGCCGATCTGGCCGCAATGGCCATTGCCAATGCGACTGCGCGCGAAGAACTCAGGGCATCGCGCGCGCGGATCGTAACCGCAGCCGACAACGCCCGTCGCCGCCTCGAGCGCGACCTGCACGACGGAGCGCAGCAGCGGCTCGAAACGCTCAAGCTCGAGGTGCGAATGGCCCATGACTGCGTGCCAGCGGAGCTGCACGAGCTACGACTGCAGACGGCCCGCATCATGGCGGACCTGGCCGGGGTATCCGACGATCTGCACGAATTCTCCAGGGGCATCCATCCGGCGGTGCTCGCCGCCGGCCTGCCTGCGGCCCTGCGGATACTCGCCCGTCGCTCGACCATCCCGGTCATCCTCGATGTCGACGTCGAGGGCCAATTGCCTGAATCGGTGCAAGTGGCGGCGTATTACGTGGTTTCCGAGGCGCTCACCAACACGGCCAAGCACGCTCACGCCGAGCAGGTCAGTGCTTCCGCGTCTCTGGACGACTCTCACCTGCACATCGTCGTCCAGGACGACGGCGTCGGCGGGGCCGATCCGCGCAAGGGCTCCGGACTCGTCGGCCTAGTCGACAGGGTCGAGGCGCTTGGGGGCCGACTGCGGGTGGCGAGTCCGGTAGGCGCGGGAACGGCGCTTCATGTGGATCTTCCACTCCCAAACCGGGGAGCGAGCGGTTAACCGCCAGCAGCGTTACGCCTTATCACACCACGCAAGTGATGCCACCGGCGATGAAATCGCATCTCCCTGAGGGGATTGTGAGCCGTCCAAGGGGTGCTAGCGGTTATCCGCCATCTGCCCGTGTGGTGCACCCGACCCCCGATTGGGGGTCAGCTGCGATGAATTCGGCCACACCGCAGAGAATCATGAACGTGGCGGCCCGAAAGTAATTGGTGGAGTGCATCTTTAGCCGATAAGCGTCCGCATTGTCGTGTGCCCACGGAGAGGCGGCCCCATAATGAAGGACAGATTGACACTGGCCCTTGCGGCTATCGGCGGTGCAGTAACGGTCGCGTTTGCAGCTGCGCCGCAGGCAGCTGCCTCTCCCGACCCGGTCCCGTCGAACCCCGTCCGGGGACCCGGCGGCGCGGTGGCCATGCCTCCCGGCGGACCCATCGCCGTATACCCGGAAGACCAGACCGTAGGTGGCGCAGACCCCTACACACCGTTTGGCACGGATCCGTTGACGCCCTATGGTGTCTGGGCTCCATGACGGTCTAGCCCGGTCTCTGTCGGCCTCGTGTCTGGGTTGTCGCACGACGTCCGGGCACGGCGGCCACCCCCCTGCGCGCCGCGGGTTGTGGTTAACCACACGCGAAGTATGTGGTCAGCCCTGACGACGTGGTCGCGCCGAAACGCGATCGTGGAGGCTCAGCAGTTGCTTGCGCCCGAACGCCATCGAGGTGCGATGGAAAGAGGTCTTACGCAAGCAGTTTCGGCACCGTCGCAGCGGTAGGAATCGTGTTTTGTGCGCCCCCGTCGGCTACCCAATGACCGCAGGAGGAAAGTTGATACGAGTCGATGCCGTCGATGCCTGTGGGCATTTCGGCTCCAGCACCCGTCGTGCGGTGCGGGCCCACGGGTGGGAGTTCGATACCCGCGGAACGGGTGTCCAAGCGATTCGTTCTGGCGTTCGTCTGGCTCTGTCGCATCGCCGGTTGGAACTGCTCGCGTGATCGCCCTGACCGTTGCGCTTGCCGTGTTCGTTGGCATTGCGCTGGGCTTGCTGGGTGGCGGGGGATCGACACTGACGGTGCCACTGCTGGCCTTCGTTGCCGGACTCGACGCGCGACATGCCATCACCACCGCGCTGCTCGTAGTGGGCGTCACCAGCGCGGTCGGTTCTGTCGCGCACGCGCGCTCCGGTAGGGTGCAATGGCGCGCCGCGCTGCTGCTCGGTCCCACCGGAATGGCGGGCGCCTACCTCGGCGGCCGCTTGGCGCTGTACGTTCCAGGGTCGATTTCCATGGGCGTGTTCGCAGTCATCATGATCGTGTCTGCCACTGTGCTGCTGAACGACCGCCGTAACGCCGAGGCCACCACCGAACCTCACCTGCCGGGCGTCAAGACCGCCGTGCTCGGAATCTCAGTCGGAGTCGTGAGCGGGATGACCGGCGCCGGTGGAGGTTTCCTGCTCGTCGCCGTGTTGGCATTGGTCGGCGGGTTGGCCTTGCCGATCGCGGTGGGCACCTCGCTCGTGATCGTCACGATGCACTGTGTCGCCGCTCTCGCCGGTCGGCTTTCCGGCGAACACGTCGATTGGCAATTGGCCGTCATGGTCACTGCGGCCGCCGTCATCGGCAGCCTCATCGGTGAACGCATGACGCCGAAGATCGACCCACGCATCCTGCGTACGGCGTTCGGCGTGCTTGTCCTGCTGATGGCTTCGGTCGTCATCGCACGGGAGGCGGGTCCCACTTTCGGGCCGGCGGCCGCTGGAATCGCCATGGCCATCGTCGGGCTCTACCTGTTCGTACGGCGATTTGGGGCTGACGGTCGAATTGATTCGTTGGCTGGCGCCCCGCCACCGGCCGACAACGGCATCGCAGTGCATGTCCGGTGAGGTCTACTGCAACATCGACACGGAGGCCACCTCGCCGCTATCCACCTGTCCTCGCCGACGGCGGAGCTGCATCACGAAAAGCAGGACGAGGAACGGGACTGGCGGTCGCTGTGGGAACGGGAATCCTCGCTCACGCGGTGATCTGACGACGGTCAGCCGCGTTTGGCTTTAACCCAGTCCAGGAAGTGCGCCACCGCCGTCGCGGTGAAGTGCCCGTGGGGTGAGCCGAAGAAGTCGAACGCATGCTGTGCGTGGGGAATCTCCGAGTACACGACGACCTCGTCCGACTTCTGTGCGAGCGCTTCGGCGAACTCGCGGCCCTCACCGACCGGGATGATCGAGTCGTCCTCGCCGTGAAGGATGAAGAACGGCGGGGCGTCTGGCCGGACCTTGGTGATGGGCGACGCGTCCAGGTACACCTGCCGGTTCGCCGAGAACCGCTTCTTGACGATGAAGCGCTGCAGGATCGAGATGAACTCAGGGCGCCCGGAGCCCTCCTTGCTGAACCAGTCGTAGCGACCGTAGATGGGCACCGCAGCCACCACAGAAGTATCGGCGTCCTCGAAGCCGGGCTGCCACTGGGGGTCGTTGGGCGTCAGCGCCGCCAGCGCGGTCAAGTGACCGCCGGCCGACCCTCCGGTGATCGCGACGAAGTCGGGGTCGCCGCCGTAGTCGGCGATGTTCTCCTTGATCCAGGCCAGCGCCCGTTTCACGTCGACGATGTGCGCGGGCCAGGTATTGCGGGGGCTGACCCGATACGCCATCGAGACGCAGATCCAGCCGCGTTCGGCCATGTGGCTCAGCATCGGGTAGGCCTGGGGACGACGCATACCGATCGCCCAGGCGCCGCCAGGCACCTGAAGCAGCACGGGTGCCTTGCCGTCGCGCGGCAGGTCGCCGCGGTGCCAGACGTCGGCGACGTTGACCCGGTGCGGGCCGTAGCGGATGGTGTCGGACTTCTTGACGTACTGGCGTCGTGACCACGACGTGCGGAGCACGCCGCCGCGCCGCCTTCGTCGCTCTTCTGCGGCGACTGCGGCGTAGTCCTCGCCGAGTGCGTCGGCGAGCGGATCCTCGAAGGACGGCTGTGACTTGGCGCTGCGCTGATAGACGAAGCCGAGCAGCGCCCACGAGACCGCAGTCAGCGCCAAGGCGATTCGGCCCCGCGGGCCCTTGAAGTCACCCCGCAGGCCACGCCGCGCCGCATCGAGCGCTGACGCCCCGACGAGGACCGGCGCGGCTTCACTTGTCGGCCAGCCGAACGCGAACACCGGCAGGGTGACATAGCCTTCGCGGCCCAGCGGCCGCACGGCGTTGGCGGCGTTGACGAGTTCGGCGGACGCGCGAAGCAGCGGGTAACGCCTGCGGGCCCTACGTCTCATCGGTCGGAAGGAGGTCTGCCAGCTCACGACGAAGGATTTTGCCAGTGCTGCCGCGGGGCAGCTCGTCGAGCACGGTGATCGAGCGCGGCACCTTGTAGTTGGCCAGGTTCTCGCGGACGTGGGCCTTGAGGGTGTCCGGGGTCGCCGAGCGGCCCGCCTCGAGCACGACGAACGCGACCAGTCGCTGCCCGTACTGTTCGTCGTCGACGCCGAGCACGGCGGCTTCAGCCACGTCGGGGTGGGTGGCCAGCGTCTTCTCCACCTCGATCGGATAGACGTTCTCGCCGCCGGAGACGATCATCTCGTCGTCGCGGCCGACGACGAAGAGCCGGCCGTCCGAATCGAGGTAGCCGACGTCGCCGCTGGACATGTAGTCGTCGTGAAAGTCCTTGGTGGCACCCGAGGTGTAGCCGTCGAACTGGGTGGAGTTGCGTACGAAGATGGTGCCGACGTCGCCCGCAGGTACCTCCTGGCATTCGGCGTCCAGGATCCGAATGTCGGTGCCGTCGGCGGGCCTGCCCGCGGTGTCCGGCGCCGCGCGCAGATCGGCAGGTGTCGCGGTGGCGATCATGCCTGCCTCGGTGGCGTTGTAGTTGTTGTAGATCACGTCGCCGAACTGATCCATGAACTTGAGGACGACGTCCGGTCGCATTCGGGAACCCGAGGCGGCGGCAAACCGCAGGGAGCGCCCGCTGTAGCGCTCGCGGACCTCGTCGGGCAGGTCCATGATGCGGTCGAACATGACTGGGACGACACACAATCCGGTGGCGTGATGCTCGTCGACCAGCGCCAGCGTGGCTTCGGGATCGAACTTTCGTCGGGTCACGATCGTGCAGGCCATCGACGCGGCGAACGCCAGCTGAGCGAAACCCCACGCGTGGAACATCGGTGCGACGACGACGGTGACTTCCTCGGCATGCCATGGCGTGCGGTCGAGGATGGCCTTCAACGTCTCGGGTCCGCCGCCGGAGTGGCTGGCGCCCTTGGGTGTTCCCGTGGTGCCCGAGGTCAGCAGAATGACCTTGGACTTGCGCTCGGCCCGGCGCGGTGGACTGCCTTCGTGCGCGGCGATCAGCTTCTCCACCGTCAGGCCGGCCACGGCGCTGTCCGTCCACGCCACGATGCGCACCGCTTTGGGGTTGTCGGCCAACGCGCGATCGACGGTGGGGGTGAACTCTTCGTCGTAGATGACGGCGAGGGATTTCGAGGCGCTCTCCCGCGCCACCACCTCCGCCAGCGCTGGCCCTGCGAACGAAGTGTTCAGCAGCAGCACGTCTGCGCCGATGCGGTTGGCGGCGACGAGCGCTTCGACGAAGCCGCGGTGGTTGCGCGCCATGATCGCGATGACCTCCGGAGCCGCCCCGCGCATGGACTGCAACGCCGCCGCGAGTGCGTCGGCCCGCTGGTCGATTTCGCGGAAGGTCAGCGTGCCGAGCTCGTCGATCAGGCCGGGCCGCTCCGGGCAGCGTTGCGCAGCGGCCGCGAAACCCGAAGTGATGCCCATGTTCTCGCGCGCCATCGCCGCAGCGATCCGCACATACTTGTCCGGCCGCAGTGGCGCGATCACCCCGGACCGCACCATGGTGTTCACCAGGCCGAGCGCGCCGGCGAGCCGGTCGGTGAGGCCCATGTCAGCCGAGCACCGGAAGCCGGCGTTCCTTCGCCAGTTCGTCGAGCGCCTTCTGCATGACGTGCCGTACGTGGGCGTCGACCTCGTCGACGTCGGGGTGCTCGCCGAACTCCGCGACGATGTCGATGGGTTCCAGCACCTGGGTGACGATCTTGGTGGGCAGCGGAACGTTCACGGGGAGCACGGCACTCAGCCCGAAGGGGAAGCCGAAGGAGATGGGCAGGATCTTCGCGCGGAACAGCTTGTCCAACCGCAGGGCCTTCGCGACCGACGTTCCGCGGCTGAGGTACAGCTGGCCTTCCTGCCCGCCGATCGACACCGACGGCACGATGGGGACGCCTGCGTTGAGCGCGGCCCGGATGTAGCCGGTGCGGCCGCCGAAGTCGATGGTGTTGCGCGACGTCGTCGGCCGGTACACGTCGTAGTCACCGCCGGGGAACACGATGACGACGCCGCCGGTGCGTAGCGCCTCGTCGGCGTTCTCGTGGTTGGCGGGGATGAAGCCCGTCTTCTTGAAGAAGTCGGAGGTTGGCCCGACGAAGATCAGGTCGAACCCGAGCGTGTAGATCGGCCTGTCATAGCCGTACTTCTCGTAGAAGTCGGTGGCGAACACCGGAACGTCCATCGGGAACAGTCCGCCGGAGTGGTTCGAGACGACGAGCACCCCGCCGGGCGGGACGTTGTCCAGTCCGCGGACCTCCGAGCGGTGCCAGCCCTTGATCAACGGTCGGATGAGGCCCATCACCTTTTCGGTCAGACCCGGATCCCACTTCGTGATTTCGGACGGCGTGATTTCAGACGGCGTGACTTCCGATGGTTTGGTCTTGGGCACGGCTCCCCCTCTCTAGAAATTGGAACGTGTTCTAGTTTTAGAGTACCGGTGACGGCTCCAGCTGGGAAATCCCTAGCCGTCACGGCTACGGCGGGCAGACCCCTTCGACCCAGTCGTCGATGCGGCTGTTGAACTTCTCGTAGTCCGGATCGTCGGACTGGGCGCCCTCGGTGCCCACGAAGTGGTCGATGGCTTCCTGGACGTCAGCGGGCGGTTTGTACTTGGCGAATATGTCCGCGGCCTTCCGGGCGGCCTCGGCGGAGTCGGCGACCGCTAGATCCAGGTTGGCGCCGGTGACGTCCATGCAGGCACTGGGATCCAGGGTTTCCTGGGGCTCGGCTTCCGTTGAGGTGTGCTCCTCCGACGTCGAACCCTCGGAAGTGGACTTCTCCGCGCTGGACTTGGCCGTCGGGCTGTTGCTGGTCACCTTGCTGCCCCCGCAACCAGAGAGCAGCACGGCGACAGCCGCGATGACGGCCACGAACCAACGATGGGACATGCGAAGTCTCCTGTACCTGGCCGCAGCCTGTGACTTCGGCGAAAAGTAACAGAGCAAACCCAACCAGGACAAGATCCGTTAGATCGCGGCGATGGAATCCGTGGTGTAGAACTCCGCTGGAGTCTGCGAATTCGCGGCGGGGCGATCGACGATCACCCAGGCTCCGGTCTTGCCTTCGGCGATGGGTCCTTGAACCGTCACGGAGCCCATGCCTGTGTCGTTGGTCTGGAGTCCTCCGGTGACGACGCCTGGATCGCCCGGCGCGCACCCGATCGATGGGCGTGGGGTCTGGATGATCCGGACGTTGTAGAACGTGTTCGGCGGCGCCATCGCGGCCTCGACGTGAGCCACGACCGTGGGGCCCGAGCTACTGATTTGCGCGACGATCCGCGTGTCGCCCACGGCGGACACCCATTTGAGCATGGTGAAGTCGCAGGCCCGCCACTGGCTGGAAAGGGGCAGCGGGGACACCGCACCTGCCACTGCCGTGCTCGAGGCCAGCAACGCCATTGCGAAAGCCGTAACTTTCGCTAACGTAAATTTGGTCATGAGACGTCATTCTGCTCTTTTGCGTCGAACAGCGCAGTAGCCCCGATCACAAGATCGGGGTGAACTAGCTCAAGTTCACCGTCAGCGCAATCAAGATCGAACGAGTTCGGCTCCCAAACTCGATCTGAAGCCGCATCCAGGTCCCACCATGGGTGCATGCCCGACGCCACAGTGGACCCCGCACAGTACTTCGCACGCATCGGCTACGACGGCCCGACCGCACCGACCGAGGAGCTGCTGCACGCGCTCGTCGCCGCCCATGGCCGCACGCTCCCGTTCGAGAACCTAGATCCGCTGATGGGCGTGCCCGTCGACGACCTCGGGCCCGCCGTGCTCGCCGAGAAGCTCGTCGGCCGCCGACGAGGCGGCTACTGCTACGAGCAGAACGGGCTAGTCGGCTACGTATTGGAGGCGTTGGGCTACGGCATCGACCGGATCGCAGGCCGAGTGGTCTGGATGCTCGGCCCTGACGCCCGGTTGCCCGCGATGACCGCCGATGGTGCTCACCCGCGCGGTGCTGCCCGGCATGATCGAACGCGGCCGCGGCCGCGGCCACGTCGTCAACGTGTCATCGATGGCCGGACTCATCGCTTCGGCATACCAGGAGTCTTACAGCGCAACCAAGTTCGGCCTCGTCGGCTTCACGCTCGCACTGCGCATGACGGCTC
>JAOPVI010000307.1 GCA_025966225.1 Mycobacterium sp. | reverse complement strand
GTCACCGAGGATCAGGGCCTCGGGCACGTCGTGCTGACCACCAAGGACGACGTCGAGTCATTGCACTTCTAACGCGACGTCCTTGGCTTCAGGCTGCGCGACTCCATGCGGCTACCACCGCAACTGGTCGGAAGGCCCGCCGACGGGCCGCCCGTCTGGCTGCGGTTCTTCGGCGTCAACCCGCGCCACCACAGCCTCGCCTTCATGCCCGGCGAGACTCCCAGCGGCATCGTCCATCTCATGATGGAGGTGGGCAACAGCGACGACGTCGGGTTGTGCCTCGATCGGGCGATGCGCCGAAAGGTGCCGATGTCGGCCACGCTCGGCCGCCACGTCAACGACAAGATGCTGTCGTTCTACATGAAGACCCCCGGTAGCTTCGACATCGAATTCGGTTGTGAGGGGCTCGAAGTCGAGGACGACGGCTGGGTGGCGCGGGAGAGCACCGCGGTCAGCCTGTGGGGCCACGACTTCAGCATCGGCTTCAAGTAGCCACGCCATGAGCGGCGCGCCCATCGACCCACGCGCCTTCCGGCACGTGCTCGGCCAGTTCTGTACGGGCATCACCATCATCACGACCGTCCATGACGACCAACCCGTCGGCTTCGCCTGTCAGTCGTTCGCGGCGCTGTCACTCGACCCGCCGTTGGTGCTCTTCTGCCCGACCAAGATGTCGCGGTCGTGGCAGGCGATCGAGGTCAGCGGAAAGTTCTGCGTCAACGTGCTCCACGAGAAGCAGCAGCACGTATCGGCGCGCTTCGGTTCCAAGGAGCAGGATAAGTTCGCCGGAATCGATTGGAGCCCTTCGGAGCTCGGCTCACCGGTGATCCATGACACGCTGGCCCACATCGACTGCACGGTGCATTCCGTCCACGATGGCGGCGACCACTTCGTCGTGTTCGGCGCCGTGCATTCGTTGTCCGAAATACCAAAACGCAAACCCAGGCCGCTGCTCTTCTACCGCGGTGAGTACACCGGCATCGAACCGGAAAAGAACACGCCTGCGCATTGGCGCGACGATCTGGAGGCCTTCCTCACCACGACGACGGCCGATACCTGGCTCTGAGCCCGAATCACATGTGTGTAATTCATCCACAGTGTGGACAACCGCTGTGGATCACCCGATCTGCGTACCGATGAAGTCGACGATCGCCGCGGCGACCTGGCGGTGCGAGACGTCGTTCAGGATGTCGTGGCCGCCGCCCTCGAGTTCCAAGAGCGAAAGCGGCTCGATCTGTTCGGCGTACGCGCGCAGTGCGCCGATGGGCGCGATCGGGTCATTGCTTCCGTGCACAGCCAGCGTCGGAACCGTCAGCGCCGGTAACTCCGTGCCGAACCTGTCCCAACCTCTGTCCAGTTCCCGCGTGAGCGGTCCGCCGTCCGCGTCGACGAAGGCCAGCGGATCGTTTTCCAACGAGTCGAGGTAGAACGGGTCGGCGGACAGCTGGCTGGGTGCGAGCTCGAACGTGCTGTCGGTGTCAACCAGACCGGCCACCGGGATCAGCGGCGAGCCCGAGACCACGCCCGCGCGGTAGCGGTCGGGCGCGTCGAGCAGCCGGAACAACGTCACCACCGAGCCGAACGAATGGCCTTGGGCGACAAAGGGAATTCCAGGACGCTCGGCCGACGCCAACTCGGTCAGCCGCTCCCCGAGTGCCGAACTTGCCTCGAGTGAGCGGAAGTCCCCGCGCTCGCCTGGCGTCAACCCGTGCCCAAACTGGTCGACCGCCCATAGGTCGATGCCCGCGGAGTTCAGCGCGAAGCCGTAGCGGTGGTACAGGCCGGTGTGCTCACCGAACCCGTGCAGGAAGATCACGGCGGCGCGGGGCTCCTCGGCGGCCCAGTGGCGGTAGTACGCCCGGCCGTCATCGGTCTCCAGGAATGGCATGGCTCGAGCCTATTCGCTCAGCCGCCGGATCAGCCGTCGAGTGATTGATCTGCATGTTTGCAGAGGAGTACTGCGGGTTTGGCCATTGTCAGGCCGGGGAACCTGCATCAATACTCAGATGGCAGTGTGTGCCGCATCACAGAAGGAGTCGTCCGATGAGTGCCCTGCTCGACGAACCCGACGTCGTACAGCTCGCCGCCGAGCGACAGGCCGCAGTCGGATGACGGACCTCGGCGGACGCACCGCGTTGGTCACCGGCGGCGCGAGTGGCATCGGCGCGGCGTGTGCGCGCGAACTCGCCGCGCGTGGAGCCTCGGTCACCGTGGCCGACGTCGACGAGGTGGCGGCGAAGGCATTGGCCGAGGAGATCGGCGGAACCGCTTGGGCCGTCGACCTTCTCGACGTCGGGGCGCTCGAGGACCTCCGGCTGACGACCGACGTACTGGTCAACAACGCGGGCATTCAGAGCATCGATGCCATCGTCGACTTCAGCCCTGAGCGCTTCCGCTCGATGATGACGTTGATGGTGGAGGCTCCGTTCTTGTTGATCCGGGCTGCATTGCCGCACATGTGTGAACAGCGCTTCGGCCGCATCGTCAACGTCTCCTCGGTGCACGGCCTGCGCGCCTCGGAGTTCAAGGTCGCCTACGTGACCGCCAAGCACGGGCTCGAAGGGCTGTCCAAGGTAACGGCCCTGGAAGGCGGCACGTACGGGGTCACCAGCAACTGCGTCAACCCCGGATACGTGCGAACTCCGTTGGTGACCAAGCAGATCGCCGATCAGGCCCGTACCCACGGCATCTCCGAGGACGAGGTGTTGAGCAAGGTTCTGCTCACCGAGAGCGCCATCAAACGGCTCGTCGAACCCGAGGAAGTAGCGTCGCTGGTGGGCTGGCTGGCGTCGGCTGACGCCGGAATGGTCACCGGTGCGTCGTACACGATGGACGGCGGCTGGAGCGCCCGCTAGCGCAGTCCCGCGAGCCAGGGCCCCATCCGGTGCACGGCTTCCTCCATGTCGGAGGACGGCCCTGCGAACGACAGCCGGACGTAGGCCCCACCGTGGACGGTGTCGAAGTCGACGCCAGGTGCGATGGCGACGCCCGTGTCGGCCAACAGTTTCGCGCAGAACGCCAATGAATCGGTGGAGTAATCGGAGATGTCGGCGTAGACGTAGAACGCCCCGTCGGCCGGGGCCAGTCGGCCCAGCCCGATGTCGGGCAGCCCGCGCAACAGCAAGTCACGGTTGACGGTGTACTGCTCGACCAGCCCGTCGGCCTCTGCGATCGACGCCGGGGTGAACGCCGCCACGGCCGCCAGTTGCGGCAGCGTCGGCGGGCAGATCGAGAAGTTGCCCGTGAGGCAGTCGACGGCCCGTTGCAACGGCGGCGGCACCAGCAGCCAACCGAGCCGCCAGCCCGTCATTGCAAAGTACTTCGAAAAGCTGTTCACCACAATGGCTTCCCGCGACGTCTCCCATGCGCAGCTGGTCGCGGGCGCACCCGGATACACCAGCCCGTGGTAGATCTCGTCGCTGACCAACTGGACGGCGGACTGCTCGCACCACGTGGCGATGGCGGCCAGCTGCTCGGGCGGAATGATGGTGCCGGTGGGGTTGGCGGGACTGGCGATAACCAGACCTGTCACGGGTGGGTCGAGCGCGGCGAGCATGTCGACGGTGGGCTGGAACCGGGTATCGGGGCCGCACGGCACCTCGACGACCTCGCAGCCAAGCGCCGACAGGATGTTGCGGTAGCAGGGGTATCCAGGGGAGGTCACGGCGACGCGGTCCCCGACGTCGAAGCAGGCGAGGAAGGCGAGCAGGAATCCGCCCGTCGAGCCGGTCGTGATGACGACGTCGGCGGGGTCGACGGTGACGTCGTACCGCGTCAGGTACGACGCGGCGACGACCTCGCGCAGCTCCGGAATGCCAAGCGCGACGGTGTATCCCAACTTGTCGCCTGCCAGCGCGGCCGCGGCCGCGACGCGTATCGGGGTGGGGGCCTGTGCGCCGGGCTGGCCCGCCGACAAGTTCACCAGGTCGCCATGGGAGCGCTGGCGTTCGGCAGCGGCCAGCCACACGTCCATCACGTAGAACGGCGGGATTCCGGCTCGCAGCGCCGGGCCTCTGACGTTTCCCGCGTCCGCGCTACTCATCCGTTCGAGGCTAAACGATCCGACCGCTCGACTACAGGCGGGGCTCCGCTGCGACGAGCCGTCCGACCTCGTCCAGCAGCGACTCGGCCAAAGCGACGTCGCCGCGGAGATCGCGATCCTCGTCGTTGCGGGGCAGCACCGCGGTCAGTGCCAGCGTGTCGCCGACGACGCCGCCGAACTTGTCGTCGAGCCCGCGCTGGCGCAGCAGCCTGACGGCGCCCACGAGCTCACAGCACAGCAGCACGCGGTACGCCGCGATGGACCGCTCGAGTTGCTGCACGCCCTGTGACGCGAAGGTGGCGTCCTCCTCCGCACCGCGAGAGAGCACCAGGGTGCCGGCCGACGCCGGCTGTGCGGCATTGCGAATCTCGGCGATCGCGCCGGCGGCGACGTACTCGACCATCATCAAGCCGGACGATCCGTCGGCGTCGTCGGCGAGAAACGCGTTGCCGCCGTTGGTATCCGGATCGTTGAGCATCCTGATTCGAGAGTGTGTGATCGGCGCGGTCAGCGCCAGTGCGAGGGTGATGCCGTCCAGTTCGAGCGACAACGACGCCTGGTAGAACGCTCCGTGATGAATCACCGCTTCGTGCTCGATGTCGAAGAGCGGATTCTCCTGAGCGGCGTTGAGGGTGCGCTCCAGTTGCCCCTCGAGCGAATGTAGGGACGCCACCACGCTCGCCTGCGCGACCGGATAGACCCGAAGCCCGTACGGATCCTGGATACGGGCGGGCTGCACGTCCTGGACACCGGTGGTGGCGAGGATGGTGCGCAGCCGATCGGCGACGGTGCCGGCGTAGGGCGCTGCCGCGGCGTGCGCCGCAATCGCCGAAAGCGCTTGCGGATTGCCTTCGAGGGCAAGGAAACTCAACGTGTAGACGGCGCTTGACGCGCGTTCGAGGCGCGAAAGCTCCTCCAGCGCGAGGCAGCCCCGGCCGACGGTGAGGGCGCTGCTGCTCATGAACGGCAGCGCGCTGTCGGCGCCCCACTGCGCCATCGGTGTCAACGGTTTCGACGCGGGCCGCTCGCCGATCAGCGTCAACGCCGTGCCCGCGAGCGGCGCGAGGTCGCCGGTACCCACCGAGGCGTACTGACGGAGTTCGGGAAGCGCATCTTCGTTGAGCATCGTCTCCAGTCCGCCCAAGATCGCCGGATCGAGCCCCGCTCCGGGCACGCACAGCTGTATGAGTCGCACCGCGAGCATCGCCCGAACCGTCCTGTCGTCGAGCGGGTCTCCTGCATCGACGGCGTGGCTGCGGAGCAGGCGCATGCCGTATTCGGTGTCCGAAGGCGAAACGGACGTGGTGCGATTGGCGCCGACGCCGGTCGTTCGCCCGTAGATGTCGTTGCGGGTGCTGAGTTCCGCCGCGAGGTGGTGCGCACGCCTGAGCGCCGCGAGCGTCGATGGCGCGACCGAGACCTGCTCGCTGCGGTCCGCGAGCGCCACCACGTCGGCGATGGTCGCGGATCCGTTGAGCACGAGCATGAAATTCTCCTTGTTCCCTATCGCCGACGGGCGATGGGATCTATCATCACCTCAACCGCGCATTGCCGCTAGATGGAATCTAGATTTTATTGGATGGAATGAGGCGAGCGGCGAGAGGAGGGCGCAGTGGCCGAACCGTCGACCCGGACCGTCGAGCGCGCGCTCGCTTTGCTCGCCACGATCTGCGAGCGCGGCGGCGCGAATCTCGCCGACAGCGCCAGGGACTGTGACCTGGCCCCGAGCACCGCGTTGCGGCTGCTGCGCACGCTAGAGACCACCGGGTTCGTCAGCCGTGAAGAGGTGGGCGGCACCTATCGGCCGGGAGCCCGCCTCATCCAGCTCGGTGCCCAGGCACTGTCCAACGGGTCGCTGATCGACCTCGCGAAACCGACGATGGAGAAACTCGTCGCCGAAACGGGTGAGTCGGTATACCTCAGCGTCGAGGGACACGGCGGTACTGCGCTCTACATCGGGATCGTCGAGGGCACGCACTCCGTCCGGCACACCAGTTGGGTCGGTCGGACGGTGCCGCTCGGCAAGTCGGCGGCAGGCCGAGTGCTGCGCGGTCGAATCCCCGAGGTCGGCTATGTGGTCGTGGAGCGCGGCGTCGAGGCCGATGTCACCGCAATCGCGTGCCCGGTCCATTCGCAGGCGCGGGTCGTCGCCGCGATGAGCCTGGTCGTCCCGAGTTACCGGGTCTCGGCGGGCCAGGCGGCCGAATTCGGCCAGATGCTGACCCTGGCGGCGGCGGAGGTCTCCGCCCAGCTGAGCCGTTCCTCGAACTCAACCCTCCGAGAAGGACAGTAATGATCACCTTCGACAACGTCTCCAAGAGGTATCCCGACGGCACCGTCGCGGTGGACGGGCTCACGATCACGGCGCCCGCCGGCAAGATCACCACGCTCGTCGGCCCGTCGGGCTGCGGCAAGACCACGTCGATGCGGATGATCAACCGCCTGATCGAACCGACGTCGGGCACCATCGAACTCGAGGGCGTCGACACCCAGACGCTCGATCGCGTCGCGCTGCGAAGGCGAATCGGCTACGTCATCCAGAACGCTGGACTCTTCCCACACCGCACCGTCGTGGACAACGTCGCTGCACTTCCCCGGCTGCTGGGCGGCAGCAAGAAGGAAACCCGCTCGGCGGCAATGGAACTCCTCGAGCGCGTCGGGCTCGACGCCAAGTTCGCCAAGCGATATCCGTGGCAGCTCTCCGGCGGCCAGCAGCAGCGCGTCGGGGTGGCGCGCGCGCTCGCCACCGACCCGCCCTTCCTGCTGATGGACGAGCCCTTCAGTGCGGTCGACCCGATCGTGCGTAGCCAGCTGCAGGACGAGTTCCTGCGGCTGCAAGCCGACATCTCCAAGACGATCGTGATGGTCACCCACGACATCGACGAGGCGCTCAAGCTCGGCGATCAGGTCGTCGTGCTGCGCCAGGGCGGAACTCTGGCGCAGGCCGCCACGCCCGCTGAGCTCCTGGCCGCGCCCAGTGATGCGTTCGTCGCGGATTTCGTCGGGTCGGCGCGCGGCTACCGGGCACTGGGCTTCCAGAATTGCGACAACCTGCTCGAACTGTCGGACGAGCCGACTGTCACTGTCGGGCAGCCGGTTTCGGCGATTCCGCCAGGCAACGGACGCTGGATCCTCGCGGTCGACGAAAACAGGGCACCCACGGGATGGGTGGACCGCGAAGGTGTGCGCGGCGAATCCGTCGAAGCCGCCGACGTCAACC
>JAOPVI010000305.1 GCA_025966225.1 Mycobacterium sp. | reverse complement strand
CGACCGTCGGCGCCGGCCTCAACCAGCTGGAGGCCGTCACCGCGCTCGGCAAGGCCGGATTCGCCGCGCCGACCGGCACCGAAGGCTCGGTCGGTCTGGTCGGCGCGACCCTCGGCGGCGGTTTCGGACTGCTCACCCGTCACCTGGGGATGGAGTCGGACAACCTGATCGCAGCAGAGCTCGTCGTCGCCTCGGGTGCCGACGGCGCCAATGCGATCATCGCCGACGAGAACGACAACGCAGACCTGCTCTGGGCGTTGCGCGGAGCCGGTAACGGCAACTTCGGGATCGTCACCTCATTGACCTACCGGGTTCATCCGCTGACACAGGCCATCTACGTCACCGCGACGTGGCCGGGACTAGACGACCTCCCCGCGGTGTTCGAGGCCTGGCAGCGCTCGGCGCCCCATGTCGACGAGCGACTCACCAGTCAGCTCGAGATCCACCGCGACGAGGTGCAGCTGGTGGGAGCACTCGTGTCCGGGTCCGAGGCCGAGGCGACGAAGCTGCTCGCGCCGATTCTGTCGGTCGGAACCCCCGAAGTTTCGATGACGGACGCGAATTGGGCCGATACCTACGCCGGATTTCAGATACCGACACCCGAGGAGCCGGAGAACTGGAAGTTCACCTCGCAGTTCATCTCCGACCCCTTTCCTGCCGAAGCGATCGGCGTCGTCTGCTCGTTCATGTCCCAGGCTCCCTCTCCGGACTGCAACTACTTCACCAACGCCTTCGGCGGAGTCGTCGCCGGGAGTGAGCCTTCCGGCGGATCAGCGTTCGCCCATCGCAACGCGCTGTTCTACGCCGAGCCAGGTGCCGGTTGGGGTCCTCGTCGTGGCGAGACACCGGCTGCATCGGCGGGCGGCGATCCGTTGACTCCGCAATGCGTGGCCTGGATCGCCGAGTTCAGCGAGGCGTTGGCTCCGTACGTGAACGGCGCATACGTCAACGTGCCTCATGCTGGTCTTGCAGACTGGGAAACCGCTTATTGGGGAACGAACGTCGGCAGGCTGCGCACGATCAAGGCGAAGTACGACCCGGACAACGTCTTCACCTTCGAACAGAGTCTTCGGCCCCCGGCCGACGGTCGCCGCGACTGACCGCGACGCGACGGAGAAGCTGGATCCGCTGCGAACGGCCGCGCCGAGGCGATCGCGGCCGAGTTGGGGCTACCCCCGACGCCGTGACCGCGCGGGCCGCCGCACGTTACGTCCTGGAGATTCCGCAATTCATTGGCGACGAACCCGACCCAGGATCTGCCCTGCACGCCGTCTTCGATCTGCTCGAATACGGTCTACGTGTACCCCCGCAAGGTTGAGCGTGAGTTTGGAGCGTTAGCAATGAGTGTCACCGTCGTCGATGCCGGACCCAATCAGATCAGTCGTTCGGTGGAGGTCGCCGCCCCCGCGTCCCAACTATTTGCCATCGTGGCCGACCCGCGCCGCCATCACGAGCTTGACGGCTCAGGCACAGTTCGCGGCAACATCAAGTGCCCCTCGGAAATCGTTGAAGGCGCCAAGTTTTCGACGAAAATGCAGATGTGGGGCGTGCCCTATCGGATCGTCAGTACCGTCACCGCACTGAAACCGGACGAGCTGTTCGAATGGCGGCACCCGGTGGGACATCGCTGGCGCTGGGAGTTCGAGGCCGTTTCACCGACGCTCACTCGTGTGACGGAGACGTTCGACTACCGCAACACCGGACCAATCAAGGACACGCTGAAGTACTACAAGCGTTTCGGCTTCGTGCGTGGCAACGTCGAGGGAATCGAAGCCACGCTGACCAAGCTGGCGGCGAAATATCCCGCCTGAACGTAAGCAAGGGGAGCCCCACCTCGCGCAACTCCGAGGGTTTCGGGCGCCGCTGTGGTGAGGGAAGGTAAGCGCTGGGTGGGCGGCTGGCAGGTAGTGGCGAGTTACCGCTAGCGGGAATCGCTGATGGGTGTTGGCGGTGTCGACCCCAGGCACCCGGGCGGCGATGCTGAGGTTGTCGTCGTGTTCATCACTGGACCCGGAGGGAATTCCCATGCGCGCCTTACACTTCAAGCAATTTGGTGATGCCGACGTCCTTCAGATCGCAGACTTGGCCGATCCCGTCGCCGATGGCGGACGGGCGGTGATAGCGATCACGGCGGCGTCGGTCAACCCGTCGGACGTCAAGAACGTCGCCGGTGCCTTCCCGGCGACGGTGCTGCCGCGGGTGCCCGGACGCGACTTCGCCGGCGTCGTCGTCGACGGGCCGCGTGACTGGGTCGGTGCCGAGGTCTGGGGAACCGGCGGCGACGTCGGCTTCACCCGCGACGGCTCGCATGCCGAGATGATGGGCGTGCCCGTCGAGGCATTGGCCCGCAAGCCCGAGGCGCTGAGCTTCGAGCAAGCCGCCACGGTCGGGGTGAACTTCGTCATCGGCTGGATGGGTGTCGTCGAAGCCGCGCAACTGGAGAAGGACGAAACCATCGCGGTGTTCGGGGTCTCCGGCGGCGTCGGGGGAGCGGTCGCCCAGATTGCCGCCACCCGCGGCGCCCGGGTCATCGGCATCGACCGGAGACCGCCCCTGGCCAGTGCACCGGCGGCAGAGATCGTGGAGGAGTTCATCGCCTTCGACGGCGACACGCGCGTCGTCACCGAGCAAATCCGCCAGGCGACCGGGGGACGCGGCGCCGAGGTGATCTACGACGCCGTTGGCGGAGTCACCACCGCTGCTGCGTTGGCCGGGCTGGCCCGCCAAGGTCGGCTGGTGGTGATCAGCGCGGTCGGCAACCCGGTGGTCGAGATCAACCTGCGCGACTTCTACCGCAACGAATCCCGGCTGCTTGGCTGCGACAGCAGCAAGCTGGGCGTCGTCGAGTCGGGCCGCTTCCTGGCCCAGCTGTCGCCCTACTTCGAATCCGGTGCCTTCCAGCCGCTGCCGATCAGTCACTGCTACGGCCTCGACGCGAGCCGGGACGCCTACCAGGCCGTGGCCGACGGCACCGCCGGCCGCGTCGTCATCCGGCCGTGAAGACAAATCATCCAGCAGCCCAGACAACGAGCAGCGTCCGATGTCCATCGATCTGGCCTACCTGCAACGCTGCCACCTGTTCGCTCGTCTAGTCAGATCTTGCGGTTCTCGGACTTCAGCATCCACGCGGCCTTTTCCAATGTGTCGATGATGACGTGCAACAGATCCGCGGTCGAGGGGTCGGCGGCATCGACGTCGTCGTGGACCGCACGCATCGTCTCCACCGTTGCGTAGATCCGCGTTGTCACGAGTTCGACGGTGTGGGTTGTGGTCAGCTCGTGCGCCGGAAACAGTGGCAGTGTGGTGGTCGCCGTCACCGTGTCGGATCGCCCGTCGGGAACCGCATTGATGGCTCGCATCCGTTCGGCGATGGTATCGCTGGACTCCCTTGCGGTGTCGACGATCTCGTCGAGCTGCAGATGCAGATCGCGGAAGTTGGTGCCGACGAGATTCCAGTGGGCTTGTTTTCCCTGTAGGTGCAGTTCGATGAGATCGACGAGGACTTTCTGCAGGTTGTCCGGCAGGCTGGGCGGGGCAAAGAACTCCCGAACCTGGTCGTCGGATTTGCGGGAGCTAGGCATGTTCGTTCCTTTTTGTCTGAGTCGCATGGCCGGCGTTCGTCGTCGTCGGCGCGGTGGGTCGGCTGTCAGTCATTCTGGTGGCCCTTCATCGAGCGAATGGTCGAAATGCAATGAACGGGTCTGTCCGGCAATCGATCTCATTCGTGTGTGCGTGTCATTGCTCGATGTGCTGCAAACGGCGGATCATATTCGTCGATGTCCGGCACCGTGATCAGGTTCCGGTCGAGGGTCTCGACGACGAATATCAACAGGCGCCCTACGAGGTCACGCATCGTCGCTCCCATGGGTGGACCGCACCCTCGTGACGAGGGGCCGTCGGCACGTGACTGCGCTCGCGCGACAGGTCATCCCGTGGCGCAGCGTCGAGTTCGTCAGGATGCGCAGCAGTGCCGCGGCCATGGCGTTCACGTCTCCGCGCCGGTACAGCAATCCCGTACTGGTGGGTAGCACCAGCCGCGTCGTCGTCGGCTCGATCGGCGCGACTACGGGGCGCCCCACCGACAGCACGTCCAGCAGGCTCGTCGCTCCCGACGCGGTCCCCGGTATGACGACGTCTGCGGCGGCGACGACGTCGGACCAGCCGGCGGAATCGCTCCCGAGCAGGTGTACGTCGGAACCGACACCGCGCGCGAAGGCGCAACGCATCACGATGCTGCGTTGTCGGCCGGTGCCGAACAGAATGATTTGCGCGGCGCTGCGGCCGCGCACCTCGGCGAATGCCTCGGCCAGATCTTCGGCGTCCAAGCGGTCCTCGAAGGGCCCCATCGCGACGATGCTCGGAAGGTCCGGGAGCCCCATCGTCGACCGCGCAACCGCTGGGTTTCGTGCGACCGATGGCATCATCGGCGGGCTCGCTTGCCGAACTGCGTCAATGGTCATCGGGGCTCATCACGCGGAAGGTGATTCCGGCGGCCAGCCCGGCTAGTAGCTGGGCGACCATGTACACCCAGAGGGTCGGCCAGGCGAACATGTCCATGACGGCGGCCCCGAGCGTGACCGCAGGATTGAACGCGCCACCCGAGATCGCACCCACCGCGAATGCGCCTGCCACGACGGTGAATCCGATCGCCAGACCGTAGAACGAATTGTCGGGGTGGCTCTTGCTCGTGGCGACGTTGAGCATCACGTAGCACAGCGCGAAGGTGAACAGCAGCTCTGATGTGAACGCGGCCAACAGGCCGTGACCACTCAGTGTCATGGTCGCGTGACGGTCGAGCTCGACCGGGTCGAGGATGTCGCGCACCGCCATAGCGGCGAGTACCCCGGCGCCGAGTTGAACCATCCAATAGGCGGCGGCGTCGCGCAGCTTGATCCGGCCTCGAACCAGCACTGCCAACGTCACGGCAGGGTTGTAGTGGCCACCGGAAAGATGGCCTCCCGCATACACCATGACCATCAAGACCGCGCCGATAGCCAACGGGGCCAGCGGGCTGCCACCGCCGACGGCGGCCCCGACGGTGAACACCAGGAAGAACGTCCCAATAGCCTCGGCCGCGTATCGCACTGCGGCATTGGGGCGGATCGCGACGCCGTCCGATTCGTCGGCAACGTGCCCCTTCGTTGGCATCAGTGAGGTGGCCATGGCAACCAGAATCGCCCAGGCGAAACGGTGCTGTCGTCAACGCTGGCGGGGGAGATCCACTCCCGCCAGCCCTACTCGGCCCTACCGGCCAGCGGTAAACGCACCGGTCCGGACGCCTTGGCTGACGGACGTTTGCGTCATCGATTTCACGCTTACCGCTGGCCGGTAGGCCGGTTGGGGGTTAGCGGTAACCGGGCATGGGTGTCGGCCCTGACGATAGCTGCGGCATGGATCGCAACTCTAGGAGGGCGCGCCAGCCGTTCAACCCCAAGGATCGCCGACTATGCGGAACTCGGCCCAACGCGCCCGTCTGAGCCAAGAAGATGCAGCGCTTCAGTCGATGAGAATGGTCGAAACCCCTGTTCGGGACGGGGAATGGCTCGCGCGGTCACGCGGGTGCGGGTGGTCGACCGGTTATGATGCACGCTGGCCCTTGTTCGAGTCCGCCAAGATCGATGTGGTTGCGTATGACGCCGAAGCGGTCACTGGTGCCTGGCTTTTCGTCGGGTGCGACTTCCGCGCGCGGCGATTCCGATGCGCAATTAGGGCCGGCACCGATGCGCGCACGCCTGTTGTCGCTCTTGGTGCGCCCGACAGTGCCGCCCCTGGCGCTCGGCCTCGTAGTCGCTGTGTCCCTCCTCGCGACGGAGACTCTCCTGGGTTATCTGCTCCGTCGGGTCGCCACCGAGGACGCCCTGGGTGTGGTCTATCTGCCCGGTGTCTTGGTGATCGCCCTTACGTGGGGATTCTGGCTGGCGGCGGCGACGTCGGTGGCCAGCACCCTCGCCGTCGACTTCTTCCTCGTCCCACCAGTCTGGTCCTTGACCGTCGCCGAGCCCCGGGACTGGATGGCGCTTGCGGTCTTTCTGGTGGTCGCGCTGTTGGCCAGCACCGTCGCAGACGTGGCCCGGCGCGCCGCTCTGGCGGATCAACGCCACCGGGAGGCCGAGCTCACGGCCGAATTGGGCGCTGTGGTCGCGGAGCAACAGGCCGCGTTGCGACGGGTAGCGACACTGGTCGCCCGCGGGGCCACCTCGTCCGAGGTGTTCTCGGCGGTAACGGACGAGTTGGCGCAGTGCTTGGGGGCTTATGACCACGCGGTCTTGTTCCGTTACGAGCCCGACGGCACGGGGGTTCTGCTCGCGGCCGGTAGCGATGACGCCGCGCTGAAGAGGATTCCGGTCGGTGAGCGGTTCTCACTCGACGGCGAAAGCGTCGCCACGCGGGTGTTTCGCACCGGCCAAGCCGCCAGGATGGACAGCTATCAGAATGCTGTCGGCTCCATCGCCATCCGCCTGCGTGACCTGAGACTCCGTACGGCGGTGGGCGCGCCGATCATCGTCGAGGGCCGGCTGTGGGGCGCAGCCATCGTCGGATCGACGAAACCCGAACCGCTGCCACCCGGCACCGAGGCGCGAGTCGGGGACTTCGCCGACCTTGTCGCGACGGCGATCGCCAACGCGCAGACCCGGGCCGAGCTCGGCGTGCTCGCCGAGCAGCAGGCCGCCCTGCGGCGGGTCGCGACGTTGGTGGCACGCGGGGTCAGCCCGTCGGAAGTGTTCGAAGCGGTGGCCGACGAAATGGCCCGCTGCCTGCGCGTGATGCACGCGACGGTATCTCGCTACGACGTCGACGCATTCATCCCCGTCGCGATTTATCACGGAGACCGACTGCGGAAGTTGCCCGAGCGCCTGCGCCTGCCATTGGAGGGCGACAACGTCGCGGCGAGGGTGTTTCGCTCCGGCCACACCGCCCGGATGGACAGCCACGACGACGCTCCGGGTATCCACGCCGCACGCATACGCGAACTCGGTATCCGTTCGGCGGTGGGAGTCCCAATTCTCGTCGACGGCCGCCTCTGGGGCGCGGCAATCGTCGGCTCGTCGGCACCGGAGCCGTTGCCGCCCGACACCGAAGCGCGCATCGCCGACTTCGCCGACCTCGTCACCACCGCAATCGCCAACGCCGCCACCCGGGCCGAACTGCATGCCAGCCGCGACGAACTGGGGGTGCTCGCCGAACAGCAGGCGGCGTTGCGACGCGTCGCAACCCTGGTCGCGCGCGGGACCCCTCCACCGGAGCTGTTCGCCGCGGTGGCCGACGAACTCGCCGGATGCCTCCATGCCGGCAATGCATCGGTGAACCGATTCGAAGGCGACGAGGTCGTCGTGCTCGCCCTGTCGCATCTCGAGCCGGGGATGCAGAGCAAACCGGTCGTCGGCGAGCGCCACACACTGGAAGGCAATAACATCGCGACGCGGGTCTTGCAGACTGGCCGGCCCGCACGCCTGGACAGCGCGGAGTTGCGCAACGCTCCTGGCTCCATTGCCCGACGGCTTTGGGAGATGGGTCTCCGTTGTACGGTCGCAGTCCCGATCATCGTCGACCA
>JAOPVI010000281.1 GCA_025966225.1 Mycobacterium sp. | reverse complement strand
CGCCGCCGAGCGCCTCCTCCATGATCTGTGGACAGATCAGGTGGACGTGGCAGTCGATGGCGCCCGCGGTGAGGATGCGCCCGTTGCCCGCGATGATCTCGGTGGAGGGTCCCACGACCAGATCGGGGTGGACGCCCGACAGGATGTCCGGGTTGCCCGCCTTGCCGATGGCGGTGATGCGGCCGTCGCGAACGCCGAGGTCGGCCTTGATGATTCCCCAGTGGTCGATAATCACCACGCCGGTGATGACGGTGTCCGGCGCGCCGTCGGCGCGGGTCGCCCGGGACTGGCCCATCGACTCGCGCAGCACCTTGCCACCGCCGAAGACGGCCTCGTTACCCGCCAGTCCCGGTCCGCCGCTGCGGTCCTCGGTGATCTCGATGAAGAGGTCGGTGTCGGCGAGCCGGATCCGATCGCCCGTGGTGGGCCCGAACAGCGCCGCGTAACGCGCACGGGACAGCTCACTCACTTGTCGTCCAACTTTCCTGGCGGGGTGAGCGACAGCCCGTAGACCTCACGGGTGCCGCCGAGCGGAACGAGCGAAACGTGCTGGGCGACTCCGGGTTCGAAACGCACCGCGGTGCCCGCCGGAATGTCGAGTCGGTGTCCGTGCGCGGCTGCACGATCGAATTCCAAGGCCGCGTTGGCCTGTGGCAGATGGACGTGGCTGCCCACCTGGACGGGCCGGTCGCCGTTGTTGACGACGTTCATCTCGAGGCGTTCGGCGCCTTCGTTGATCACTACGTCGCCCTCGCCGTAGACGACCTCTCCTGGGATCACTGTCTGCCCCCTCTGCTCTTCGCGCAAGCGCTCATCGCCACCTTCACGGGATCGGGTGGTGGACGGTGACCAGCTTGGTGCCGTCCGGGAAGGTGGCCTCGACCTGGACGTCGTTGAGCATTTCGGGCACGCCCTCCATCACCTCTGCGCGACTGAGCACCTCGCGCCCGCTGTTCATCAGCTCGGCGACGGTGCGGCCGTCACGTGCTCCTTCGAGCAAGTGATCGGTGATCACCACGACCGCTTCTGGATGGTTCAGCCGCAACCCACGCGCCTGACGGCGACGAGCGAGTTGGGCCGCGTACGAGATGAGCAGGCGATCCTGCTCATGCGGGGTCAAGCGCATAGTGCGCGATCCTGCCACGCGAAGCGGCAGTCAGCAGCACACATGCGAGCGGCCCCTCTCGGGGCCCTCCGGCTAGGCCTCCGGGGGGAGGTTCTGCAGCCGCACCTGACCGCGCGCCACCATCTTGTCGTTGGTGTCGGTGATTTCGACGAGCCACAGCTGTTGACGTCTGCCGCGGTGGATCGGGGTGGAGACCGCGGTGACCATGCCCGCGGTGATCGCCCGGAGGAAGTCGGTGTTGTTGTTCACCCCGACGACCTTGGAGCCGCCGCCGTTGGCCTCTAGCCATACCCCCGCCGAGGTGCTGGCGACGCTCTCGACGATCGAGCAGTACACGCCGCCGTGCACGATGCCGTGTGGCTGGAGCAGCTTGTCGGTGATGGTCAGCTGCGCCGTGGCGCTGTCGGGGGTGACCTCGAGGAAGGTCAGCCCGAGTTCATTGTCGAAGCCGGAGCCGAGGCCCGGTGGCACAGAAGTCACGAATCAGTGTCTACACGCTGACGTCGCACTTAGAAATCGCACCCTAGAAATGCGGTCGGGCCCCGCACTGGTGTGCGGGGCCCGACTCGAGAGGACCGGGAGTCTCTGCAGCCCTCAGGACTCCGGTGCGGTCCGGTAGTTTCTCGACGATGTGGCTGGAACCTCGTCACATCTCGTGCCGTAAGCATAGGCAAGGCTGCCCTAATGTATTAAGGCCTTACTTCGACCGGTTCGCGATTGTCCGCGCACGGGCGCACCGAAGCCGACGAGTGCATCGAGCACCGCTTGCGCCCGACGCATGCTGGCCAGTTCGCTCGACCCCGCCAGAAGTGGCACCTGGGTGGCCGCGCCGACGACCGCGCTGCCCGCGGTGTGCCACATGGCGGACACCGCCATGGCGCATTCGCTGACCTCGCAGAGCTTCTCGAACAGCGGCCGGAGCGCGCGATGGCTGCGATGGGCGACCCATGTCGTCAAGGCTGCCTCGCTCGGAAGCGCGACGGTGCGATCCCTGGCGGGATGGCGCCTGCGCAATCCCGGGTGGCCACTGAAGTACGGATCCTCCTGCAGCACCCGCAGCGTTGGGTCGGCGACGCCAACCCAGTCGATCGCCCCTTCGGAGTCGACGTGTACCCACAGGTTTTCCAGGCCCGTGTCCCATGCCCGGCCTTCGAGGGCCAGCAATGGCAGGACCCGGCCGATGACCACGTGTGACAGCGTGGCGGCCAGTTGTTGGGCGACTGCCATGCGGCTGTCGGTCTCGGCCGCGGCGGCGTCGAACATCACCCGAAGGCGGTCGGTTGTGAGCACCTCGACGAGCGGCCACCACCTGCGTCGGGTCAGGTCGCCGATCACCGCCACGCCGTACACGCGGGGGCATTCCGGATAGAGGTCGCGCAGTCGCCGGCTCGACTCGTGCAAAGGCAGCGTGCGGCTGATCGCCATGCGCGAGATCAATGGGTCGGCGACGACCACGGTCATGAGAGCGCCTCCAAGTTAGGTTAGCCTTACTATAGTGTGGCTCACATTCGGCGAAAGCCCTTGTGACTGGACTCACAGCGTGGTGAGAAACGGGGTTGACCGGCGAGTGACGGCTGTGCTCGATTGGCGGAAACGCACACCCAGTTTGGATACGACACACGGTAGTAAGCGCGTAGTACTCTGAATCCATTGCTCAGGAGTGTGAACGGACATGTCTGTTAATAGGACGAGGGCCAAATTGACGCGACTCGGGGAACTCGAACGCGAGGTGATGGACCACCTGTGGGCCTCGCGTGAGCCGCAGACCGTGCGCCAAGTGCACGAGGCCCTTTCGGCGCGGCGTGACTTGGCCTACACGACGATCATGACCGTCCTGCAGCGGCTGGCCAAGAAGAACCTGGTCGTCCAGCACCGCGATGATCGGGCCCACCGTTACGCCCCCACCCACGGCCGCGATGAACTCGTCGCGGGTCTGATGGTGGACGCGCTTGACCAGGTCTCCGACTCCCCAAGTCGCGAGGCGGCGCTGGTCCACTTCGTCGAGCGGGTCGGCGCGGACGAGGCCGCGGCACTGCGCCGTGCGCTCGCCGAACTCGAGGCCAAACATCGCAGTGGCCCGTTGGCTAGCGATCAGGGCACTGGCTGAGGGAGACTGACAGTGTGTCCGCGCTGGCCTTCACCATCGTCGCGCTGATACTCGTTGGGCCGGTACCGGCCATGCTGGCCAGAGCGTCGTGGCCATTGCGCGCCCCGCGTGCCGCCATCGTCCTGTGGCAGTCGATCGCACTGGCCGGGGTGCTCTCTGCGTTCAGTGCGGGCATCGCGATCGCCAGCCGACTCTTCGCGCCGGGGCCCGATGGCCGTCCGACCGCGACGGTGACCAGCGAACTCGACGTGTTGGGTTGGCCGTTGTGGACGCTCTACGTGGCGGCCTTCGCCCTCACGCTCGTCGTTGGGGTTCGCCTCGCGGTCGCAGTCGTTCAGGTGGCGATCGCCACCCGACGTCGCCGCGCTCACCACCGCATGCTCGTCGATCTGCTTGGAATCTCGCATGATTCGGCTCCGCGGGCCAGCGGCCTGCGCATTCTCGACGTTCCTCAGCCGCTGGCCTACTGCCTGCCAGGGGTGCGCAGTCGCGTCGTGGTCAGTGAGGGCACGTTGACCGCGCTGTCCGACGGGGAGATGTCCGCCATCCTCAGCCACGAGCGCGCTCACCTGCGCGCCCGCCACGATCTGGTCCTGGAGATGTTCACGGCAGTGCACGCCGCGTTCCCCCGCTTCGTCCGCAGCGGCAACGCGCTCGATGCCGTCCGCCTGCTGATCGAATTGCTCGCCGACGACGCCGCCGTGCGCACCGCCGGTCCCACTCCCCTGGCGCGCGCGCTGGTCGCATGCGCCTCCGGCCACACCCCCTCGGGTGCGCTGGCTGCAGGCGGCCCGACCACGGTATTGCGGGTGCGCCGCCTTGGCGGCCGCCCCAACAGCCGGATGCTGGCGACAACCGCCTACCTCACTGCGGCCGCCGTCCTCCTCGTGCCAACCGTCGCGCTCGCGGTACCGTGGCTGACCGAACTCCAGCGGTTGTTCACCAGATAGCGCTGTGCAAAGTCCACGTCACCAAAGACCAACTGCCACAACCAAACCGAAAGGTCCTCCATGAGCTCGTCTGAAACCCCTGTCGGCACCGCCCAAATCGGCGTCACCGGCCTGGCCGTCATGGGCTCCAACATCGCGCGGAACTTCGCGCATCACGGCTACACCGTCGCGCTGCACAACCGCTCGGTCGCCAAGACCGACGCGCTGCTGGAGGCCCACGGTTCCGAGGGCAAGTTCGTGCGCAGCGAGACCATTCCGGAATTCCTTGCTGCCCTTGAGAAGCCACGTCGGGTGCTCATCATGGTCAAGGCGGGCGACCCCACCGACGCCGTCATCAACGAGCTCGCCGACGCGATGGAGGAAGGCGACATCATCATCGATGGCGGCAATTCCCTCTACACCGACACCATCCGCCGCGAGAAGGCGATCCGGGAACGCGGTCTGCACTTCGTCGGCGCAGGCATCTCAGGCGGCGAGGAGGGTGCGCTCAACGGCCCGTCGATCATGCCGGGCGGTCCCGCCGAGTCCTACAAGTCGCTGGGGCCGCTGCTCGAAGAGATCTCCGCGCACGTCGACGGGGTTCCGTGCTGCACCCACATCGGTCCCGACGGTTCGGGCCACTTCGTCAAGATGGTGCACAACGGCATCGAGTACTCCGACATGCAGCTGATCGGCGAGGCCTATCAACTGCTTCGCGACGGGCTCGGCAAGACCGCTCCCGAGATCGCGGACGTGTTCGCCGAATGGAACAAGGGCGACCTCGACAGCTACCTCATCGAGATCACCGCCGAGGTGCTGCGTCAGACCGACGCCAAGACCGGTAAGCCACTGGTCGACGTGATCCTCGACGAGGCCGAGCAGAAGGGCACCGGGCGCTGGACGGTCAAGTCCGCACTCGACCTCGGCGTGCCGGTGACGGGTATCGCAGAGGCGGTCTTCGCCAGGGCCCTGTCCGGTTCGGTGACCCAGCGCAAGGCCACCACCGGCCTGGCTTCCGGCGTGCTCGGTGACAAGCCGTCCGACGCCGAGAAGTTCACCGACGACGTGTCCAAGGCGCTGTACGCCTCCAAGATCGTGGCTTACGCCCAGGGCTTCAACCAGATTCAGGCCGGTAGCAAGGAGTACGACTGGGGCATCACGCCCGGTGACATGGCGACCATCTGGCGCGGGGGCTGCATCATCAGGGCCAAGTTCCTCAACCGGATCAAGGAGGCCTTCGACGCAGAGCCCGAGCTCGCGACGCTGCTGGTCGCGCCGTACTTCCGCGACGCCATCGAGGCGGCGATCGACAGCTGGCGCCGGGTCGTGGTGACCGCGACCGAACTGGGCATTCCGATCCCCGGCTTCTCCTCGGCGCTGTCCTATTACGACGCGTTGCGCACCGAGCGGCTGCCCGCGGCGCTCACTCAAGGGCTAAGGGACTTCTTCGGTGCGCACACGTATGGGCGCATCGACGCGGATCCGAGCAAGAAGTTCCACACCCAGTGGAGCGGCGACCGCAGCGAATCGCCGGTCTAGGCATGCAGTTCCTCCACGATCACACCCCGCCGTACGATCTGACGTACAACGACGTCTTCATCGTTCCCGGGCGATCCGACATCACGTCGCGCTTCGACGTCGACCTGTCGACGGTCGACGGCTCGGGCACCACCATCCCCGTGGTGGTCGCCAACATGACGGCGGTGGCGGGTCGGCGGATGGCCGAGACGATCGCCCGGCGCGGCGGCATCGTCGTGCTGCCGCAAGATCTTCCGATCACAGCGGTGAAGCAGACGGTCGACTTCGTCAAGAGTCGCGATCTGGTGGTCGACACCCCGGTGATCCTTGCGCCAGACGACTCGGTCTCGGATGCGATGGCATTGATCCACAAGCGCGCACACGGCGCGGCGGTGGTCGTCTTCGAGGACCGCCCGATCGGGGTGGTCACCGAGCAGTCCTGCGCGGGGGTGGATCGCTTCGCGCGGGTACGGGACGTGGCCGTTTTCGACTTCGTCGCGGCGCCGGTCGGGACCGATCCACGCAAGGTGTTCGACCTGCTGGAGCACGACGCCGTTGGCGCGGCGGTGATGACCCACGCCGACGGAAGCTTGGCCGGCGTGCTGACCCGTACGGGCGCGGTTCGTGCGGGCATCTACACGCCCGCAGTGGACGCGAAGGGCCGGCTGCGGATCGCGGCGGCGGTGGGTATCAACGGCGACGTGGCGGCGAAGGCTCGCGCGCTGGCCGAGGCCGGTGCCGACCTTCTGGTCATCGACACCGCCCATGGCCATCAGCTCAAGATGCTCGACGCGATCAAGTCGGTGTCGTCGCTCGACCTCGGGCTGCCGTTGGCCGCGGGCAACGTGGTGTCGCCCGAAGGGACGAGGGACCTCATCAGCGCAGGAGCGTCGATCGTGAAGGTGGGCGTCGGACCTGGTGCGATGTGCACCACCAGGATGATGACCGGGGTTGGACGGCCACAGTTCTCCGCGGTCGTCGAATGCGCCGATGCGGCAAGGCAACTCGGCGGCCACGTCTGGGCCGACGGCGGCGTTCGGCATCCGAGGGACGTCGCGCTGGCATTGGCCGCCGGGGCCGCAAACGTCATGATCGGATCGTGGTTCGCAGGCACCTACGAGTCGCCGGGCGACCTGATGTACGACCGGGAGAATCAGCTGTACAAGGAGAGCTACGGGATGGCGTCCAAGCGGGCGGTGGCCGCCAGAACCGCGGCGGACAGTCCGTTCGACCGTGCGCGCAAGGCGTTGTTCGAGGAAGGCATCTCGAGCTCGCGAATGGGCATGGATCCGGCCCGCGGCGGGGTCGAGGACCTACTCGACCACATCACCTCCGGTGTCCGGAGCACCTGCACCTACGTCGGCGCCGCGACGTTGCCCGAGCTGCACGAACGCGTGGTGCTCGGTGTCCAGTCGGCGGCCGGATTCGCCGAAGGCCATCCGCTGCCTGGCGGTTGGTAAGTCAACCGACACCCCCCGGGACCGCTAACATGGTGCGTTCATGACGTCGGCCAAGGAGAGGGAGCACGTGCCGCTGGTGCCCGTGACGGCCCCCGCATCCGAACCGGACGACGCCGAGCCATCCAGTAGTTCGCCGGGCCAAGTGCCCGGCGCCTTCGCCGCGGAGACTGGATGAGTCTCACTGTCACCCTGCTGAGCCTGCTGGCGTTCGTGCTGCTCACCGTAGGTACCGCAATATTCGTCGCCGCCGAGTTCTCGCTGACCGCACTCGAGCGCAGCACCGTCGACGCGAATGCCCGCACCGGCGGACCCCGCGACAAGCTCGTGCAGCGTGCACACAAGACGCTGTCATTTCAGCTGTCGGGCGCCCAGGTAGGCATCTCGATCACCACTCTGATCACCGGCTATCTCGCCGAGCCGTTGCTGGCTCAACTGCTGAGGCCCGCCTTCGTCGCGCTATCCCTAAGCACGGGGCTCGCCGACGGCCTCGCGCTGGCCGCGGCGCTGCTGATCGCCACCTCGGTGTCGATGGTGTTCGGTGAACTCGTCGCGCAGTACCTCGCCGTCGCGAAGCCGCTGGCGACGGCGCGCGTCGTGGCAGGGCCACAGTTGTTGTTTTCGCTGGTCACCACTCCGTTGATCAAGATGACCAACGGCACCGCCAACTGGATTCTGCGTCGACTGGGCATCGAACCGGCCGAAGAGTTGCGGTCGGCGCGCTCGCCGCAGGAGCTCGTCTCGTTGGTGAGAAATTCTGCCAGGAGTGGCTCGCTCGACCTCGCGACGGCCATTCTGGTCGACCGTTCGTTGCGGTTCGGCACCCGGACCGCCGAGGAGTTGATGACGCCCCGTTCGAAGATCGAGGTGCTGCAGTCCGACGACACCGTCGCCGACCTGGTGGCCAAGGCGATGGAAACCGGCTACTCCCGGTTTCCGATCGTTGAAGGAGACCTCGACGAGACCATCGGAATCGTGCACGTCAAACAGGTTTTCGAGGTGATGCGAACCGAGCGGCCGCACACCAGGCTCTCGAGCCTGGTCCGACCGGCCCCCACGGTGCCGTCCACCCTGGATGGTGACGCCGTGATGACGCAGCTGCGAGCGAGCGGGCTGCAGACCGCGATGGTCGTCGACGAGTACGGCGGAACGGCGGGCATGGTGACCGTCGAGGACCTCATCGAGGAGATCGTCGGCGACGTTCGCGACGAGCACGACGACGAGACACCTGACGTCGTCGAGATGCGCAACGGCTGGCAGGTGTCGGGATTGATGCGCATCGACGAGGTCGACACGGAAACCCCCTTCCGGCCGCACGAGGGTGAGTACGAGACCATCGGTGGCCTCGTCCTTCAGGAACTCGGCCACATTCCGGTCGAGGGTGAGTCGGTGACGTTGACCCAGTTCGACCCCGACAAGGCGCTCGATCAACCGGTGCGGTGGGAGGCCAGCGTCGAGCGGATGGACGGCCGCCGCATCGACCTGATCAAGCTGGTCAGGCTCCCTCCGCAAGAGGAGGCCACGGATGGGTGATCTGTTCGGGGTGCTGCTCACTGTGCTGTTGCTGGCCACCAACGCGTTCTTCGTCGCCGCGGAGTTCGCGTTGATCTCCGCGCGCCGCGACCGGCTCGAAGCGCTCGCCGAACAGGGCAAGCGCAGCGCCATCGCCGTTATCCAGGCCGGGCAGAACCTCTCGCTGATGCTTGCCGGCGCGCAGCTCGGCATCACCGTGTGCTCGATTCTGCTGGGCCGCGTCGGCGAACCTGCGGTAGCTCATCTGCTGGAGACACCGTTCGACCTGTTGGGTGTCTCGGATGCCGTGCTTCACACGGTGTCGTTCCTCGTCGCGATCTCGATCGTCGTGGTGCTGCACGTGTTGCTCGGCGAGATGGTCCCGAAGAACATCGCCATTGCCGGACCGGAGTCGGCTGCAATGCTGCTCGTTCCGCCGTACCTGCTCTGGATCCGGATCGCGCGGCCGTTCATCGCCTTCTATGATCTCTGCGCCAAGCTGGTGCTGCGCATGATCGGCGTGGAAGCCAAGAACGAGCTGGAGAACACCGTGTCGACCATCGAGTTGTCCGAGATGATCGCCGAGTCACTGTCCGAGGGCTTACTCGACCCCGAGGAACACACCCGGCTGTCGCGGGCGCTGCAGATCCGCAACCGCGTCGTGGCGGACGTCGCCGTGCCCGTCAAGGAGATCCACGCGGTCCCCGCCGCCGCCGACGGCCAGGGTCCGACCGTGGCAGCCATCCAGCGGGCGCTCGCCGAGACGGGCTACTCCCGCTTTCCGGTCGTCGACCCCGCCGGGCGGATCACCGGCTACGTGCACATCAAAGACGTGCTGCCGCTCGTCGACGACACCGATGCGGTACTCGACGCGTCGATGGTGCGGCCCCTGCCGTCGGTGGCTGCCTCATTGCCCCTGCCGGACGCGTTGTCCAGTCTGGTGCTCAACAACAGCCATCTCGCCCTGGTCACCACCGACGACGTCGTCACTGCGGTGGTGGCGCTGGAGGACCTCGTGGAGGACCTGGTCGGTACCGTGCGTGACGGAACTCATCGGGTCTAGCGGTCAGCGTGTCCGAGAAAGCCGTTCTTGCGCAGCAGGACTGGATGCGGCGGCGAGCCACCCACGAGGGTCGCCTCGATACGTTGGTCGGCCCATACCTGCGTGCACGCGCGGCCGGCCAAGCGAACCCGATACTCGACTTCTTGTTCACGTACTACAACCTCAAGCCGCGCCAGCTTCGGCGGTGGCACCCGGGCTTCGGCGTCGTCCTGGCAGGACCGGAAGCACGCGAGTATTCGAAGCTGAAGGGTTACTGCGCAACGGCTTTGGGCGTAACCGTGGATCGACACCAGGTCGCGCGACGACGCGAAACCATCCAATACGTCGAGCAGCTCATGGCGGCCACAGCCAGTCGCTCCCCCGCCCTCGCCTGCTTCGGGCTCCACGAGTGGGCGATGGTCTACAAGACGAAGGAAGTGCGGCACGACGCCGTTCCGCTTCGGCTTGGCGGCTCGGGCACGGACGCCGTGGTCGAAACGCTGCCGCTGCGCTGTACGCATTTCGACGCGTATCGGTTCTTCACCGAGCCGGCACGACCGCGCAACGACGTGCCGCTGACCAGACAGGCTCAGGTCGCCAGTGAGCAGCCCGGGTGCCTTCACGCCACGATGGACTTGTACAAATTCGCAGGCAAGCTGCTGCCGCTGGTGGACTCCGACCTTCTGATGGACGCGCTGGAGCTGGCGTATGCGGCACGCGAGCTCGACATGCGCGCCAGCCCCTATGACCTTCGCGACTACGGATATGACGCCGTGGCGATCGAGACGGCATCGGGCCGCGCGGAGTACACCCGTCGGCAGGCCAACCTGTCGGAGCGGGCAGCCGGGATCCGCGCTGAACTGCTCAATCGGTGCCGAAACCTGCTGGCGGTCCCGGACGACCCGGACGACCTGGCCGGCTAACAAGGGTGTGACGGGCTACTCACCCCGGGTACAAAGCAGTTAGCTGCAGTTACTCGCGGGTAAGCTTGACCGACGCTTCAGAGAGGAAACCATGACCGATCGAGTGACAGCCGGGAACCTGCGGGTGGCCCGCGTGCTGTACGACTTCGTCAACAACGAGGCCCTGCCGGGCACGGGTCTTGACCCGGACAGCTTCTGGGCGGGCGTCGACAAGGTCGTCACCGACCTCGCGCCGAAGAATCACGACCTGTTGGCCCGCCGCGACGACCTGCAGGCCCAGCTCGACAAGTGGCACCGCCAGCGTGTAATCGAACCCCTCGACATCGAGGCCTACGAGCGGTTCCTCCACGAGATCGGGTACCTGCAGCCCGAGCCCGCCGCCTTCACGATCACCACCTCGGGCGTGGACACCGAGATCACCAGCACCGCGGGGCCGCAGCTCGTGGTGCCCATCCTGAACGCGCGCTTCGCGCTCAATGCCTCCAACGCACGCTGGGGCTCGTTGTACGACGCGCTGTACGGCACCGACGTGATCCCCGAGGACGACGGCGCGGAGAAGGGCACCAGTTACAACAGGGTCCGTGGCGACAAGGTCATCGCCTACGCCCGCGAATTCCTCGACGGGGTGGTGCCCCTGGCCAGCGGCTCCTGGGCCGACGCGACCGGACTGAGCGTCGCCGACGGCCAGCTGGAGGTCGCGACGAGCGACGGGCAGTCCGTCGCGCTGGCCAGCCCGGAGAAGTTCGTCGGCTACACCGGGACACTCGGTTCACCCGCCTGGTCCGTGCTTCTCGTCAACAACGGCCTGCACATCGAAATCCTCGTCGACCCGGAGGCTCCAGTCGGTTCCACCGACAAGGCCGGGATCAAGGACGTCGTGCTGGAATCCGCGATCACCACGATCATGGACTTCGAGGACTCCGTGGCCGCCGTCGACGCCGACGACAAGGTGCTCGGATACCGGAACTGGCTCGGTCTGAACCGCGGCGACCTGACCGAACAGGTCACCAAGGGCGACAAGACGTTCACCCGGGTGCTCAACGAAGACCGCATCTTCACCACGCCGGACGGCGGCGAGTTGACCCTGCCAGGGCGCAGCCTGCTGTTCGTGCGCAACGTCGGGCACCTGATGACCAACGACGCGATCATCGTGGGCGGGGACGGCGAGGAAGGCACCGAGGTGCCCGAGGGTATCCAGGACGCGCTGTTCACCGGCCTCATCGCGATGCACGGCCTCAAGGCCGACGACCAGAACGGTCCGCTGCTCAACAGCCGCACGGGCTCGGTGTACATCGTCAAGCCCAAGATGCACGGGCCCGACGAGGTCGCGTTCACTAGCGAGCTCTTCAGCCGGGTCGAGGACGTGCTGGGCCTGCCGCAGGCCACGCTCAAGGTTGGCATCATGGACGAAGAGCGCCGCACCACGCTGAACCTGACGGCGTGCATCAAGGCGGCCGCTGATCGCGTCGTCTTCATCAACACCGGATTCCTCGATAGAACGGGCGACGAGATCCACACCTCGATGGAGGCAGGGCCGATGGTCCGCAAGGGCACGATGAAGAGCCAGCCCTGGATCAGGGCCTACGAGGATGCCAACGTCGACGCAGGCCTGGCCACCGGACTCTCCGGAAAGGCGCAGATCGGCAAGGGGATGTGGGCCATGACCGAGCTGATGGCCGACATGGTCGAGCAGAAGATCGAACAGCCCAAGGCGGGTGCGACGACCGCGTGGGTGCCCTCGCCCACCGGTGCGACGCTGCACGCGATGCACTACCACCAGGTCGACGTGTTCGAGGTGCAGAAGGAGCTCGCAGGCAAGAAGCGCACCACGATCGAGGAATTGCTGACGATCCCGTTGGCCAAGGAGCTTGCGTGGGCGCCAGAGGAGATCCGCGAGGAAGTCGACAACAACTGCCAGTCGATCCTCGGCTACGTGGTGCGCTGGATCGACGCGGGCGTCGGTTGCTCCAAGGTGCCCGACATTCACGATGTGGCCTTGATGGAAGACCGTGCCACGCTTCGTATTTCGAGTCAGCTGCTCGCGAACTGGCTGCGCCACGGGGTCATCACCGAAGCCGACGTCAAGGGAAGCCTGCGGCGGATGGCGGCGGTCGTCGACGAACAGAACGCGAAGGATCCCACGTACCTGCCGATGGCGCCCGATCCGGACGCCAGCATCGCCTTCGCGGCCGCCCAGGAGTTGATCCTGTCCGGCACCCAGCAGCCGAACGGTTACACCGAGCCGATCCTGCACCGGCGCCGCCGCGAGTTCAAGGCTCGCCAGCTTGCCGGTGGCTAGACTTCGGCGGCAGCACCGGGTGGCAGAGGTGGAAACACGTGGGCGAGGTCCACGTCGCGTAGCGAGCACAGAGGTTAGGGATGGGTAGGCACAGCGTTCCCGATCCCGGCGACCCGTCGGGCGAGCAGCCCGATCCGGGTGATGACTACGACGACGACTATTCCGATGACTACCAGACCACCCAATTCACCAGGCCGGAACTGGAGCCCGAAGCGCGGCCGGGCTACGACGAATACGGCAGGCAGGGGTACGGAGCGGGTCACGGCGCTCGGGGTTACCAGGACGCCGGATACGACGACACGGGCTACCAGGACGCCGGATACGGCGACACGGGCTACCAGGACGCGGGCTACCAGGATCAGGACTACCCCGCGTCCGACTACTGGACGCACGACGACGACCTTGGATACGACGAGCCCGAACAGGCGACGCGGTCCTTCGCGACGTCCACCCCGCCACCCCGTCCACCTTCGACGGGCCCGGCGCATGGCGGCGAATGGGAGGGCGGCGATTGGACCGGCAGCCATCGCGCGGTCGCTGCTGGACGGCGCGGTGTCAGCAAAGGCGTCATCGGCGCGCTCGCCGCGGTCGTCGTGGTCGTCGGCGCGTTCATCCTGTGGCGCTTCTTCGGTGACGCGTTGTCCAGCAGGTCTGAAGCCGCGGCCGCGCGCTGCGTCTCCGGCGACGTCGCCGTCGCCGTCATTGCCGACCCGTCGATAGCGGACCAGATTCGGACGTTCGCAGACCAGTACAACAAGACCGCCACCCCGGTCGGTGACAAATGCGTGAAGGTCGGCGTCCAGTCCGCCGGTTCGGATCAGGTGGTCGACGGATTCTCCGGAAAGTGGCCTGCCGAACTCGGTGAGCAACCCGCGCTGTGGATCCCAGGTAGTTCGATCTCAGCCGCCCGGGTGGAAGCGGCGACCAGCCCAAAGACCATCACTACCAGCCGCTCCCTGGTCACCTCGCCGGTAATGCTCGCGATGCGTCCGGAATTGAAGAGCGCGCTCGCCCAACAGGGTTGGGCCAACCTGCCGGCCTTGCAGACCAATCCCGCTGCCTTGGACGGACTCAAGTTGCCGGGCTGGGGGCCGCTGCGGCTGGCCCTGCCGCTGATCGACGGCAGCGACGCCACGTACCTCGCCGCCGAGGCCGTCGCCGCCGCTGCCGCCCCGGCCGGTGCGCCTGCCACCGCCGGCGCTGGCGCCATCTCGACGCTGATGTCCGGACAGCCCAAACTGGCCGACACCAAGCAGTCGACGGCATTCGACGCCTTGTTGACGGACGGCGCTCCGGCCGCCGCCCCGGTTCATGCGGTCGTTGCCACCGAACAACAGATCTACCAGAGGGCCGCTTCCATGCCGGATGCCAAGAGCAAGCTGGCGGCGTGGCTGCCTTCGGGGCCGCCTGCCCTGGCTGACTACCCGACCGTGCTGCTGTCCGGCGATTGGCTCGAGCAGGAGCAGGTTACTGCGGCAAGCGAGTTCGAGCGTTTCCTGCACAAACCCGAAGCCCTGGCCGAACTGTCCAAGGCCGGCTTCCGAGTCGACGGCGCAGCGATGCCCAAGAGCGACGTGACCGAGTTCAGCGCGCTGTCCACGCCGCCGCTCTCGGTGGGCGACAAGGGCGTCCGGGCGACGCTCGCCAACGCCGTGAGCGCACCCGTGCAGAATCCAGCAGTGACGATCCTGCTCGACCAGTCCATGAACGCCAACGAGGGCGGGAAGTCGCGGGTGGCCAACGTTACGGCAGCGCTCAACGCGCGCCTCCAGGTGCTGCCGCCCAGCGCGGTCGTCGGCCTGTGGACGTTCGACGGCGTCGCCGGTCGCTCCGAGGTGGCCACCGGTCCGCTCGGTGATCTCGTCAATGGGCAGTCCCGCTCGAGCGTGCTCAACGCCAACCTGAGCGACCAGCAGGCGTCCAACGGCGGCGCGGTGTCGTTCACCACGCTCCGCGCGCTCTACACCGATGCGGTGGCGAACTTCCGTGAGGGCCAGGAGAATTCAGTGCTCGTCATCACGGCGGGCCCGCACACCGACCAGAGCCTCGACGGCACAGGTCTTCAGGACTTCATCAAACAGAACTTCGCTCAAGCCAAACCCGTTGCGGTCAACGTCATCGACTTCGGTACCGACCCCGACCGGGCCACCTGGGAAGGCGTAGCTCAGTCGACCGGTGGTACCTACCAGAATCTCAACACCTCGACGGGCCCCGAACTCGGCGCGGCCCTCGCCACCGTGGTCGGCTAGCCACTGAGCAGGGCGAGCGCCCGTGCGGTGAACTCCTCGGGTACTTCGACCTGCGGATAGTGACCCACCCCTGGAAGCTCGACCACGTCGGCAGCCGGCCGCAGCAACCTTAGCCCGTCGAGCACGTTCGGCGTTGCCACGGGATCATCGAGGGCCCACAGCAAGCTGAGCGGCTTGGTCCAGTCCCGCACGGCACCGTGCCAACGTTCGGCGTACTTCACGCGCTCGTCGAGGTAAGAAATCAGCAGATGTGCGATCCGATGGCCACCGTTGTGTTCCAACAGTTCCCATTGTGCCGTCGCCTCTTCGTCGGACAACGGATGGCCGGAGCTGAACAGCTCCGCGAAGCCCTTGATGAACATCCTGCGATTGGCCAATCTGGCGGCGAGCGGCCCGAGTGGACCGCGAAGCAGGTGCTGGATCGGCCGAAGGCTGGCGCGTTCGAGGATGACGCTTCCATTGGTCAGCACCGCGCGTTGCAAATCAAAGGGCAAGCGCCCCTCGATGTCTCGCGCGAGCAGCTCGGTGGCTACCGACGTCCCCATGTCGTGTGCGATGAGCAGCACTGGGCCCGACGTCTCCCCCGCGACGACGGTCTGGACCAGATCGGCCTGCTCGAGCAGCGAGTAGCGGTGCGGCCGCGGTTTGCCGGATAGGCCGAAGCCAAGGAAGTCCATCGTGACCCAGGCCCGTTCGCCGAGGTGCGGGACCACCATGCGGTAGTCGAACGAACTCGACGGGTAGCCGTGCAGCAGCAACATCGTGGGCCCGCTGCCTGGCTGGGACCGGACGAACACCGAGCCGACGCCCGTCGTGATGAAGTGGCCCCCCTCGAGCCAGTCCCGAACGCTTGCCGCCAGCATGCCCCGAGGCTAGGCGAACGCCTCCACCGGCGGGCAGGAACACATCAGGTTCCGATCGCCGTATGCGCTGTCGATGCGCCGCACCGGCGGCCACACCTTGGGCCGGAACCCCTTGCCCAACGGATATGCGGCCCGTTCCCGGCTGTACGGATGAGTCCACTCCTCGACCAAAAGGCATTCAGCGGTGTGCGGCGCGGCGCGTAGCGGATTGTCGTCGGCGGGCCAGGCGCCCGAACCCACCTCGTCGATCTCGGCCCGGATGGCGATCATCGCCTCGCAAAACGCGTCGACCTCGGCGAGGCTCTCACTCTCAGTCGGCTCGACCATGAGGGTGCCCGCGACGGGGAAGCTCATGGTCGGGGCGTGGAATCCGTAGTCCGCCAATCTCTTCGCGACGTCGTCGACGGTGACGCCGGTGTTCTTGGTGATACCGCGGAGGTCGAGGATGCATTCGTGCGCGACCATTCCGCGTTCGCCCGTGTAGAGCACCGGGTAGTACTCGTCGAGGCGGCGAGCGACATAGTTGGCCGACGCCATCGCCGTGAGCGTCGCGGCCCGCAGTCCAGGTGCGCCCATCATCCTGATGTACGCCCACGTGATGGGCAGGATCGACGCAGAACCGTACGGAGCCGCCGAGACGGTGTAGTCGTCGCCGAGTTCGTCGGCCAGCGGGTGGCCTGGCAGGAACGGGGCCAGGTGATCGCGCACCGCGACCGGACCGACACCTGGTCCGCCGCCGCCGTGTGGGATGCAGAAGGTCTTGTGCAGGTTGAGGTGGCTGACGTCTCCGCCGAACTTCCCAGGCCGCGCGAGCCCTACCAAGGCGTTCAGATTGGCGCCGTCGACGTACACCTGGCCGCCGACGTCGTGCACGGCGGCACAGATATCGGCCACGTCGTGCTCGTAGACGCCGTGCGTCGAAGGATAGGTAATCATCAAAGCTGCAACGTGATCCGCGTGTTCGGCCACCTTGGCCCGCAGATCGTCGAGGTCGACGTCACCGTTCTCGCGGCATCCGACGACGACGACCCGCATACCGGCAAGGGCCGCAGATGCGGCGTTGGTGCCATGCGCACTGGATGGAATGAGGCAGATGTTGCGCTGGGCATCGCCGCGGCTCAGGTGATAGGCCTGAATCGCGAGCAGGCCTGCGTACTCACCCTGAGAACCCGCGTTGGGCTGCAACGACACCGCGTCATATCCGGTGAGCTGCGTCAGCCAGGCTTCGAGCTCGGCAATCAACTTGCGCAGGCCCGGGGTGTCCGATGCGGGTGCGAACGGATGCTGGCGAGCGAACTCCGGCCAGCTGATCGGTTCCATCTCCGCTGCGGCGTTGAGCTTCATGGTGCAAGACCCCAGTGGAATCATGCTGCGGTCAAGGGCGATGTCCTTGTCGGACAGCGACCGAAGATAGCGCATCATCTCCGTCTCGGTGCGGTAGCGCGTGAACGCCGGGTGCGTGAGAAAGTCCGTTGTGCGAGTGGCAATTTCGGGACCGGACCAGTGATGCCCGCCTCGGGTCGCACCGAATGCGGCGAGCACTTCCTCCACGTGATGCGCGGTGGTCGCCTCGTCGCACGACACGGACACGTGGTCGGCATCGACCAGCCATATGTTGATGCCCCGCGCCTTCGCCGCCGCGCGCACCTCTTCGGCGCGACCGGGCACGCGGGCCAGCACGGTGTCGAAGAAGGCGTCGTGCACGACCTCTACCCCGACTTCGGTCAGCCCCATCGCGACGGCGAGCGCGTCGCCGTGCACGCGGTGCCCGATGGCCCGCAGGCCGTCCGCGCCGTGATAACTGGCGTACATGGACGCCATCACGGCCAGTAGCACCTGGGCGGTACAGATGTTGCTGGTCGCCTTGTCCCGACGGATGTGTTGTTCCCGAGTCTGCAGCGCGAGTCGGTATGCCGTCGATCCGTCGGAGTCGACCGACACCCCGACGAGACGGCCGGGCAGCTGGCGAGCATGCTTGGTGTGCACTGCCAGGTAGCCGGCGTGCGGTCCACCGAATCCCATTGGCACGCCGAAACGTTGGGTGCTGCCGAACGCTACGTCGGCACCGTACTCTCCCGGCGGGGCGATGAGTGAGAGGGCGAGCAGGTCCGCGCCGACGGCGACGAGCGCGCCGCGGTCGTGTGCTTCGGCGACCAGCCCGGACCAGTCGACCAAGGCGCCGCTGGCCCCAGGCAACTGGACGATGACCCCAAAGAACTCCCCGTCGGGCAGACCGTTGCGGAGCTCGGTGGTGACGACCTCGATCCCGAGCGGCTTCGCGCGGGTCTCGATGATGGCTGCAGTCTGGCGGTACACGTCCACGTCGACCGCCAGCCGGTTGGCCGAACCCTTGACCGCGCGGTGCATGAGCGTCATCGCCTCTGCCGCCGCGGTGCCCTCGTCGAGCATGGACGCATTGGCGACCTCTAGCCCGGTGAGGTCTTCGACCATGGTCTGAAAGTTCAACAGCGCCTCGAGTCGACCCTGGCTGATCTCCGGCTGGTATGGCGTGTAGGCCGTGTACCACGCTGGGTTCTCCAGAATGTTGCGGCGCAGCACCGCCGGGGTCAGCGTGTCGAAGTAGCCCTGGCCGATCATGGAGACGGCGACGGTGTTGCTGTCGGCCATGGCACGCAGTTCGGCCAGCGCGTGCTCTTCCGTCGCCGGCGCGGGCAGCCGGTCGAGCCCGGGTGCGACACCGTCCACGGTCAAGGTGTCGAGGATGCCTGCGGGGAGGGCCTTTTCGGCAAGTTCATCGAGTGAGTCGACGCCGATCACCTTGAGCATCGTCGCGACGGCGACGGCGTCGGGACCGATGTGCCGATCAGCGAAGCGGGCTTGGTGACGACCGGCCATCGAATTCGAACGAGAATGTGGATCAGCATGTGTACCGGACACGGGGACCTCTCGGACTAGGAGCGCAGAACCACCCAGCGGTTCCTCCCCCTCTGTCGTCGACCCGTACCGGGCGCCTGAGAGATTCGGCATTTTGCGGGCTGTGACCCAGTGCCTTTCCCCATGGGCGGGCGAGTTGTGCACTCACCGCTTTCCAGAGGCATCGTGGCCCCGTGCGGTCCTGGGTGCCTGAGAGGTTGACGGAGAGGTATTGCTCCTTCGGCGTTCGTGGCTGGCGGCCACGAAACTCTCCCGCGCAGGGGCGATGCAATGCCCGAGTCTACCGGAGGGCAGGAGCGAAGCGACCCGGGAAGGGTGACCGGAGGGCAGGAGCGAAGCGACCCGGGAAGGGTGACCGGCATGCGTCCTGAGTAGAGCTCTCAGCCGATCTTGCGGTCGCGGTGCTTGCGGCGGGAGGCCAATTCGTCCTCGGGGGTGGGGATGGACTCGCCACCGTCGGCGCGCTCGCCTGGGAAGTCTGCGATGGCGCCGGTGAGTTCCCGCATGGCGCCCGAGACCGCGATGCCGAATACACCTTGGCCACCCTGTAGCAGGTCGACGACCTCTTCGGCAGACGTGCACTCATAGACCGTCGTGCCGTCGGAGAACAGCGTGATGTTGGCCAGGTCCTTGACGCCGCGCTGGCGAAGGTGGTCGACGGCCACTCGGATGTTGTGCAACGAGATGCCGGTGTCCAACAGCCTTTTCACGATCTTGAGGACCAGGATGTCCTTGAACGAGTACAGCCGCTGGCTGCCAGAACCGGCCGCCCCTCGGATGGACGGCACGACCAGCGAAGTGCGCGCCCAGTAGTCCAGTTGCCGGTAGGTGATGCCTGCGATCTGGCAGGCACTTGGCCCCCGGTATCCGACGAGCTCATCGGGCACGGAGTTATCGGGGAACAGCGCGGCCTGCACGGGTTCGCTTGGAGCGACGGCGGCGGCCTGAGGAGGCGTGTCGACCGAAGAGAGCTCCAACTGATCTTGACGTGGCGTGTCGCCCACTGTCCATCCTCTCGCCGATCGAACTCCAGCTGCACTACCAGCAAAACCCCTGCAGCGCGTTTGCCCCCGAGTTCGAATGTGTCGAGCATACGCTTTTCGTCTTGGCCACACTGCCCTAAAGCAGCGCGGTCCTCAAAGTATGGCTGCCCGATTGACGGATGACGGAAACTTGCGCCGCGTGTCGAGCACGATGCGGCAGTTGAGACGCATCCGTGATAAATGCCGCCTCAGGTGGCCTTGAAGTCGTCGGGCGACACGCTGTCGAGGAACTCCTTGAACTTCTCCACTTCGTCCTCGCGAACGGCGCCTGCGGCTTCTTCGTCGTTCTCGTCGGGGATCAGCAATCCCGCCTCGGCCAGCACGGCCTCTTCGACGTAGATCGGGACCCCGACGCGCATGGCGATTGCCACCGAGTCCGACGGACGCGCCGACACCTTGATGTCGCGGTCGAACACCAGGTCCGCGTAGAAAGTGCCCTCCTGCAAGTCGACGATTCGGACTTCTTTCAGCGAATGCCCAAGGGCGGCAATCAGATCTCGGATCAGATCATGGGTGAGCGGTCGAGCCGGCTCGACGCCCTGCTGCTCCAGGGCGATTGCATTGGCCTCTGGCTGTCCGATCCAAATCGGCAGATACCGGTCACCGTTGGACTCGCGAAGCAACAAGACCGGTTGGTTCTGGGGCTGCTCAATGCGAATGCCCACCACGCGAACCTCGCCCATCAGTGTCTGCCCTCCACACCGTCAACCCGTCGAAGCGAGTCTAGACCTCAGTGGTCCAGAACGTCGCGCACAGCGGACTTGATCAGCGACGTGTGCAACGTGATGGCCAGCGCCGCGACCTCGCGGGCGAGGTCATCGGCGCGATCCCTTGCGCCGGCCTTCCCCGCCTTCACGACGGGACCCGCGATCTGTGCGATCAGGTCGGACTGCCGGTCGGCGGCGGATCGGAACGCTCGCAGGTGGCGCGGCTCGATGCCGTACTCGGCAAGCGCCTGCGCGCACTGTGCAGTGACCACGGAATGCTCGTCGAAGAATCCGCCGGGTCCCGGCTTGATGATGCCTGCCTTGACGAGGGCGTTGAGCACGTCGACGCCAACGCCCGAGCGCGCCAAGAGGTCCTCACGGCTCAATCGCACCTGAGCGGGCCCGACGGCCGCGGCGCCCTGGAGGTCGTCCCCGTCGTTCACCGGCACCAGTCGCGGTACCCCGTATGCGGACCGCTGCTCCGGCAGGTCACCGTCGGGGTGCGAATCCAGCTGGGACTTGATGACCTTCAACGGAAGGTAGTGGTCGCGTTGCGCAGTCAGGACGAAACGAAGCCGGGCACAGTCGTACGCGGTGAACCGTCGGTATCCTGACGCCGTGCGCTCGGGCGTGACCAGCCCCTCGGCCTCCAGGAACCTGATCTTGGAGATGGTGACGTCCGGGAAGTCGGGCCTGAGCAGATCGAGCACGGCACCGATGGACATCCCGGAGAACGCGGGGCCGTCGGGCTGGGTCATGTTCTCTTCGCGCAAGCGCTCATCGCGAGCTAGCTACCCGGGCTGCCGTCGTCGGACTTGGGACCGGTCAGGAACACCAGGCGGAACTTGCCGATCTGCACCTCGTCACCGTTCGCCAACACCGCGGAGTCCACCGGCTCGCGGTTCACGTACGTGCCGTTGAGGCTGCCGACGTCGACCACCTGGAACTCACTGGTCTCGAGCCGGAACTCCGCGTGCCGACGGCTGACCGTGACGTCATCGAGGAAGATGTCGCTGTCGGGATGTCGGCCTGCCGAGGTTCTCGGTTGGTCGAGCAGGAACCGGGAGCCCGCGTTGGGACCACGCTTGACTACGAGCAGGGCCGAGCCCGCGGGTAGTCCTTCGACGCCGGAAACCGCAGTCTCGTTGCCGGTCGTCGTGGCGGGGTCGAGTTCGTTGAGGAAGTCGGAGCGGAAGACCGATGTGGTCTCCACGGAAACGTCGTCAGACGTTTGGTCCGCTCCCGAAGTGGTGTCGTTATCCGTCACCCGCTGCTCCTCACTGGCCGCTGTGGCGATCTTGGGTCGGCCCTCTGACGCGATGGCCGACGGGCATACATCTCCCCACGACCGTACCGCGCGGCGTCGGGCGGTGTGTCCACCACCGCCGTAATGGTCATTCCTCGACGACCTCGCGGTAGCCGTCGGCATCGAGCAGAGCCGCAAGGTCCTGTTCCAACGTCTCGGCACCGATCTCGAGGTCGATTAGCCAGCCAGCACCATACGGATCGGAGTTGACCAGCTCCGGTGAGTCTGCCAGATCACTATTGATCGCAACGACTTTCGCGCTGATCGGCGCGTAGAGATCTGACTGCGACTTGGTCGACTCCACATTTCCGAACTCACTGCCCGCGGTCACGTCGGCCCCGACTTCGGGCAACTCGACGAACACGACGTCACCGAGCGCTGACTGTGCGTAGTCGGTGATGCCTACCCGCACGGTGTTGTCACCGGTGCGTCTCACCCACTCGTGGTCCGGGGTGTAGTTCAGCTCGGACGGAATCTCGCTCACGGGGCTCCTTGGGTCTGTCGGCGCGGGATATGGATGGCGGGGACGGTCGCAGGGACGAATACCGTCATTTGACTGGCTGAGCGTATTGGCGCGGTTTCGGTTGCCGCAAGGTGGTCACGTTGACGACGTCGGCCTGCTGAACCGACATCGTCCCACCGACCCGCTCGATGCTGTCCATCGCACCGCCGGGAATGTTCATCGCCGCGGCCAACGTCGCAGGATCGCCAATCGCGAGCACCGAATACGGTGGACTCATTGGTACCCCATCGATCACCAACGCTCCCGGCGCGCCAACCACCCAGGTGTCGACCCCAACCCGAACCGTCCCCTGACTCCCCTGGGGGGCTCCGAAGCCGACCTGCATGGCTTCGGCTCCCGCTGCGCGCAACTCGTTGATGACGTCGAGCATCGTCTCGGCCGACACACCGGGAGCTGTGTCGTCGATGGTCAGCGTCACGCCAGGACCGGTAGCTGCGACCGTCCCGATAAGGATCGACAGCGCGGCGAGGCGGGACCGCGCGTTTTCGATCGCCGCCTGGTCACTGCTGCCCGAGGCCTGCAGCGCGGTCAGCGTGCGTTGTAGGTCGGCGACCTCGGTGTTGAGCGCCGCTTCGCGCTGCTGAAGGGAGTCGAGCAGTATCAGAAGGTCCGCCGGGCGGGCGCTCTCCAACGAATCGCCCGACTCCGTTTGGCGGACCTGCGTGACGATCGCGATGCCGAGCACGATGCACAGCACGACCGCCAACGCCCCGAAGGCGAGCTGGGATCGTCCTCGGCGCGCTACGCCTGCGACGCCAGCGGGCTGAAGGTCGCCGATCGGTTGGACCGATTCGTTGGAGGCGAGTTCGTGCCGGCCCTTGGGGGTGTCCGAGTCGGTCATGCTCACGCCCCGAACAGTCTGCGCCGCAGCGCGGCGGCGTTGCCGAAGATGCGGATGCCGAGCACGACGATGATCGCGGTGGACAACTGGGTACCGACGCCCAGCTGGTCTCCCACATAGACGATGAGGGCCGCCACCAGCACGTTGAACACGAAGGAGATCACGAAGACCTTCGAGTCGAAGATGCGCTCGAGATAGGCCCGGAGGCCGCCGAACACCGCGTCGAGCGCGGCCACGACTGCGATCGGCAGGTACGGCTGAATGACTTCCGGGACACCGGGATGGAACACCAGGCCGAGCACGATTCCAACGACGAGGGCGATGATTCCGATCATGGCGGCCCAATCTTCTTGGCGAAGTTGACGTCTCGGACCGAACTGGCCGGGACCACGAGGGCTTCGCCTTCGCTGACGGTGACACCAACGCCGTAGGAGGTCTCCAGCAGTCGGAGCCGCTGCAATGCGGGACTGGTGTCGAACACGTCGAGCATGGCGTGCGGCGGTCCGATGGCAAGGATCACGTAAGGACTGGCGATGGGTTGATTGTCGACCAGCATGCCGCCACCTGCCTGCCGGATCGTCACGTTGGGTCCGATTCGTACTCCCCCGACGGCGACGGCCTCGGCGCCGCTGACCCACAGCGAGTTGACGGTCAGTTGCAGGTCACGGTCGAGGATGATCTGCCGACTGCCCTCGACGCGCTGCTTGGACACGTCGCTCAAGTCCGCCGCCGCCGCGGGTTCGGTGACGGTAACCGTCAGACCCGGCCCGATGACCGAGGTGGCGGACGCCGCGGACTCGGCCGCGTCCAAGTCCGCGAGCAGGTGCCTGCCGCGCTCGTCGCCCGCCAGCCTGCTACGCCGCTCGGACTCGACCTGTCCGGTCAACGCGTCGCGCCGAGCCGTCGAGTCATGGGCGGCGACGTCGGCCGCCCGCACGCGCGCCGAAAGGGCCTGCTGCGCGTCCCTGGTCGCCGGCGCGACGGATTGGGCCTGTGCGGCCGCGGTCGCGAAGACGGTGGCAACCGCCAAGCCTGCGCAGAGCTGCCAGGTCAACTCGGCCGCCCGGCTGCGCCGCTTGCCGTCCTTGCGGCGTTCGGCGGCCGCCGCGTAGCCCGGGTCGAGGTGATCGGACAGCAACGAGCGCAGCAGCGACGGCACCGGGATCAGCGTCGGTGCGTCCGCCTCGTGGGCGTTGCGTCCGACCTCCCGGCTGTAGCCGCCGAGCGCGCGCTCGTCGTCGCTCTTTGGACCGATGTTCGCATCGCTCACGGGCCAGGCGTTCCCTGGTCGCTCGTCGCGCGCGGCAGCTGCCGCACCACCAACTGCACCTGAATCAGATAGAGCACCGCAGACCATAGGTACATCGCCATGCCCCAGATCAGGAAAGCCCAGCCGCAGGCCAGGATGACGCGGCTCCACAACGCATCCCACTGGCCGAGCAGGACGAGGGGGAACCCCGACATGAGCGAGAACGTCGCGGCCTTGCCGAGGTACGACACCGGCAGCGCCGTCAGGCCGCGGCTACGCAACACCGGAAGCGTCGCGGCAAGCAGCACGTCGCGCCCGAGCAGGATGACCACGATCCACCACGGCACGATGTCCGCGATCGCGAGGGCGATCGGGACGGCCACCATGTAGATCCGGTCGACCGCCGGGTCCAGCAGCGCTCCCAACCGCGACGACTGGTTGGCGACCAGCCGGGCGATCTTGCCGTCCGCCCAGTCGGAGAACCCGCTGAACATGAGCACGCCCACTGCCCAGCCGTATTCGTGGACACCCAACAGCAGATAGAGAAAGACCGGGACGAGGATCAGCCGCACCACGCTCAGCGCGTTGGGCACCGTCAACACCCGATCGCCGGGCACCTCCCGCGCCTTGCTTTCCCCCGCAGGCTCCATAGGGGTAAACCTATCGGAATACTCCGGGCAGACTGAGCGCCGCCATGGCATCGTCGTCCAGCGGATTGTCGTGAATCATGTACGTCCACGTCGAAGTCGGACGGGCGAGTTTCGACAAGTCCAGTCCCGGCTCGTCTTCGAGCACGTTCGCCGTCTCGAACGTCTGTTGCGCCGCCTCGATCGCGTCGGCCGCGAGCGACCCGAACGCGTCGACCGCCATCCGGTGGAACTCGTCGAGCGGATCCTGCCTGCCGAGCGCTCGCAGGTGGATGCTCTCCCGGATGTCGGACAGGTAGGCCTGGTGGTCGGCCCAGCCGCGGTCCAGGTGATACAGCATGATCAGTCGGCAGATCTTCTCGAGCCGGTCCTCGCCCACCTCCTCGACCAGTTCGTCGTAGCGCTCAGGCGACAGTTCGGCGAGTTCCGCTCTGGCGGTTGCGGTGCGCAGCAAGTGCTCGCGGCGTTCGGAGATGATGCCGCGCTGCTGCGCGATGAGTTGGTTGTAGCGCCAAGTGTTCGCGTGCACGTCGAGCAGCTTGCCCTCCGCGACCCGCTGGGCGTGTTCGAGCAGCGTGGCGGCCCGGTCGCTGGTGAGGCGCCCGTCCTCGTCGGTCTGCATCGGCAGCTTCTGTGGTTCCAGGTGGGCGACGACGACGTCGTCCTCCCAGCTGGAGAAGAACACCGACGTCCCTGGGTCGCCCTGGCGTCCGGCCCGCCCACGAAGTTGGTTGTCGAGTCGCTCGGTGTGGTGCCTACCGGTTCCGATGACGTGGAGACCACCGAGTTCGGCAACCTCGTCGTGGCCCGCCTCATCCGAGCCGCCGAGTCTGATGTCGGTGCCGCGCCCGGCCATCTGAGTGGACACCGTGACCTTGCCGAGCGTGCCTGCCTCGGCGATCACCGTGGCCTCCTCGGCATCGTTCTTGGCGTTCAGCACGACGGCGGGAATGCCCGCCTTGACGAGCCGTTCGTGAAGCTCCTCCGATTCCGCGACGTCGCGGGTGCCGACGAGTACGGGCTGCCCAGTTTCGTGGACGGACGTGATGTGTTCGACGACGCCGTCGTACTTGGCGGCCGCCGTGATGTAGACCCGGTCGGTCTCGTCCTCACGGATGTTCGGAGTGTTCGGCGGAATCGGGGACACGCCGAGCTTGTAGAACTTGCGCAGCTGCTCGCCTGCGGCCAACGCGGTGCCCGTCATCCCACACACCGTGGGATACCGGTTGATCAGCGCCTGGACGGTGATGGTGTCGAGCACCTCACCCGTCTCGGTGGTCTCGATGCCCTCCTTGGCCTCGACCGCGGCCTGCAGCCCGTCGGGCCACCGCTGGAGCGACGCGATCCGACCACGCGAGGAGTTGATCAGATGCACGGCGTCGTCTCGGACGATGTAGTGCACGTCGCGTTGAAGCAGCACGTGCGCGTGTAGCGCGACGTTGACTTCGGTCAGCGTGGTTCCAACGTGCTCCTCGGAGTACAGGTCGATGCCGCCGAGCGCCGACTCGAGCTTGGTCGCCCCGGCTTCGGTGAGCTGGACGTTGCGCCGGTCGGCGTCGGTCTCGTAGTAGGTACCCGACTCCGACCCCGTCGTGATGTCGCCGACCAGCCTGATGATCTCCAACCGCGGCGTTTCGCGGTGGGTGGTGCCTGCCAGCACGAGCGGCACCAGCGCTTCGTCGACGAGCACCGAGTCGGCCTCGTCGATCAGTGCGACGTCAGGCTCAGGTGACACCAGGTCGGCGACGTCGGTGACCAACTGGTCGCGCAAGACGTCGAAGCCGATCTCGTTGACCGACGCGTACGTCACGTCGCAGTGGTAGGCCTCCCGCCGCTCGTCGGGAGTCGAGTCGGCGGTGATCCAGCCGACGGTCAGTCCCATCGCCTCGAACAGCGGACCCATCCACTCCGCATCGCGTCGCGCCAAGTAGTCGTTGACCGAGATGACGTGGACGCTGCGCCCCGCGATGGCGTACCCCGCCGCGGCGATCGCGCCTGCGAGTGTCTTGCCTTCACCGGTCGCCATCTCCACGACGTCGCCCGCCAGCATCCGTAGGGCACCGAGGAGCTGAACGTCGAACGGACGCAAGGTGGTTGCGCGCTCTGAGGCCTCCCGGGCGATGGCGAGGAACTGCGGGATGTCGGCTGATTCGGCAAGGTCGTCGAGTACGAGCAGCTTGGCGGCCTTGCGCAGCTGATCGTCGTCGAGCTTGGCCGCCTTGGCGTCGAAGTCCTCCGACGCGCTCACCTGCGCCATCGAGCGGGCCTGATCTCTGTCGGTGCTCGCACCGAGCAGCTTCCAGAATCTGTTGCTGAGTCGACTCGGCGAACCGGTCTTGGATTTGCTTGCGGTCTTGGGTGCGGTCTTGGGCACGTGTTTACGGTACGCGGCATACCAACGAGGCCTAACGGGAGACGTCCGGGAGGCGGCACCTTCGGCTGATCCGGGTTCCGCCGCCCCATCCGAACACGATGTTCGGTGAGCGCAGACGTCCCAGGGACCGTCCTGCGCTGCGGTAGCTTCGCCGCAAGTGCTGTTGTATGGGGCCGCCCCACGGAGGAGTTTCGTCGATGAACTCGGAAATGCTCAAACCGTCCGTCGACTGGAACAACGAACTGCTCAACTCGACGCTCTGGGTGCTCAAGGCCTTCGGTGCCGCGGCGGTGTGCGTGCTGATCGTGCTCGTTCTGGTCGGCCGGTTCACTGAGTGGGGACGGCAGTTTTGGCGGATCACGGGTGAGTACTTCGTGGGGCGCGCGAGCCTACCGGTATGGGTGACCGCCGCGGCGCTGCTGATGTCGGTTGTCATGTCGGTGCGCGTCAGTGTGCTGCTGAGCTACTACGCGAATGATCTCTTCTCGGCGTTGCAGTTCGCGTTCCAAGGCGGCGGAACATCCAACGAGGCCTTGAAAGAGGCTGGTATTGATGGCTTTTGGAAATCCATGGCCATCTTTGCAGTGCTCGCCACCCTATCCGCGTTTCGGTTCCTGCTCGATCTCTACGTGACTCAGCGATTCGTGATCCGATGGCGGGTTTGGTTGACGGGTCGATTCGTAGACGACTGGCTCGACGGATATGCCTACTTCAGAGGGCAGCTCGCGTCGAAGCCGGTCGACAATCCCGATCAGCGCATTCAGCAGGACGTCGACATAGTCACCGCGATCACCGGTCAGCAGAACTCCCCAGCGCACGGTTCCGAACGAATGCTCGTGTTCGGTGCGGTCGAATCCTGTTTGAGCGTAGCCTCATTCGGATCGATCCTATGGCAGCTGTCCGGGCCGTTGACGTTGCTGGGCGTGACGATCCCCAGGGCACTGTTCTGGATCGTCATCGTCTACGTGGGGGCGGCCACCGTCATCGCCTTCTGGATCGGACATCCGTTGATCCGGCTCAACTTCCTGAATGAGTTGCGCAACGCGAGCTTTCGCTACGCGATGACTCGATTGAAGGACTCGGCCAGCGCGATTGGACTGTATCGGGGCGAGGACGTCGAGCGACACCAATTGCGCGAGAAGCTATCTGCGATCATTGCGAACTACCGTGGGTGGTTGAACCGCATGATGTGGTTCGTTGGTTGGAATTTCTCGGTGAGTCAGGCGATCAACCCCTTGCCGTTCATCGTGCAAGCGCAACGACTCTTCGCGCAGGAGATCTCCTTCGGAGCCGTGATGCAGTCGGCGACGGCATTCCAGGCCATTCACGATTCGCTGTCGTTCTTTCGCTACGCCTACGACTCGTTCGCGGGATATCGAGCCGCGCTCATGCGTCTCGACGGCCTGTTGGACGCCAACTCGCGCGCCCGAGTGCTACCCCAGTTGACGACTCTTCATGCGCCGGATGCAGCCTTGCGGCTGGAGGGCGTGGACGTGCGCACGCCAGACGGCAAGTCGTTGATCCAGCAACTGAACGTAAGCCTCGATCCCGGCGACAGCTTGGTGATCAGGGGTCCTTCTGGAAGCGGTAAGACGGTGCTCTTGGAAAGCCTCGCCGGGCTGTGGCCGTATGCCTCCGGCAACGTTCTCTTCCCGGTCGCTGGCCGCGAGACGATGTTCCTGTCCCAGCTGCCCTACCTTCCGCTCGGCGACCTACGTGCGGTGGCGTCCTACCCACGTCGCGAGGGTTCCGTCAGCGACGAAGACATTCAGCACGCGCTGTTGAAGGCGGCGCTGCCGCATTTGATCATCCGGATCAGAGAGGTCAGGGACTGGGGCAAGATGCTCTCGATCGGCGAGCAACAGCGCATTGCGTTCGCTCGCATCCTGGTGAACAGACCGAAGGCGGTCTTCCTCGACGAGTCGACTTCGACCTTGGACGAAGGGCTGGAATTGATGCTCTACGAGGCCGTTCGTGCGGAGTTGCCCGACTCGATCATCGTCAGCGTGAGCCACCGGAACACCGTCGAGCAACACCACGAACTGCAACTCGAGCTCCTCGGTGGCGGCGAATGGCGGCTCGAGCGCTTCGCTACGACCACGTGAGCTCTCGGCTGCGCGTCGGGGTACCTTGCCGGGATGGAAATGTTCACCCCGACGCTGGACTGGAGCAGCGAGTGGCTGACGTCGCTGTGGTGGATCGCAAAGGCGTGGGCGATCTCTGCACTGGCGACGATGGTCATCCTGGTGCTCTGCGCCCGATTCACCAAGTGGGGTCGCCAGTTCTGGCGCATCACCGGCGCGTACTTCAGTGGCCCCTCGAGCGTCAAGATCTGGCTTTGGCTGGCGGCGCTGTTGCTGTCGGTGATCATCGGCGTGCGGCTATCGGTGCTCTTCAGCTATCAGAGCAGCGACATGCTGACCAGCTTCCAGGTGGTCGCCTCGGGTGTCGGCGGCGGCGACCAGACGGTGAAGGCGTCTGGCAAGCACGGGTTCTGGGTGTCGATCCTCGTCTTCAGCATCATGGCCATCATCTACGTCGCACGGATCATGCTGGATCTGTTCTTGATGCAGCGATTCATGCTGGCCTGGCGGGCGTGGCTGACCGATCGGCTGACGGGAGACTGGCTCGACGGCAAGGCGTACTACCGGGCCCGCTTCATCGACGACACGATCGACAACCCGGATCAGCGCATCCAGTACGACATCGACATCTTCACCGCAGGGGTCGGACCCACGCCCAACACGCCGAACAACACGACGGGCTCCACCCTCCTGTTCGGCGCGATCGACGCGATCGTGACGATGATCTCGTTCACCGCGATCCTGTGGCACCTCTCGGGTCCGCTCACGCTCTTCGGCGTCACCCTCCCGAGGGCGATGTTCTGGATCGGCCTCGGGTACGTCGTCTTCGCCTCGGTGATCGCCTTCTGGATCGGCAAGCCAATCATCTGGCTTGCGTTCAACAACGAGAAGTACAACGCCGCATTCCGGTACGCGCTGGTGCGATTGCGCGAGGCCGCGGAGGCAGTGGCCTTCTACCGCGGCGAGCTCGCCGAGCGCACGGGGTTGGGGCGGCGATTCGCGTCCGTCGTCGAGAACTACCGCAGGTACATCAACAAGATGATCAGGTTCTACGGCTGGAACCTCTCGGTGAGCCAGGTCATCGTGCCGCTGCCGTATGTGCTGCAGTTTCCGCGGTTCTTCGCCGGTGAGATCAAGCTCGGCGACATGACCCAGACCGCGTCGGCGTTCGGCAGCATCCAAGACGGGCTTTCGTTCTTCCGCAACGCCTACGACCAGTTCGCCGGCTACCGTGCGGCGATCATTCGTCTGCATGGCCTTGTCGTGGCCAACGAAGAGGGCAGGGCGCTGAAGACGGTGACCACGGCGGCGTGCGTCGACGGCACGGTCAAGCTCGAGAAGATCGAGGTCCGCACCCCCGACGGCGAGCAGCTGATCGACCCACTCGACATAGATTTGGAGGTCGGCGACACCTTGGTGATCACCGGCCGGTCGGGCACCGGCAAGACGACCCTGTTGCGCAGCCTGGCGGAGTTGTGGCCGTTCACGTCGGGCACGCTGACCCGACCGTGCGGGCTCAACGAGACGATGTTCCTGTCCCAGATGCCGTACGTTCCGCTCGGCGACCTGCGCGCCGTCGTCGCCTATCCCTGCGAGGAGGGCACGATCACCGACGCCGACCTGCGGCAGACGATGGCACGGGTCGCCCTTCCGCATCTCGTGAATCGGCTGGACGAAGTACAGGATTGGGCCAAGGTGCTGTCCCCAGGAGAGCAGCAGCGCGTTGCCTTCGCCCGCATCCTGTTGACGAGGCCCAAGGCGGCCTTCCTCGACGAGGCCACGTCGGCACTGGACGAAGGCCTCGAAATGATGCTGTACCAGCTCGTCCGAAGCGAGCTGCCGGACACGATCCTGGTCAGCGTCAGCCATCGCAAGACCGTCGAACAGCACCACACCAAGGAACTGCAACTGCTCGGCGGAGGTGAGTGGCGGCTCAGCAACCTCGACGACGAGCCCGTCGGCGTATAGCGTCCGTGAACGTCCCGCCGCGGTAGCTTCCCCCAATGGAGCTGTTCACCCCGTCGCTGGACTGGAACAACGAAGTCGTCGCGTCGCTGCTGTGGGTGGTCAAGGCGTGGTTCGTCAGTGCCGTAGTCACCTTGGCGGTGCTGTTCCTGATTGCGCGGTTCACCACCTGGGGTAGCCAGTTCTGGCGGGTGACCGGCAACTACTTCAAGGGGCACCAAAGCATTCCGGTGTGGGGGCTGCTGGCCGTATTGCTCTTCTTGGTGATGCTCTCGGTGAAGATCGACGTGCTCTTCACGTACAACAGCAATGACATGTACTCGGCACTACAAGCGGCCGTCTCGAGCGATGCTGCAGTCAAAGCCTCTGGGCAGCACGGCTTTTGGCGCGCAATCCAGCTGAACATCCTACTGATCGTCATCTTCCTGACCCGCACTCTGCTCGATCTCTACCTCATGCAGCGGTTCATCATCAGGTGGCGGGTGTGGCTGACACACCGGCTCACCGGGGATTGGCTGGACGGCCAGGCCTACTACCGCGGGCGCTTCGTCGACGCGTTCGGAAGTGGGTCGATCGACAATCCGGATCAGCGCATCCAGCAGGACGTCGACGTGTTCACCACCGGCACGGGACCGCAGACCAACACGCCGGACGTCGGGACTGGGCAGACCTTGTTGTTCGGCGCCATCACGTCTGTCGTCTCGGTGGCCGCGTTCACGCCCATCCTGTGGAACCTGTCGGGCCCATTGACGGTTCTTGGCGTCACGTTGCCGAGGGCGTTGTTCTGGTTCGCCTTGGCCTTCGTCGCCGTCACCACGGTGGTGTCGTTCTGGATCGGCCGCCCGATGATCGGGCTGACCTTCCGCAACGAACTCACGAACGCGGCCTTCCGGTACGCACTGGTGAGGATGCGCGACGCCGCGGAAGCGGTCGGCCTGTACCGAGGGGAACGCGCCGAGCGTGCCACGCTGTCCGGCCGGTTCGCGGCGATCATCACCAACTATCGCGCGTTCGTGCGCCGCGGCGTCGCGTTCCTCGGCTTCAACATGGCGACCAATCAGATCGTCGACCCACTGCCAACCATCATCCAAGTTCAGCGCCTGTTCGCAGGTGAGCTGAAGCTGGGCGACGTTCAGCAGTCGTCCGCCGCCTTTCTCAACGTCGCCCTGTCGCTGTCGTTCTTCAGGGCCGTGTACGACTCGTTCGCCGGCTATCGGGCCGCGATCATCCGCCTCGACGGGCTGGGCTCGGTCAACGAAGAAGCAAGGGCGCTACCGCGATTGGCCAACGCGCCCAGTGCGCGCGGCGCGTTGGAACTCGAATCCGTGGTGGTGACCACCCCCGCGGGAGCCCCCGTGATCGACCAGCTGGACCTGAGCGTCGATCCTGGTGAGTCGCTGGTGATCACCGGGCCGTCGGGCAGCGGCAAGTCGACATTGATACGCAGTATCGCCCAACTGTGGCCGTTCGCGTCGGGCCTGCTCCGCACCCCTGGCGGCGACGACGAAAGTCTGTTCCTCTCGCAGGCCCCATACCTGCCGTTGGGTGACCTGCGGACCGTCGTGAGCTATCCGAACGAGCATGGGACATACGACGACCCGCGTATCCGCGAGGTCTTGGACACCGTCGCGTTGGGTCAGCTCGCGCAACGCCTCGACGAGGGCTCGGATTGGTCGAAGGTGCTCTCCCCCGGCGAGCAGCAACGGATCGCATTTGCGCGCGTGTTGTTGAGCAAGCCGAAGGCGGTCTTCCTCGACGAGTCGACGTCGGCGTTGGACGATGGGCAGCAGTTTGCGCTCTACCGCGCGCTGCGCACAGAACTGCCCGACTGCATCGTCGTGAGCGTCAGCCACCGCAGCGGCGTCGAACAGCACCACGACAAGCGATTGCGTCTGCTCGGCGACGGACGGTGGGAACTCGGTCCGACGACCGAAGTGCTCGTCTAACGGAGGGTTGCGGCGTGCGTGCCTGCGCGGCGTCCGAAGAACGAACCTTCGCCCAGTTGTGTGCCGCTGGCGTAGCCCTTGCCATCCTGGGCGATGTTCGACGCGCAGGCCCCCGCCGCGTAGAGGCCCGGTATCACGGTGCCGTCGGCCCGCTTGACCTCACCGTCGATGGACACCGTCAGACCCCCCATGGTGAATCCGGAGTACATTGCCACGCCGAGCGACAGATCGAACGCCGCCCATGGGCCCGTGTCTTGGGCCGCAACGTATTCCGGCTGCTTGTGAAAGTCGGGGTCCTCGTGCTTCGCGGCGTAGGAGTTGTAGCGGCCGAGCGTTGCGGCCAGGTTGCCCTGCGGAATGCCCAACGCGGTCTCCATCTCGGCGACCGTTTCCCAGCCGTCGATGAACTTGATCAACGGCATTTCGGGCCGCTGCATGTGCGCTTCGTCCACGATGAGGTAGGCCTGCTGGTCGGGCTGTTCCAAGACGAAAGCCGACGTCCGCGAGTGGTATGAGTCTTCGGCGACGAAGCGCTGCCCCTGGTTGTTGACGACGAGGCCCGTCAGCAGGATTTCTGGCGGGTAGGCGGCGGCGGTGATGAACAGTCCGTCCAGATTCTTGGCCTCGCCGCCCGCCGATACGCCCAAGCCGATGCCGAGTCCGTCGTCGTGGGGGTTGCCGAGGATGTAGGGCGCAACCATCCCGTGGCGCTTGGTCTTGCGCTGGTGGGCCAGCGCGGGAGTGTGCTCGGCGACCATCTCGGCGTTCATCGCGAAACCGCCCGCCGCGATGACCACGGACTTGGCGCCGACCGCGCCCGTTTCGCCGAAGTTCTTCCAGCGCACGCCGATTACTGCACCGTGCTCATCCACGACGAGGTTCGTAACCCCGGTCTCGTAGCGGATCTGCACGTCCAACTCGTCGGCCCGCTTCAGCAGCAACTCGATGACCATGGAGGCGCCCCCGAGTTCTCCCGGCACCGGAACGGAGTGCCCACGGGGCGCGGGCTTGGCTTGCTCGCAGAACGGCCAGACCTTTTCGTTGCCGGTGTACGAGAGCCCTTCGGTGCCGGGCGGGACGACGACCTTGCCCTTCCAGTAGCTGCGTTCGAATTGAAACCCAAGCGCCTCAAGCCAATTGAAGTGCTCGACGCTCTCGTCGCAATATCTGCGAATCTTCTCGTGGTCGGGCTCCTGGGCCACCGCCACCAGATACTTGTACATCTCGTCGGCACTGTCGTCGTGTCCGGTGGCCTGCTGAACTTCGGTACCGCCGCCGAGGTAGAAGTGCCCGCCCGCCATCGACGACGTGCCACCTGCGGCGGCCGCCCGCTCGAGCACCAGCACTCTGGCGCCTGCGGCCGCGGCACTGACTGCAGCGCAGCCGCCTGCGATGCCGAATCCGATGACGACGACGTCGAATTCGTCGCCCCAGTCCGTCACGTTGGCGCCATTGACGGTATCCGGGACTCCGGCCATCGGCTCCTCGCGCGAGCGCTCGTCGGCGAGACTCATAATTGCTCCTGTTTCACATAGTCGTAGAACCGTTGAATGTCGGGAGATACGTAGGCGATCTCGAGGTACGGGACTCCGGCCTCTGGGGCGGACACATAGGCGAAGTGCATGCCTCCGGGCATGGTGCCGCGCGTGACGATCGGTGTTCCGCGGCGCTCGGCGTCGTCGCACATTGCCGTGAAGGCCGCTTCGTCGGGCACCGTGGCACAGACGTGGTGCAGTCCGGGGCCGGAGAGTTCGAGAAACTCGGAGTAGACGCTCGTACCGGCCACGGGTTCGATGAGTTCGAGCTGCATGTCGCCCGCGTAGGACAACGAGATGTGAGCGACGAAGTCCGCGGGTTCCCCGCGATGGGTGCACATGTCAGGGGTGAAGTGAACCGAGGGCATCCGGACCCACTTCTTGGCGCCCAATAGCGCGGTCAGGGCGGCTTCGGTAGCGTCCAGGTTGCTCGTTACCCACGCGCTCTGGACAGGTGTCTGGGCAAGCATCGCCTAGAGGATATCCCCGAGAATCCGTCCTGGCTAGAACGTGTTCTAGTTTGCGCCGCGGCTACTTCGTCAGCCCGGCGATCAGCAGCTGGAGTTGCAGCTCGAAGACGGCGCCGGGGGTCGACAGCGTGTCGGCACCGTACTGTCCGAACACCTCCAGGCTGATGGCGCCGACGAGTGCGGCCCACAACAGGAAGCACCTTGCCACCGCCGCATCGTCTCCCGAGAAGGCGAACTCCGCGCGTATCGCGTCGAAGTCGGCCGATATCGACTGTGCGACGTCGATGTTCGAGGTCGGCACGTCGCCAGCCGCAATTCCCGAGCCGACCACACCGAACAGCGCGCCGACGACCCGGGTGCCGGGCCCGACCGTTAGTTCCGCTGGGGCGTGATACCCGGGCACCGGGCTGCCGTAGAGCAGCGCCCAACTCGCCGGTTCGGCCATCGCCCAGTGACGGGCGGCGCGGGCCATGGCGACCAACTGCTCGGTCCACGCGGCGCGTTCATTGGCCGCGCGCGCGTCGTCGACCCGATCGGCCAGTTCGGTGTAGGCGTCGACGAGCAGGAGTGTCAGCAGGTCGTCCCTGCTCGCGACGTACCGGTACATGGCGGAGGACACCATGCCGAGCTCCCGTGCGATGGCTCGTACTGACAGGCCGGCCGCGCCCGCTGCGACCAGTTGACGCCGGCCGAGCGCGACGATCTGCCCTTCTATCCGATCGCGTGACTCCTGCCGCTTTCCCATTCGTGAAGTGTGGCACAAAACGAGATCACTGCTCTTGATTTTCTCGGAGCACCGTGCAATCCTCAAGAAACGAGAGCGCTGCTCTCGATAAATCGAAGGAGGAGGCCTCATGACCGTCCGATACGACGAGCCGAACCTGGCCGCCAAGGCCGCCAACGGGCTCTTCCGCTGGCTTGCGGAGGCCGGCATCGGGGTGGCAGGCACCCGGGCGATGCGGGTGCGAGGCCGCAAGACCGGAAAGCGCCGCGGTGTGGTCGTCAACGTGCTCACGGTCGACGGCCGCGACTATCTCGTCTCGCCTCGGGGGAACACGCAGTGGGCCCGAAACGCGAGGGCGACAGGCGAAATCGAGCTTGGTCCGCGGTGGCGTAGCCGCGACGTGAGGGTGGTCGAGCTCGCCGACGAGGAAAAGCCGGAGCTGTTGCAGCGCTATCTCAATCGCTGGTTCTGGGAGGTCAAGGGACACGTCGGCGGACTCACGCCAGAATCGACCGACGTTGAACTGCGTGCCGCGGCGCCTGCGATACCCGTATTCGAGTTGACGTCGTAGCGCACGGTCAGGTGCCCTCGCGCAGCATGCGGGCGATGGTCTCCGCGGTTTCGGAGCTCAGCTCCCCCGAAAACTGCAGCGACTCTCCATTGAGGGGTGCGCTGATCGCGGGGGCCGCCAGCACTACGCCATCGCGGACGAACGCGACCTGCTTGCCCACCTGAGTACCGGTGTACTGATTGAAGCTTGCTCCGGAACCCTGGTCCATCGTCAGCTGAACGGCGTAGAACTCGCTCATGGGCAGTTTGATCGAAATGGCTCCGGTGAGGTTGAGGCGCAAGGCCTCTGGGCCAAGTTGGTATTGGGCCTTCTGCTCGACGTCACAGATGGTCAAGGGCGCCGTCGGCGGTGAAGGTGGGGGCGGCGGACCTGGTTTGCACTGGTCCGGTGCCGCGACCATCGCCTGCACGACGGGCCGCACGGTCAGCGGCGCGAGGTAGACGGTTGGCGTCGTCGTCGTAGTCCTCGCGGCGGCGGCTTCGTCGTCCTGGCCGAGCAGGAACGGCATCACCACCGCTGCGACGGTGGTGGCCACCATTGCGAAGATTCCGATCGACGCCAGCACGGCGATCATGATCTTGCGGCGGGACCATCCCCGCCTCGTCGAATCCGAAGTCTCGGCCACGTGCCAACGTCACGACGCGGTTTACCCCGCAGGCGGGGGCGGTTCCGCACTCCCGGAGGCGGAATTGAAGACGTCCGCGCGGATCTGCTGATCGGTGGCCTGCCATGACACCGCCGCAGGGAACTGGCCCCAGGTGCTGTTGAACATTCCGACGATGACCGCCCGTCCATCGTCGGTCAGCACGTAGACGGGGCCACCCGAATCACCCTTCTGGCTGATCACGCCATTCGCCATCGTGAACCAGCCGTTGTTCACCGCGTCGACGGTGCCGCAAGTCTCGCCCGTCACCACGCCGAAATGGCAGACCGGACCGCCGACCACCGGGACGATGGCCGGATCGACCGTCAACACCCGGCCGCCAGGCAGGATGTTGTTCGGCGAGACCGCCGGCAATAATGCGATGGCCTCCCAGTCGGTGATCGGGTGATCCGTCGCGATGGTGGCGCCGTTGGGGGTGTTGTCCCGAAAGAAGGTCTGATAGCCGAGCAGGTTTCCGTCCCTGTCCTTCACGGGTCCGCTGCCGTGGCAGTGACCCGCGCTGAACGCCGTCCGCGTGTTCAGGTCGACGAAACCAAGTGTGCAGACATTGGTGTCCTGCCGAATCTCCATGCCCGGATAGACCAGCACACCCGGACCGGCGTGCGCCGAGGTCGGCGCAAAGGTCGACAACACGATCGCGGTGGCCGCGAGCGCGAGTACGCGCAAACCCCGTGGGTACAAAACCGCCCCCGCTCGATCAAGTGGATGGAGGCACAGCGTACCCAGAAGCAAAGGTGGCCCGGGCCAAAAGGCCCGGGCCACTTCGGCTCGTCCGCTACGGGATCGTCACTACCTGACCGGGATGAATCAGGTCGGGATTGGAGATGCCGCTGGCTTCAGCGATCTGCGGATACTTGTTGCCGTCGCCATAGAACCGCTCTGCGATGGCCCACAACGTGTCGCCGGAGACGACCGTGTAGGTGCGCGGGGCCGGCGGCGGCGGTGGTGGCGGTGGCGGTGGCGGTGCGGGCTCCTCGACCGGAGCCGGCGCGGGCTCTTCGACCGCGGCGGGCGCCACCTCTGCCTCGACCGGCGGCGGCGGAACGTCGTCGGTGTGCGTGTCCGACGACCAGGCCGGTCCGTCGGATCCATACAGCACCAGGTTGCGGTCGTCCTGCAGAGTCAGCCGAACGTCCTTGGCGCCCTTGGTCTGACTAGCCCACACGGCCTTGTCGGACGTGTACAGCACGAAGTTGCCGTCCGCCTGGACCTCGGCGCGAACAACGGCTTGACCGTTGGTGTCCGTCGACCACACGGACTGGTCACCGGCGTACAGCACGAAATTGCCGTCTTCCTGCAGGACCGCCTTGTACGCCCCGTTTTGGGACGTCAAGGAATCGCCTACTCCCAGCTTTTCACCATGTTGGAGTGTGTCACCCACGATTTGCTACCCCTTCCAGGTCGGCGTGCCCGAGCTTAGTCACCGTGGCTGATCTTGGGTGCGATTCCGCTCGGCGCAAGCAAAACGATCGGTGAACAACCTGTGGCGCGATGCTGCGAGTTCACCAGCAGGCACTAGGAGTCGAAGCCGAGGCCGAGCGCGTCCAGGGTACGTAGCAAGGCATTGCGCCGGCCTGCCGTGTGATCGGCCCGATTTAGCGACCATCGCGTCGCCTGGATTCCGATGCTGGCCAACGGTTCAGGCGGAAAGGGCAGGGGTCGTTTGCGCACCATCTCCAGCTCGGTCCGCGCCGTGGGCACACCGCTCAGCAGATCGAGACATACGTCGGCCGCAAACCGGGCGGCTCCGACGCCGAGTCCGGTGAAACCGTTGACGTAGGCGACCTTGCCGTCCCTCGCGAGCCCCCAGTGCGCACAGAACCGCGTGTTGGTGTCGATCGGGCCGGCCCACCGGTGAGTGAAGCGAACGTCTTCGAGCTGCGGGAAGGTGATGAAGAAGTGCGCGGCAATCCGGCGATACGTCTCGGGTCGATCCTCGTAGGCCGCGTCGACGCGGCCGCCGAAGCGGTAGATCGCGTCGTATCCGCCCCACACGATCCGGTTGTCGACGGTGAGCCGGTAGTAGTGAAACTGGTTGGCGCAGTCGCCGATTCCCTGGCGATTGCGCCACCCGATGCTGTCGCGTTGGGCATCGGTCAGCGGTTCCGTCGACAATACGTAGTCATAGACGGGCACCGTGTGCAGGCGGTTGCGCCGCAGCAGGTGGGTGAACACGTTCGTCGCAAGCACCGCCTGGCGGGCGGTGATGACTGCGCTCCCGGTGTCCACGCTCAACGCCGCGCCGCCGGAGCGAATGGTCGTCGCGTTGGTGTGCTCGTAGATGGTGACGCCAAGCTGCGTGCACGCGCGCGCGAGCTCGACTGCCAGCTTCGCGGGGTGGACGATGGCGCACGTGTCGCGGTGGAACAGCCCGGCGAGATACGTCGGCGAGCTGACTTCGTCACGAACCTGCTCGCGATCGAGGAAGCGGCCCTCCCCCGCGGCGGCAGCCGCTTCCAACCAACCGACCTGGTGTGGCTCGGTGGCCACCGACAACATGCCCGTGCGCTGCCATTCCACGGCGAGGCCGAGCCGTCCGAGCTCATCTTGCATCCCGTCGAGGTTCTCGATGCCCATGGCGTTGAGCCGATCAATCTCTTTGGGCCACCGCGACTTTCCATTGGCAAGTCCGTGGGTCAGGCTCGCGTCGACGAAGCCGCCATTGCGCCCCGACGCCGCCCAGCCGATGCGATTGGCCTCGATCAGCACGATGCGTTGATCCGGATTGCGCTGTGCGGCATGTAGTGCCGTCCACAGGCCGGTGTAGCCACCGCCGACGATCAGAAGGTCGCACGTGCTGGCCGCCGCCAAGCGCGGATACTCGGGGCGGTCGATGTCCAGCCACATCGATCCGAAGGAGCTTGCGGCCAGCGCACGTTCGAGTAATCCGGAATCCACCTTGGCGTCGAACACCGTTTCCACAGCTGGGACCTTACGGGCTGGTCGCGGGCGATACCGTCGATTCGGTCACGCCCGAGCAGCGGTGACGGGCGCGACGATGTCCGGTTGCGTGGTTTCCCGTGGCCCCCAGCCTGGCGGACCGAAGACGAAGCCGAACCGGTCGCGCCACCGCTGCGCGCGACGGACGTCGCGGGCGATTGCGACGTACTCGTGCGTCTGCAGTGTCCAGACGTTGTAGGTGTCCACCTGCTTGGTGAGGCCGTAATTGGGTCGGGACGTCTCGCGGGCGAAGCTGCCGAAAAGTCTGTCCCACACGATGAGAATGCCGCCGTAGTTCTTGTCGAGGTACTGCTGATCCATGCCGTGGTGCACGCGATGGTGCGAAGGCGTGTTGAAGACGAATTCGATTGGCCGCCAGAGCTTGCCGATGCGTTCGGTGTGGATCCAGAACTGGTAGACGAGATTGATCGAGAAGCTGGCGAACACGATCCACGGGGGCACCCCGAATACGGGAAGCAGGGCGCGTAGGAACACGTCACCACTGATGTTCCACTTCTGCCGCAGCGCGGTGGCGAAGTTGAAGTACTGGCTGGAGTGATGGGCCTGATGGGTGGCCCAGAAGATGCGCACCCGGTGCGCCATCCGGTGATACCAGTAATAGAGCAAGTCGACGCCGAGGATGGCGATCACCCAGGTGTACCAGGCGGTGGCAGGAAGGTGCCACGGCGCTACGTAGACATAGAGCGCCGCGTAGCCGATCAGCGCGATGCCGTTGAGCAGGCCGCTGGTGCCGATCGATGCCACGCCCATCCAGATGCTCGCCCACGCGTCCGGCTTCAGGTAGGCGCCTGCCGGGGCGCGCTCGGCCTCGGTGTGGGCGAGCTTGCGGGCGGCCGCCCACTCGATGACGAGTAATAGCAGGAAGAACGGCACGGCGAAAGTCACCGGATCGTGCATGAGCGGAGGCAACACCTCAGAGAAGAGCCAATCCGCTCCGTGCACGTCCGATACCTCCCATCGGCAGCTTAGCTGCTGATGATCAGCGGAAACTCAAGACGTCGTCACCCCAGGCCTGGCGCAGCGGTTGGTCGAGGTCGGCGACGACGGTGTCGGCCTTGTCGATGACGAGGGCCGCAC
>JAOPVI010000252.1 GCA_025966225.1 Mycobacterium sp. | reverse complement strand
CGCCGCCGCCAGCCCACCCTTCTAGGACGGCGCGACTGGCCGCCGCCAGACCAGCACGTGTGTCGACGACACACCCTTCCGCGACGTTGTTTCAGCGCTGAGAGTGAGCGTTTCGCCGTCGAGGTGGCCATGCCGAACTTGGCTTCCGCCAAGCCAATTGGGCAACAGCGAGACGTCAACGTGGTGGTGGAGGGTGTCGGCCGCCTCGTCGAGTACGTACGGCCCGGTGTAGCAGAGGTAACCGGCTGCGGCGGCCGCCATTTGCTCGGTGGAGCCGCCGCCGGTGATCGCCCTGTCGTAGGCCGGGCGGTCACGCCGCATCAGCTGCGCGGACATGTAGCCGTCAGGCGTGTACATGATGATTCCCACGGGCTCTGGGCCCAACGGGGACGTGACCTCGCCCGCGGTCTCGGCGGTGTACGACGCCAACACCCAGGTGCCGAGGATGTCGTCGCGACGCATCCATTCAGATTAGAGCGTGGCCCGTCACTCCGGCCACGCCGAGTTCTTGATGACGTCGACGAAGTCGATGCGGTGAAATCCCGGCACGAAGTGCTCGAGCACGTCGGCGTTGACGGTGCCGAAGGTGGTCTCCGGACGATCCTTGAATCCGTCGGCGAAGGCCTGCAGGATCTCGATCTTGAAGTTGGGTCGCGGATGCGCAGCGGTGACCGCGCCGATCTCACCGTCGTTGATCGCGCCGAGCCGAAGGCCGAGCACGTCGGTCTCCACCCCTGCGGTGGTCGCCGCGATGACGGGATCCATCTTGTAGGGCACTTCGGGGGTGGTGTGCAGTGCGATCGCGGCCCAGACCACGTCGGAGTCACTCCCGGTCAGTCCCCGCGAGGTGACGAACTCACGAGCCGCGTCGGCGCTGTCCAACTCGAAGCGCTGCTCGTGGCCACGGTAGGGCGGCACCAATCCGGTGTCGTGGAACATGGCCGCGAGGTACAGCAGCTCGGGATCGGGTTCGAGCCCCAGCTGCCGGGACTGCAGGCTGCCGAACAGGAAGACACGGCGCGAGTGGTGGTAGATGAGTTCGGTGGTCGTGTCGCGGATCAGCTCGGTCGCCTCTCGCGCGAGAACGCTGTCAGGAATGGTCACACCAGCAATGATTTCGGTCATGACTCCACTGTCACCCGGGACGGCGGCGGCGCGTCCTGCCCAAGCGGCCAAGAAATCCACACTTGTAGACATGGGGAGCGATTGATGGCGGAGCAGCGGGTCCATCGCGTCGTCGTGATGCTCTACGACGGCATCCAGGCCCTCGACGCGACCGGTCCCATGGACGCGTTTGCGTCGGCGAACGCCTTCGGCGCTGCGTATGAGCTCGTAACCACTTCGAGCTCAGGCCGCCACGTGGTCGCCAGCTCGGGCGTCCGGCTCGGCGTCGACACACCAGCCGACGCGGTCTCGGGCACCATCGACACGCTGCTGGTGCCCGGCGCGCCGGACTGGCAGGCGAGCATCTCCGATCCCGACCTCGTCGACGGGGTGCGCACACTGGCGCAGCACGCCCAACGCGTCGTATCGATCTGCGCGGGCGCCTTCCCACTCGCCGCGACCGGCCTGCTGAACGGACACGCGGCGGCCACCCACTGGAAGCTCGCGAAGCATCTGGCCGCCCGCTTCCCGGACGTCGCCGTCGACCCGGCGGCCATCTTCGTCACCTCGGGACGATTCGTCACCTCCGCGGGCGTCACCGCGGGCATCGACCTCACGCTGTCGCTCATCGAGCACGACTACGGTGCCGCCGTCGCCCGCGAAGTCGCCAAGGACCTCGTCGTCTTCATGGCCCGCCCCGGCGACCAGTCACAGTTCAGCGTCCGCCTCGAAGCGCTGCCGACCGACAACTCCGCCGTCCGGGCCGCGATGAACGCCATCACCGCCGATCCACGAGCGGACCATTCGCTACGCGCTCTGGCCGCTGCGGCAGGCGTCAGCCCGCGCCACCTGTCTCGGCTCTTCCTAGCCGAAACCGGCTACACCCCACACCATTTCATCGATCGAACTCGACTGGAAGCGGCCTGCGTCATGCTCAACAGTGGACGCGCATCCCTTGACCAGATTGCCGAGCGATCCGGAATCGGATCCAGCGAGTCGCTGCGTCGACTGTTCAAACGCGAACTCGGCATCACCCCCGCAACCTATCGGCGCCGGTTCACCACCACCGCCTCGGAGAGGTCGGTAGGTTCGGCATCGTGACCGCGAACCGCCAGATCCTGCTTCGTCGCCGCCCGACCGGACTGCTCCAGTCCGGTGACACCGAGCTCGTCACCGCGCAGGCGCCAGAGCCAGCCGAGGGTGAGGCACTGGTCCGCACCACCTACGTCGGGATCGACGCCGCCGCACGGACCTGGCTCGACGACCAGCCGGGCTACCTCCCGCCCGTTCAACTGGGCGAAGTCATCAGGGCGGCCTCGATCGGCGAGGTGGTGGCCTCGCGCTGCGCCGCCTACGCCGTCGGCGACGTCGTCACCACGCTGTCGGGCTTCCAGGAGTACGCGCTCGTCCGTGACGACGTCTTCACCACGATGATCCCGGGCGTGGACGACCAGGTGACGGTGATGTCGATCTACGGGTCGAGTGGCACCACGGCGTATTTCGGCATGACGGACATCGGCAGACCGCAACCCGGGGAAACGGTGGTGGTGTCGGCCGCAGCAGGCGCCACCGGATCGGTCGCCGGGCAGATCGCGAAGATCGCGGGGGCCCGGGTCGTTGGCATCGCAGGCGGGCCGGACAAATGCCGAGCCGTTGTCGAGGACTTCGGGTTCGACTCCTGCATCGACTACAAGGCTGGTGACCTACCGACAGCCCTCAAGGAACAATGCCCGAAGCGGATCGACGTGTACTTCGACTGCGTCGGCGGACCAATACTCGATGCGGTGCTCGGCCGGCTTGCCCAGCACGCCAGAGTCGCACTGTGCGGCGTCATCTCGAGCTACCTCACCGGGGAACACCCCGGCCCGGCCAACTACGTCAACCTGCTCGCCAAGAGCGCACTGATGCAGGGCTTCAACACGCTCGACAAGTGGGGCCGGTTCGACGAGGCCTTCGGCGCGCTGCGGGGCTGGGAGCAGGACGGCCGACTCGTCCACCGCGAGTTCGTCTTCGAGGGCGTCGAGTCGTGCGTCGACGCCCTGAACGGACTCTTCACCGGAGCCAACATCGGCAAGACCCTGGTGAAGGTCGGCGAGCCGAGCTGAGCCTGAACGTCGGCTGTGGGTTGGTTCGACTCAGCGCCGGGTAGACCTCAGCATCCGATGAAGGAGCACGACATGTTGCATTCAATGGTGCTGGCAGCACAAGACAATCCACAGGCCGCGGGCTTCATCCTCAAGGGGATCAAGGGCATATTCGTGTTAATCGGCAGCGTCATCGCCGCCATCATCTGTGCGGTGATCGCAGGCACCAAGGGCCGGAGTGCGCTCGGGTGGGGGGTGCTCGGCTTGTTCTTCAGCATCCTGACGCTGATCGTCGTCATCATCATCCCGAGCAAGAAGGGTTAGCTTCGGGCCGTCATCCGCGGCTGCCGAGGCCGGCGACCATGTTGATGATGGTGGCCAGGATGACGGCCCCGAGCAGGTAGGACAGCAACGCGTGTCGCAGTGCGGTGCCACGGATTTCATGGGTCTGCAGGTCGGTGTCGGACACCTGGTAGGTCATGCCGAGCGTGAATGCGAGATAGGCGAAGTCGAGGTAGCGCGGCGGCTCGTCCTGGTTGAAGTCGATACCGCCAGGAGGGTCGGCGTAGTAGAGCCGGGCGTAGCGCACGGTGTACACGGTGTGCACGATCAGCCACGCGGCCACGACGCTACCGACCCCGACCGCGGCGGCGATCGTGGCGGCGGCTCCGCTGGCTGATTCAGCGATCAAGAGGTAGCCGACGCCGGCAAGGCTGGCGACGCTCGCGAGCAGAAGGATGATGTCGGTGACCGGTTGTGTCGGATCTTCCCGGGTTGCGTGGTCGCGGGTGTCCGTCGCCGTCATCCGAGCGACGACGATCCAGGTCCAGATGAGATAGCTTGCGGCGGTGGCGATCCACGCCACGACGGGTACATAGCGGGCGGCGACGGTGGCGACCGCGCCGGCGGCCACCGCGCCGACCAGCAAGGCCACCCCCACCCGGGCAGCCATCGGTCCTTGATGGCCCAGCACCGCCCGCACTCCCATGGGCCCAGTCAAGCATCGCTGGCCATGAAAATCCTGGAAGCTTCGTATCTGCCATTGTTGAGCGAGTGGTGTCCTTGTCTACCGGCGCCATCGAGATCTAGCGGCCCCGCTCAATCACGTTGTTGGACATGACTCGCGACCCACTTCGCGGCCACCTTCACGAGGCCCGACTCCGGGTAGTGAACGTGTGCGTTGAAGTCCTGACCCGTCGAACAGATGGGGTCGGCCGTGTTGCACAGGTCAGCGGTCCGGCCTCCGAAGTCCGGACTCATGCGAGTCAATGGTTGACCGAGCCGCGCGGACGGATTGCCGAACACGACGATCGCGGCGACGCGGGGCACGATCGCAGCGGGCAACGGCGAGTTGTAGCCGAGCCCTGCGATCGGAGACGTGGCGACCACGTCCACGACGGCCGCCCCCTGCGAGTAACCCCCAAGCACGATCTTCGTCTTGGGACACTTCGCGGCGGTGTCCTGAATGCGCATGCTCGCATCAGTTGCGCCCGCGGCGGCCTGCAGAAAGTCGTAGGACGCCGGATAGCTCACGGCGTAGGTGCCGACCGACTTCTTGCCCACCATCGGGCGAAGTGTGTCGACAAGGGACTGGCCGACGCGCCCGATGCCTGCCGGCTCGTCGGTGCCGCGCGCAAAGACCACCTCGATGTCGGGGCAACGCGGGGCTGCGGAAGCCGGCGCCGAGGTGACCACCGCAGCAGCGCACACCGCGGTGGCGGCGGTGACCGCCAAGATCCTGCGTCGCGTGTTGCTGTGCACGGGCCTCTCCTCGAGCTGGAGCGCGGACGAGTGGGACTGACCACTCGAGTTACCAATAGCCACTATCGCCACTCCAGTAACAGATGTTACTCAACTGTGTCGCTGTGGCCCCGCAACTTAACGGAAACGTCAATAACGCGCCGAGCGTGGAACCGCCGGCTTAGGTGGCATTCCGGTTCATCAGCCGCTGCACTTGCCCGTAGGCGTCGATCGGGCTGTGCAGGGCGAGCCCGCCGTCGGAGAACACCGTTTGCCCCGTGACCCAGGACATTTCGAGCACGCCCACGATCGTCTCGGCCACGTCGTCGGCCTCGCCGAGGCGTCCCAGCGCGGTGCGTTCGGTCAGCCCTTCGACCCAGCCCGGTAGCTGCTCCGGCTTGGCGAGCATCGGGGTGCGCGTGACTCCAGGCCCGACGGCGTTGACGCGGATGCCGTCGGCGCCCCATTCGGCCGCTGCGACCCGCACCAGCATGTCGACGCCCGCCTTGGACACGCAGTAGGCCCCCATGTCACGGTCGGCGACGGTGCCGCTGATGCTCGAGACCGCGACGATGGAACCCCCGTCCCCGGCCTCGATCATGGCTCGGGCCACGGCGCGCATGGTCAACCACGTGCCGGTCAGGTTGGTGTCGATTACACGTCGCCACGCGTCGGGATCCTGGTCGAGCAGCAGGCCGGACGCACCGACGCCCGCACACGCGACCAGCCGGGACGGCGCGCCCTGAGCGGCGACGGTCTGCGCCAGCGCGGCCGCCACCGACTCGGGATTGCTGATGTCGCAGGTGATGTCGCCGCCCTTGAGGTCCCAAGCCACGACGTCGTGACCCGCCTTGCGGAGCCGCCCGACCACGGCGCTGCCGATGCCCGACCCGCCGCCGGTCACCACGGCGCTCTTGCGGCTGCTCACGCGGCTGCCCCGATCAGTTCCACCCGCACGCCGTCCGGTGCGGTGATGACCGCCATCTGAACCGCCTTGCCGCCTGGGGCGGGCATCGAGATGCGCCGTATCCCTTCGGTGAAACCGAGCTCGTCGAGCCTGGCGAGCGTGGGGTCGACCTCGCGCTGCAGCGACACCAGGAAGAACCCGGGCGCAGGCCCGGCCGCCGCCGGTGGTGCAGCGGCGACGTCCTCGAATACGACGAGCTCGACGATGCCGGTGTCCGGTGTCTCGGGGTCGCCGAGGAAGACCGACCGCAGCGTGTCGGTCTTCGCGTCGAACAGGGTGCGCCAGTCGCCGGTGAACGTGTGGTCCATCAGTTCGGAGAATCCGAGCCCGTCGCGCCAGAAACGCATCGACAGTTCGAGCTCGGCGGTGACGATTGCGGTGTGGTGTACGCCGATCATGGGATGCCGACCCTTCCTTGAAGCACGTCGAACACGTCCATTCCGACCTGCGCGAGGCGCTGCGCGAACGTGAGTCCGCTGTACGGGAACTGCGTGACGACCTTCCCGTTGGGATGCCGGAAGTAGCTGTTGCAGTTCGCCATCCACACGGTGCCCACCATGGCCGCTTGAATCTCGGCATTGAAGGCATCGTGCACGTCGCGGCGGACCTCGACCGCGTCGAGTGTGCGCGCAACCATGTCGTCGAGTACGCGCCGCACGAACTGCGCCTGCGCTTCCAGGATGTAGATGATGGAGGTGACCCCGTTGGTATTGGGGCCGTACAGCGTGAACAGGTTCGGGTAGCCAGGGACGGCGGTGCCCAGGTACGCCTCGGCACCGTCGCGCCAGTCGTCGCGCAGCCGCCGGCCTCCGGTGCCGTACACGTCGAGACTGCACAGGTAGTCGGCCGCCTTGAAACCCGTTCCATAGATCACGGTGTCGACCTCGTGCTCGACGCCGTCGGCTGTGCGCAGGCCACGCCCCGTGAACTCCGCGATGGGCGAGCACTCGAGGGTGACGTTCGGCAGTGCGAAGGTGGGGAACCAGGTACGCGACTGCAGTGGACGCTTGCAGCCGACCGGGTAGTCCGGAAGCAGCTTCGCGCGCAACTGCGGATCGGCCACCTTGGCCATCAGGTAGTCGTAGGAGGTCTTCGTCAGGTACTTGGTCAAATCGGAGTCCACTTCGAAGTTGGCCAGCTCGTAGTCCTGGAACGCCTTGTCGCGCACGATGCGCGCTTCATCCGGGTCGCGTTCGAAGAGCTCCTGCTGCTCGGCGGTGAACGGCTCGTCGACCCGCGGTGCCACCCAGATGGGCGTGCGCTGGAAGACAGTGAGGTGTTCGGTCGCGGCGGCGATGTCCGGCACGTACTGGACCGCGCTGGCCCCCGTTCCGATGGACGCAACACGCTCGCCCGCAGTCGATTTCGTGTGATCCCAGTCCGACGAGTGGAACATCCGCCCCGCGAACCCCTCGGCGCCGGGAATGTCGGGGATGTTCGGTACGTCGAGCATCCCGACGGCGCTGACCACGACGTCGAATGCGTGGGTGTCGCCGGACTCGGTAGTCACCACCCACCGGCGGGTGTCGTCGGACCACCGCAATTCGGTTACCCGGGTGTCGGTGACCAGATGGTCGTCAAGCCCGTTGGCTTGCGCCACCTGCTCGAGGTAGCTCAGGATTTCCGGCTGGTTGGCGTAGGTCTTGCTCCAGTACGGATTGAGCGCGAACGAGAACGAGTAGAAGTGCGAGGGGACGTCGCACGCCGCGCCAGGGTAGGTGTTGTTGCGCCAGGTGCCGCCGAACCCGTCGCCGCGGTCGAAGATCGTGAATTCGTAACCGCCCTGGGCCAATTGGATCCCCATGACGATGCCGCCGGGCCCAGCTCCGATGATGCCGACTGTCGGCTTGCCGCCCAGCGCCACCCGTCAGTCGCCGTCCAACGGGGGCAGCTTGCCTGCACTCACCACGGTCTGCAGCTCGGTGTACTCGCCGAGCCCTTCCTCGCCGAACTCCCGGCCGATGCCGGACTGCTTGAATCCGCCGAAGGGGCTGGAGATGTCGAGCATGTACATGTTTATGCCGTAGGTGCCGGTACGTACCTGACCGGAGAGCTCGAGGCCGTGCGCGACGTCCTTGGTCCACACCGAGCCGCCAAGCCCGTAAACGCTGTCGTTGGCGATCCGGATCGCATCGCGCTCGTCGGCGTACTTGATGACGGTGAGCACCGGCCCGAAGATCTCCTCGCGCGCGATTGTCATGTCGTTGCCTGCGTCCGCGAACAGCGTGGGCCGGACGTACCAACCACGGGCAAGAGGCGAATCGTCGCCGCCGAGAATCATCTTCGCGCCCTCGGCCGCACCGGTGCGGATGTACTCCTGCACCCGGTGCTGTTGACGCTGCGACACCAGCGGGCCGACGTCGGTGTCCGGATCGGCCGGATCCCCGATCACCAGTCCCGACATCATGTCGGCCAGCGCGTCGACGAACTCGTCGTGCATGCGCTCGCTGACCAGGATGCGGGTCTGCGCCACACACGCCTCGCCGTTGTTCATCAGACTGGCCATCTTGAGGCCCGCCACCGTCTTGCCGACGTGGGCGTCGTCGAGCACGATCGCGGCTGACTTGCCTCCGAGTTCCAGGCTGTAGCGCTTGAGTTGCTCGCCACACGTCGATGCGATGTGCCGCCCCGAAGCGGAGCTACCCGTGAACGCGATCTTGTCGACACCGGGGTGGCGCACCAGTTCCTCGCCGACCTCGCGGCCACCGGGGACGACGGAGACGACGCCATCGGGCAAACCGAGCTGTTCCGTCATCTCGGCGACCCACAGCGTGTCGAGCGGCGTTTCCGGCGCGGGTTTGATCACCACGGTGCACCCGGCGATGAGCGCGGGAATCAGCTTGGGCATCAACAGGTTCTGGGGCACGTTCCAAGGGATGATAATGCCGACGACGCCTACCGGCACCCGGCGCAGGTGTACCTCGCCGAGCAGCCCGTTGCGGCGTTCGACCCACGGAAACGTCCGCGCCGCGGCCACCGTGAGATGCATCATCGAGGCGGCCCCCGCGGCCTGACCCAGCCTGCTGAAGCTGGCGGGCGATCCCATCTCCGCGGTGATCAGGTCGGCCATCTCGTCGACGTGCGTGCCGTATATCCCGGCCAGCCGCTCCACCGCCGCGATCCGCTCGGCATGACTCAGACGCGGCCACGGACCTTCGTCGAAGGCGGTCCGCGCGGCGGTGACCGCGGTGTCGACGTCCTGCGCGGAACCCGCCGCAGCATGCGCGATGACTTCCTCGGTGTGCGGGGAGACGACGTCGATGCGACCGCCCCCTGCCGCGTCCTGCCAATGCCCGCCAACGAATATCCGCTCGTAGGAAGGAACTTTCATGGCTGGCCTCTCAACGGGACTCGGCATAGGACCGTTCCGCCCAGTTCCTGAACTCGGTGATCGCGGACTCACCGCGCGCGAGGGCAGGCCTGTCACGGTAGATCTTGGCTTCCCAAATGGGAATGTCCTGCTCGATCTGCTTGCAGAAGTCCCGCGCGAACCCCATGCCCATGCGGGTCTTCTCACCCGTCTCCGGGTCGAGTGCGACGAAGAACGTGTACCGCGCATCCACGAACTCGCCGTCGATGGGAGTGACCGTCAGCAGCGTGCAGGAGCGGCCGAGCCCGCGGTGGCGCACCACGTCGATGCCGATTCCGAACAACTCGGAGTCGACGGCACCCTGCACGGGCCCTCTCGGCGTCTCGAAGTTGACCTCGGCGACCGCACGGAACAGATGGCCGTCGTGTTCGACGTCCAGCTTGCCGAACGCCGACACCCCGTGCACGGTCGCGAAATGGGCGATGTCGACGGTGTTCTCGAACACTTCCTGCGGATGCGACCGGAACTTCCAGCGGGCTTCTTCAGGCGCGTAGAAGGCGAACGCGGCGTCCTCGGCCTCCGGGATCTTGGGGAGCTCCCACTCCGGTTCGCCTGCCTCGGGTGAGTACCAGACGAAGATCATGCCCGCGCGTTCGACGGTGGGCCAGGCTCGTAACTTCGCAATCCGGTTGGGCGCCTTCGTGTATGGAATCTCGACGTTGGCGCCTTGGCTGTTGAACTTCCAGCCGTGGAACGGGCACACCACGCAGTCCTCGCGCACGGTGCCCCCGACCGCGATGTCGGCACCCAGGTGGGGGCAGTACGCATCGAGCACCCATGCGGTACCGGACTCCCCCCGATAGCAGATCAGCCTGCTCCCGAAGTAGTGCAACGAAACGACGCTGCCGTCGGCGACGTCGCGGCTGTACGCCACCTGGAACCAGCCCTTCGGATAGTCCGCGAAGGGAAAACGTCGTGCGACTTCAGACATCGCAGACATCGCACCACCTTTCCAGGTCCAGGCTATGACCCCATGATGCTAACATAGCAAAAAAGACACTTTGGGCAGATTTTGTAACGACGGAAGTGGGCCGATGCTCGACCTCGACGCGTGTGTGGACGGGCCCGAGCCAACGGCGCGGAACGCCCGATTGACTACAGTTGACTATCTGTCAATCTTAGCAATGACAAGGTTTTACCCCGCACCGCCACGAACGGACATCGCATGACAACTGCCGGTTTGGGACGCGAGCATCGGCGGCGACTCACTTCCCCACGCATCGCCGAGACCGTCGCGGACGAACTTCGTCGTCAGATCGTCGATGGGGAACTCGCCGATGGCGACCTACTTCCCCCACAAGCCGTGCTCGTCGAGCGATTCAACGTCAGCCTGGTGTCGCTGCGGGAAGCGCTGCGGATATTGGAGACCGAGGGATTGTTGTCCGTGCGACGCGGCAACCAGGGCGGCGCGGTGGTGCACGCTCCGACCAAGGCCAGCGCCGCCTACATGATCGGGTTGGTGCTCCAGAGTGAGCACGCACTGCTCAGTGACCTCGGCACGGCGCTTCGGGATCTGGAGCCCACCTGTGCGGTATTGGCCGCGCAACGAACCGACCGCAACGACACGATCGTTCCCGAACTCCGTCGGGTCAACACGGCGATGTCGGAAAGTCTCGACGAAGGACCAGTTTTCACCGATCTCGGACGCAAGTTCCACGACGCCCTGGTACGTGGGTGCGGGAATGCGACCATGATGGCCGTCGTCGGAAGTCTCGAGGCCTTGTGGAGCAGCCACGAGCAACGCTGGGCGGAGCGCAGCGCCGCGAGCGGCGACTACCCGTCGATCGCCGAGCGCAAGGCCGTGTTGAAGACCCATACGGCCTTGACCGACGCCATTGAACTCGGCGATTCGGATCGGACGCGGCGCGTCGCCACCCGGCACCTCGCCGATGCTCAGACCTACGTGTTGTCCGAGAGCGCGACTCAACGCATCGTCGCCACGTCATCACACGCGATGGCGCGGAATCGCGATTGGCGTCCCTAGTAATCACCCCGGAGGGGCACATGACTTCAGACGTACGCAACGCCGTCATCACCGGCGGCAGCGGCGGTATCGGAAAGGCTTGCGGCCGTGCGCTGGTCGAGCGCGGCTACGACGTCGTGCTCACGGCGCGCCGCGAGGGTCCGCTTCGCGAAGCCGCCGAGGACATCGGCGCGCGTTGGGTGGTCGGCGACGCGTCGGATCCCACCGGGTTCGCCACGGCGTTGTCCGGCCTGCCCCGGGTCGATCTCCTCGTCCACGCCGCGGGAGTGCTCGGAGGCACGTACGCGCGCAAGCAGACCTTCGAGGAATGGCGTGCCACCATGTCCGCCAACCTGGACTCCTGCTTCGTGGTGACCCATACCGCCCTGCCGCTGATGCAGCCGGGGTCCCGATTCGTCTTCGTCTCGTCGTCGGCAGCGCACGAGCCGATGCCTGCCCGCACGGCGTACTCGGCCTCGAAGGCCGGCATGAACGCGTTCGCAAGGGCGCTCGCGCTCGAGGTCGACCGCGACGGCATCAACGTCAACATCGTCACCCCCGGTCCGGTGGAAACCGAGATGTTGCAAGACGTTCCATTCGAGATGTATGCGGTGACGGCGCATGACGTAGCCGAGGCGGTAGCCTGGCTCGACACCGTGCCGTCGTCCGTCGATCTTCCCGAGATCCGGCTCAACGCCATCACCCGGGGACCTTCGGCGCGTGCACCGATCGTGCCGCTCGAGGTCCAGCGGCGCGCACTGAGCACGTGACTCGATTGGATGCCGCCACCCATGTCTGAACCCCAGCCGTCACCCGTCCTCGAGTCAGCCGACGAGGGGATTCCATTCAGCCGCCTGCTCACCATGCGGGCGGCCGCGAACCCGAACGGGACGGCCATGACCGTCGTGTCCAAGGCCGGCACTGAGCAATCCCTGACCTGGGCCGACCTCGAACGCGCAGCCAACCAGTGGGGACGTGCCCTTCAGTCGGTCGGGGTGGCCCACGGTGCGATGGTCGCACTCTCGATCCCCAACTCGACCGAACTCGTCGTCGCCGCATTGGCCGCGTGGAAGATCGGCGCCGTGCCCATCCCGATGCGGTGGGACCTGCCGGAATGGGAACACCAGCGGCTGTTGGACGTCATCGAGCCTGCCCTGGTGCTCAGCGAAGCCAACGTGGCGTCCTTGGCGGCCGTCGCACGCGGCGAATCCGACAGTGCACTACCGGAAGTCGTCTCGCCTTCGGTGAACGGCATCTGCAGTTCCGGGTCCACCGGGCTGCCGAAGATCATCCTCAACACTGCGCCTGCGGTGTGGACCGCCAGACACGGCGTGCCGTTCATGGCGCAGTGGGCGCCGGTGAGCCAGCCGCAGAAGATCCTGGTGCCAGCGCCCATGTATCACACCAACGGCTTCAACACCGTGTCCTACCTGCTTAGCGGCGACGAGCTGGTGGTGCTCGAGAAGTTCGACGCCACAGTGGTGCTCGACATGATCGAACGTCATCGCATCACACACTTCACCGCGACGCCGACGATGCTGTCACGCATCGCGGACCTCCCGGGTGTCGAGCACCGTGACCTCTCCAGTGTCGAGTGGATCATGCAGGGCGCCGCGGTGATGCCGCAGACCCTGCTGCGCCGGTGGTTCGAGTTGCTCAGCCCCGAGCGCATAGTGATGGCCTACGGCATGACGGAGAACCTCGGCCTCACCGCACTGCGCGGAGACGAGTGGCTGGAGCACCCTGGCAGCGTCGGACGAGGTTTTCGCGACACCGACATCAGGGTGGTCGACGACCAGGGTGACGAGGTCACTCCCGGTGAGCTCGGCGAGATCTATCTGCGCGCGCCGATGAACGATCAGTACCGCTACATCGGTGGTGCGCCGCCGCTGCCGACGACACCGGACGGCTTCACGTCCGCGGGTGACATCGGGCGGCTCGACGCTGACGGCTACCTGTACATCGCCGATCGCCGCACTGACATGATCGTCACGGGTGGCGCCAATGTCTTTCCCGCCGAGGTCGAGTCGGCGCTCATCGATCATCCCGACATCGCCGACGTCGTGGTCATCGGGCTCGCCGACGATCGATGGGGGCGACGCGTCCACGCAGTCGTTCAGCCGGCCGATGCCGCGCACCCGCCGACCGAGCAGGCGGTGATCCGCTACGCGAAGGACCGGCTGGCCGCCTACAAGGTGCCAAAGACAGTCGAGTTCATCGACGAGATCCCCAGGAGTGCGGCCACCAAGGTCAGCCGTTCGGCGATGGTCGCTGCCCGCGAAGGGTAGGTGTGAAGTCCAGGAAAGTTGCCCCGTCAGCCCGAGAGCTCTTCTGGTGGTGGTGCGGGTCCGCCGGGCTTGCCGGGGTGTCCGGGGTTGTCGTCTCCCCATGGGTCGAATGGTTCCGGGTCGCAGCCTTCGACTTGGTCGGGTTCCGGTGGTGTGGGTGCGCCGATGGTGTCATCGGGCAGTGCGTCGGGGTCTTCGGGTGGGCGTAGGAGTCGTTCGGGTCGGTGGTAGTGGTTGATCCGGGCTTGGCCGGTGTC
>JAOPVI010000218.1 GCA_025966225.1 Mycobacterium sp. | reverse complement strand
TGATGCCTGACACCCGGGTCGGCCACACCTTCGGACACGAGTTCATGGGGGTGGTGGAGACGGTTGGTTAGTCGGTGCAGAACCTCAAGCCGGGCGACCGGGTGATGGTTCCGTTCAACATCTACTGCGGATCCTGTTACTTCTGCGCCAGGGGCCTCTACTCGAACTGCCACAACGTGAACCCGAACGCCACCGCGGTGGGCGGACTCTACGGCTACTCGCACACGTGCGGTGGTTATGACGGCGGCCAGGCCGAGTTCGTGCGGGTGCCCTTCGCCGACGTCGGTCCTTCGGTGATCCCGGACTGGATGGAAGACGAAGACGCTTTGCTGTGCACCGATGCGCTGGCGACGGGGTACTTCGGCGCTCAGCTCGGTGACATCGTCGAAGGAGACACCGTCGTCGTCTTCGGTGCCGGGCCGGTCGGCCTGTACGCGGCGAAGTGCTCGTGGTTGATGGGGGCCGCCCGCGTCATCGTCATCGACCACTTGGAGTACCGGTTGGCGAAGGCGCGCAGTTTCGCCAACGCCGAGACCTACAACTTCGGCGAATACGACGACATCGTGGTGGAGATGAAGAGGGCCACGGACTTCCTTGGTGCGGACGTGGCGATCGACGCGGTCGGCGCGGAAGCGGACGGCAACCTCCTGCAACACGTGACTACGTCGAAATTCAAGATGCAGGGCGGGTCGCCGATTGCGCTGAACTGGGCGATCGATTCGGTCCGCAAGGGTGGGACCGTCTCGGTGATCGGCGCGTATGGGCCGCTGTTCAGTGCGGTGAAGTTCGGCGATGCCATGAACAAGGGCCTCACCATCCACACCAACCAGTGCCCGGTGAAGCGGCAGTGGCCGCGATTGTGGTCGCACATCGAGAACGGCTACATCAAGCCGAATGAGATTGTCACGCACCGCATCCCGCTTGAGCACATCGCCGAGGGCTATCACGTCTTTTCCTCGAAGTTGGACGACATCATCAAGCCCGTCGTTCTCGTCAACCAGAACTGAGCAACCAAGGAGAACCGTTATGACTCAGACATCAGGACGCGTGCCCGCTTACACCCCAGATCATCCCCCCGTGCCCGACAGCGACGGCTTACGGGCCCGCATTCCCGGTTGGGGCGCTGACCTGAACAAGGAGGACCGACCGTCTGTTCCCAAGCTGAAGTTCCTCGAGACTGGCGCTCATTGGGACTTCCCCGAGCGTCAGCCCGAGAAGTGGCCGCGTGAGCGGTCCGTCGAGCATCGCTTCCTGACCCCGGTGTTCGGAACCGCGCAGCCACCCAGCGGGCTGTCGGGCGTCATGCGTAGGTTCGCCTACAAGTTCAGCGAGGGCCGCGCCGCGCACTGGATGATTCTGCTCTACGCGGACCGCGTCGACGCCGGCGAGCACCACCTCCGCTCGCTGCTGAGCTTGCGTCCGGACAACCCGATCACCGAGTCCGGCATCAAGGCCGAGTTCACCCACAACGGCATCCGGTCGCGGTTGGGTCGGAAGCGGGTCGACGTAAAGCACATGTGGATGGATCCGATCATCGTCGCCGGCCCGTGGATCCTGTCCATCTATGTCATGAGAAGACTACTCAAGCGCAAGAAGTAGAGGAGGAATCGCAATGACAAGCTCACACCGCCGGTCGCCGGATCAGGTGCGCGAATTCGATGCTCCGACAGAACTTTCCGAAAGCCTGCAGCAGGTCCTGGTGGATCTGATCGAGTTGCATCTGCAGGGCAAGCAGGCGCACTGGAATCTTGTCGGTACCAACTTCCGCGATCTGCACCTGCATCTCGACGTGGTGGTCGACATCGCCCGCGAAGCCAGTGACACCATCGCCGAACGCATGCGCGCCCTGAATTCCGTTCCCGACGGTCGAACCGACACGGTGGTGGCGTCGACCACGCTGCCGTCCCTGCCGGGTGGGGAATACAGCACGGGTGAAGCCGTCGACCTGATGACCAACAGGATCTACGCCGCGGTGGACACGATGCGCTCGGTGCACGACGATGTCGACGAGGCCGACCCGTCAACCGCAGATCTGCTGCACGCGATCATCGACTCGCTGGAAAAGGCGGCGTGGATGCTGAAGTCGGAGAACCGCAAGGTCTGAGCGAATGCCAGCTCTACTCTGACCGCCCGGCATCGACTAGCTGGCTTCGGCGGTCCGCCGATATCTGCCATGAGCTGCGCCGTAGAAATTGCCGTCAGATGACCCCAGGTTGAGAACCTGCTCGGCCACAACGGAATTGGCCCCAGCTTGCTCGGTACGGCGGCCCTGAATGCGCTTGCTGACGTGTAGCACCATGCCATCAGCGGACGGACGCTGAGGACGCCGCGCGGTTCTTGTGGTACCTCCTTGACACCGCCCGGATGAAAGACGCGTTCGCGATCGTCCGGCATGCGCAGAACGGCTGAACTGATCTCACCAAATCGCAACGCGGGCAGACTATATGGCTGAATCTGACGGGACGAGCGGTGCCTCCGTTTTCCGTCCTAACGGGCCGGTGCGGTTGCGACTGCCAAATCCCACGATGAACTCATGACGCAGGAGCCATTGAAGATTGGTCTGTTGGCGCCGCCCTGGGCGGCGACGCCCCCGCCAGGCTACGGGGGCACGGAGTCGGTAGTTTGCCAGCTGGCGCAGGGCTTGACTGCGGCCGGACACGAGGTGGTGCTGTATGCCACTGGCGACAGCACGGCGCCCGTGCCCATTGTCTACGCCATGGCCACAGCGGATTGGAATCGCATCGGCCGCGGCGAGGTTGAGTTGCCCCACGTCATGGCCGGCTACGAGGCACTTGCCGGCTGCGACATAATTCATGACCACACTCTGTTGGGGCCGGCCTGGGCTTTGGCGTCCGGCTATGACCGAGTGGTCACCACCTGCCACGGTCCGTTCAGCGGTGAGCTGCGGGCGATCTACCGCCGCTACGGCAAGCGGCTACCCGTCGTGGCGATTTCACACGACCAAGCTTCCCACGCGCCTGAGATCGCCGTGGATCGGGTCATTCACCACGGACTGGACCCCGACGAATACCCGCTAGGCGGAGGCGACGGGGACTACCTGTTGTTTCTTGGGCGGATGACCCCGGACAAGGGGGTGCGCGAGGCCGTATTGGCTGCACGTGCCGCAGGTGAGCGGCTAATGATCGCAGCCAAGAACCGGGAACCGGTTGAACAGGCCTACTTTGCTGAACAAGTATTGCCGCTGCTCACCGACGATGTGAACTTCGTCGGGGAAGTCACCGGTGACGCGAAACTTGCGCTACTCGGTGCGGCGAAGGCTCTCCTGAACCCGATCCAATGGGCGGAACCGTTCGGGTTGGTGATGATCGAGGCGATGGCCTGCGGCACGCCAGTCATCGCCTGCCCCAACGGCGCCGCACCCGAGATTGTCGACACCGGCAGCACCGGGTTCCTCTGCTCCGATCCCGCCGAACTGGTGGCCGCGATCCACCGCGTCGACCAGTTGAACCGTGACGCCTGCCGCGCCGCCGCCATCCAACGCTTCTCCACCACTCGAATGACCGCCGACCACGTCGCCCTCTACGAGGAGATGGTTACCCGGTGACATTCGTCGACGGTGAAGAATGCGCGGCCGGCGCGTGGGCTTCTGGAACCGGTCCGCCGGTGACTGGGGACGACGGCGAGATCACGCTGCTGGAAGGTTCGACGTTTTGTGTTTCGGACAGATCGGGCGACGTCCTTCGCGACCGGCCACACGGGCTGTTCGTGGCCGATACTCGAATGTTGTCGTGTTGGCGACTTGCCATCGACGGGGCCCCCATCCAGAATCTCTCGACGATCGAGGAGCCCACCGAACC
>JAOPVI010000195.1 GCA_025966225.1 Mycobacterium sp. | reverse complement strand
ATCAGCGATTCACCGATTTCGACGTCCAGGTCGACGACGCGAACTTCAACGACTGTGACAATTGGGCGGTTCGTGCAGAGTCGCTGACCGATCACAAGCTAACAGGCCTCCGCATGGGGAACTGCAGCGTCTCGGCCACGTCGATTACGGGCGGCAACGGCGGGGTCGGGATCGACAACGCACAGTCAATCTCCCTGGGCACCGTGTCGATTCGCCACGCGGAGCCGGTCGTCGCGTTCAGGGCCGTGAACGCCCGACGACTCGCAATCGACCGGCTGGGCGTGATGATCAGCAAGTCCGGACAGCCGGCGGGCACCGCGCCACCCTGCGTGTCGCTCGACGGTTCCGATGGTGCGATCAACGACATGGAACTCAGTTGGCCCACGGCACCCAGCTCGTGGAACGCTGTGCGACTGTCCGGCACGGGTCAGTGCGGTAACGACATGCGCGAAGCACCGATCGTCATCAAGAACCTGAAAATCACACCACCAGCTAGCAATTCCGCGCTCAGTTGTCCGTAGCCGGTCGATCAGACGTGTCCTACGGTGTCCGCGGCGGTCGTATCTTGACGGCCACGAATGCACTTCCGGCCGTGAGCAACAACAGGAAGATGACGATGCCGTAGGTGAGAATCTGTACGCGCCACACCTCGAGAAAGCAATACGCGACAACGCCCGCCGAGGCAGCGATGACCGGGCTGAAGCTGAATACGCGCGCAAAAGCGTAACCGGCGAAACCGTACGCCAAGATGGTGTAGAGCCAGCCCCACGCCCCGTACACGGAATAGGTGTCAGCGAACACGGAGTTGGTGAAGAAGTTTCCTGCGAAGGTCACCGAGTAGCCATACGTCGCTGCCTGTTTCCAACTGGCGTCCTTGGTGACCTTGTTGAATTGCAGAAAGGTCGGCTCAACGGCGCCCAGCGACGTGACTGCACCACCCTGCTTCTCCCAGGCGCCACGCACCACCGCATCCGAAACCCCAAGGGAGACCTGCGCTGGGACCGCCAGGTAAGCCCCAGTCTGATACATGTTCATCGCGACCGGATTCGAGACTCCGGCCGCTCGGTAATAGTTCGCGTTCCGGAAGTAGTTGAGGGCAGTAAGCACAGCGAACCCACTGAGCACGATCAACGTGACCGCGATCCACCTGCGCGGACGCGAGCTGCTGGTGGCCCGCCGGGGCTCGCGACTCCTCACCCATACGGCTAAAAAGATCGCGCACGCCATCAGTAGCGCCAGACGCGAGGCGATCAAGGCGTTGGCGATCAACAGCAGCACCGCGACCACCATGTATGGCCACCCGATGACCTTCTTGCGCCAGAGGTACACGCCGATGGGCGCTGTCAAGATCGTGGCGTACCGCAGTGTCTGTACCCCTGCGAAGCCCGATAGCGCATTGCTGAAGTCGTTGGCGGTCTGCCTGCTCAGCGAATCGACGATCGCGGCGGGGCCGCCCACCTTCCAAAACGCGTAGCCGACTCCGAGGGCGCCCGCAGCCAGTAGGAGGAAGAAATAACGCCTCTCGAACCAGGCGGTGTTCGTGGGTTCGTCGCCGATCGCAGGCTGGGACCGAAGTGTCCCCACCCGGAAACCGACAGTCGACACCACCACGATCGCGCAGTACCACAACAGGAGTAGCGCTACGCCCTGACCGCTGGCCTGGGCCGGGGCCGAAAACCCCGTCAACGCCTCGGACATGGCCTGGGGTTGTCCAAGCTGTTGGCTGGCCACCAACGCCCACCACGCCAGAAAGGACATGCAAACCGGAGCCAGGGTCAAGACTTTGGGAGTGAACCACTGCGGAGCTGAAAGGGATGGTCCGGCAAGGCGCACAACGGATTCGTCCGTGTCCATGTCTACCCGAGCCGTTCGCGCAGCCGCCGCAACCCGAAAGCCGCCGCATATTCCGGGGCATCTTTGACCGCGGCGAAGTGGTAGAGAACCGCAGTGATCAACTCGGACACGACGAAGGCCAGGAATATCACGGCCGGGGTCTTCCAGACGATGAGAAAGCCGACGCTGATCAGTAAGTAGATGACCGTGCTGATGCCTCGAATCCAGAACACCAGCACGGTCTTGCCCGCTTTGCGGAGTGCGGCGAACGGCACAGTGGACAACAACATGAAGCCCTTCCAGAGGCAGGCCAGCAAGAGCGCGGCGACACCCACTTCGCGCCACGCCGGACCGAATATCAGGCTTCCAAGTCCGCCGAGGGCAGCAACGAGGACAGCGGCCAGTGCGGCGACGAAAACCGCGACGAACGCCGTGAGTTCGCCTCGGTGTCCGTGTGCGAGCAACCGATACCTGCCATATGCCAGGATCGGCTCCAACGCGCCCGCGACCGTGGAGATGACGCGAAACGTCACCGAAGCCGCCGGTCCGACCATGACCAGGATGACAGAGGTGATCGCCGGCTGAACGGCACCGACGACGGCCGTCTCTGCGGTGACCCAGCTAGACCTGCGTACATCGGGCGGAAAGCCGATGTGCAGCAATGCCTTTCGTGGCCGATACCGGGCACCGACCGCGAGAATGGCCCCGATTGCCAGCACCCGCACTCCGTGGGGATTGTGCTGATCAGCCATCCAGAGCGCGACCAGACTGGCAGCGATCAACGCCGCCGCCGCGGCGCCTTCGCGTTTCCACTCGCTGTTGACCACCCCGATCGAGCGGGACATCAGCAAACCGGTCATCACCCCGATGGAGCTCGCCATCAGCACGGCGGATGACGCGACGGGAGGCCCGATCACCAGCAGCGCGCCGGAACCAACGGTCAACAGCACCACCCACGACGGCAGGGCCAGATCTCCCTCGGCATCCGGGCTCGCAAGGCGCCCTTCGACGATGAAGGCGTTGAACAACTGGGCGACGTACACGCCGACTGCCAGCGACAGCGCGAGAAACCCCTGAGTCTCGATGGGGGCGATACGCGCATAGATGGCAATGAATATCGCCGGATACACGTTCAGCGCGAGTCCGGCAACGACCTGCACGGCGGTATGCAGATGTTTACTATCTACCACGGCCGCACCAGGGCGAGGCTAGGAGCTCAGCCATCTCGGTGAGTCGCAAGCGTCTGCGCCACCACTGCGGCCATCTTGCCGCGAAATGCCTCCGGCGAGAACTGTTCTGCATGCTTCCGGACAGTCACCGGGTCGAAGGCGCTGCTGTCGAAGGATGAGAAGCTCTTCGCAAAATTGCCGACCACTTCGGCGTCATCGGCCCCGTTGACGAACGTTCCGGTGACGCCGTCGACCACGCTGTCGAGCGCGCCACCGACCCCGAGGGCGATCACAGGCGTGCCGCATGCCATCGCCTCGACGGGGGTGATGCCGAAGTCCTCCTCCCCCGGCATGACCATCGCCTTGGCGCGGCGGTACAAGCTGCGGAACTCCTCGTTCGACACCCGGCCGACGAACGTGATGTCAGCGCCTTCGGCAAGCTTCCGGCACTTGGCCGCGTCCCGGCCGTCGCCGGCGACGACCATTTTCACACCGGACTCCACGGCCGCTCTGATGGCGACATCGGGTCGCTTGTAGGACACCAACCGCCCCGCGAGCAGGAAGTAGTCTTCGCGCGCCTCAGTGGCGTCCGGTACGTAGAAGTCGACGTTCACCGGAGGGTGGACGACCTGTGACTCGCGATTCCAATGGCGCCTGATCCGCTGCGCCACTGCAGCGCTGTTGGCCACGATGGAGGTGATTGTCGGGGCAGCCGCCAGCTCCGTTTTGATCGCCAATCGGGCTAACAGGTCGAGTGCGAGGCGACCCGGCCGCGACGATGTCTCTTCGATCCGCAGGGTCTCGTCCCACGCCCACCGCGCCGGTGAATGGACGTAGACGATCGTCGGTGTTGGTGTGGCGGCGTTGACCGCGGCGGCCGCGAATGCGTGGTGGCTGATGATCACGGCGTCCACCGAACCGAAGTCTCGGCGCCTCAACCACCCCGGCACCAGTGGAAGCAACGGTGCGTAGCTGCGGTAACCCGCCATGCGGTAGGCCATCGACAGTGGACCGGTAGTCACCCGCGAGCCGAACGAAGCATCGACCCGAGGATCGACGATGGGAATTGTGATCGGCGCATCCGGCCACTCCCGCGAGAGTTCGGCGACGACGAGCTCCGAACCGGCGATCTCGGTCAACCGTTCATGAACGATCGCGGCCCTCACTCCGAGGGCCGCCCTTCGCCGACGCCACCCACATTCGGCGAAGGAGCCTGCGGTTCAGAATTCGATCGACGTCTCCTGAATCCTCCCCTCTGCCATCGACGGTAGGTGAACACCGCCACCACCGGCGCAGCACTGGCCGCGGTTGCCGAGCGCAGTGCCAACACTCGTCCCACGGTGTCGGCTTCGACTCGGGCCACGAGCACGATGTCAGTGGCGGCGCCGATCACGTCGGGGGTCAGCGTCGGGTCGCCGACGGTTCCACCATCGACGACGTGCGTCGTGGTCGGTTCAGCCGAAGTCGGCAACGAATGTTGCCCCAACGACGTCGTCGTGGCCGCGACGGGCCGACTGTCGGCAGCTGCGTTCTCGAGCAGCGATGCCACGACTGAGCTTCCCGACGACGACGACGCACCGATGACGAGGATCACGCGAGTCGGCCCCGCGGACGGACACTGCGCGTAGAGCGTGCGGGCGAGCCTGGTCTGTTCATCGCCCCAGGCCTCACGCGGCGGCATGTCGAGATCGACGGCGGGTAGGAGCACGCCATCGACGCTCTCGCTCAACGTGTTCACCAACGATCCGCGGCCCGAGCGCCGTCGTCGAGCGAGCAGGACCGCCACCGCGCACGAGCCGCCCACCAGCGCGCCGAGAAACACACCGATGACCCACTGCTGCGAACTCGGATGGTTCGGAGTCGGCGGCTGCACGACCACCAACGTGCTGGCCTCGGCCGCTTGGAGCTCGACACTCTCGCGCACTCGCTGAAGCTCCTGCATCCGCGTGGCGTCTACGGTGTCGCGCTGCTGCCACTCCGATAGCGTGGGCAGGATTGTCCGCAGCTGCTCATCTACCCGCTGTGCGAGCTCTTGCCGGTAGAGGTCGATGGCCGTCTGAACGGTTCTGGTGGCTCCGTCCCCGGAGCCGCTGCTGCTGATGGTGACCACCGACGACTCGCTGGCCTGCGCAACGTTGAGTATCGCGGGCTCGTT
>JAOPVI010000191.1 GCA_025966225.1 Mycobacterium sp. | reverse complement strand
CGTATTCGCCGTCGGGTCACTGCTGTGCAGCATGGCGCCCAACATCGACACGCTGATCATCGCGCGCCTGCTGCAGGCCGTCGGCGGGTCGATGCTCAATCCCGTTGCCCTGTCGATCATTTCGCAGATCTTCACCGGGCGTGTCGAGCGGGCCCGCGCGCTCGGCTTCTGGGGTGCCGTCGTCGGGATCTCGATGGCCCTCGGTCCGGTCGTCGGCGGGTTCCTGATCGAGCTGGTCAGTTGGCGCGCCGTGTTCTGGATCAACCTGCCCATCTGCCTGGCCGCGGTGATCCTGACCGCCATCTTCGTTCCGGAGACCAAGTCGAAGACCATGCGCAACATCGACCCGGTCGGCCAGGGGCTCGCGGTGTTGTTCCTGTTCGGCATGGTCTTCACGCTCATCGAGGGCCCGGGCTACGGCTGGAGCAACCCCCGCGTCGTCGCGGTCGCGGTGGTCTCGGTGGTCGCCTTCGTGGTTTTCCTACGCTACGAGTCCAAGCGCCACGACCCGTTCATCGACCTACGGTTCTTCCGCAGCATTCCCTTCGCCGGCGCGACGCTGACCGCGATCGGCGCGTGCTCGGCCTGGGGCGCGTTCCTGTTCATGATGTCGCTCTACCTGCAGTCCGAGCGTGGCTACTCCGCCATGCACACGGGCCTGATCTACGCCCCCATCGCCATTGGGGCGCTGGTGTTCTCGCCGATCTCTGGTCGAATGGTCGGCCGCTTCGGCGCTCGCCCGTCACTGCTAGCGGCCGGCATGCTGATCACCACCGCGTCCGTTCTGCTGACCTTCCTGACCAAGACCACCCCGGTGTGGGGACTGATGGTGACCTTCGCCGTGTTCGGCATCGGTTTCGCGATGGTCAACGCCCCAATCACCAACGCGGCGGTGAGCGGGATGCCGCTGGACCGGGCGGGTGCGGCCTCCGCGGTGACGTCGACCAGCCGACAGATCGGGGTGAGTATCGGTGTGGCGCTGTGTGGTTCGATCGCCGGGTCGGCACTCTTGCAAACCGGCGCAGACTTCACCGCATCTGCGCGGCCCCTATGGTTCATGTGCGTCGGGATTGGCGTGGGCATCACGGCGCTGGGATTGTTCTCGACGACACCGCGCGCATTCCAGTCGGCCGAGCGTCTTGCTCCGCTGATCGCCGGCACCGCCGCACCCAAGGTGAGCGTCCATGCCGGATAACCCGCTTGCCAACGAAGTGTGGCGTGCCATGGCCGCGGTGGTGTTCGACAACCGCGATGCCTGGAGGCGCGTTGTCATCGAGACCACGGGCCTGCCCTTCAGTCGAGTGCGGGTGCTGCGCCGACTCGCCAGGCGGTCGATGACGGCGAAGGAGATCGCCGAGGCCGCGTCCTTGGATGCGCCAGCCACGTCCGTCGCGGTGAACGACCTCGAGGATCGTGGACTGGTTGTGCGGCAAGCACATCCGACCAACCGAAGGTGCAAGGTGATCTCGCTGACTGATGACGGCCGCAAGGTGGTCGCCACAATCGACGGGATCGATGATCCCGCCCCGCCTCCGTTTGCCGCGCTGAACCAGTCCGAACTGGAGACGTTTCTAGCGATCCTGGCCAAGCTGACCACCCACTGACTAACTCTCCAGCACCGCCATCGCGGCATTGTGGCCGCCGATTCCGGACACCGCGCCGCCCCGACGGGAACCCGAGCCGCACAACAGGATACGGTCATGTGCAGTCCCCACTCCCCACCGGCGCGCCGGGGTATCGAGCGGTTCGTCGGCTTCGGCGAACGGCCAGCTCAGCGCCCCGTGGAAGATGTTGCCGCCCGTCATGCCGAGCGCGTCCTGCAGATCTGCCGTCGTCTTGGTCTCGATACACGGTTGGCCGTGAGCATCGGTCATCACGACGTCCTGAATGGGCTCGGCGAGTACCGAATTCAACGAAGCGAGCACCGCGTCGGTCAGCTTCTCCCGGATGGCGACGGGCTCAGCCTTGGCCACCAACTGGTGTGGGGTGTGCACGCCGAACACCGTCAGCGTGTGCGCTCCCGAGCGCCGCAGCTCCTCGGACAGGATGGTCGGGTCGGTGAGCGAATGGCAGTAGATCTCGCACGGCAGGGGATCGGGTACGTCGCCGCGGGCGGCGCGGTCGTATGCGGCGTCGAGTTGAGACATCGTCTCGTTGATGTGGAACGTGCCGCCGAAGGCCTGCTCGGCCGTGATGGATTGGTCCAGGAGCCGCGGGAGCCGTTCGAGCATCAGGTTGACCTTCACCTGTGCGCCTGGCGCGAGTTGGGGTTCGGCTTCCCCGAGCAGCCGCGCAAGCACCGCGGGCGTAACGCCTGCCAACACCCAGCGCGCGTTGACCACTCGCTCCCGGCCGCCGCTGCGGTAGCGCACCTCTCCGTCCGGAGTGATTGCGTAGACGTCTGCGCCGGTGATGAGTTCGGCACCATGACCCGAAGCGGCCGCCGCGAGTGCGCCGCTGACGGCACCCATGCCACCGATCGGGACGTCCCAGTCTCCGGTGCCTCCGCCGAGCAGGTGATAGAGGAAGCACACGTTCTGCGCCAGTGACGGGTCATCGGTGCGTGCGAACGTTCCGATGAGCGCATCGGTCGCCATCACACCGCGCACCAGATCGTGGGCGACGGCGTCGGTTATGGCCGTGCCGATGGGCCGCCGGATCAGCGCGTCCCACGCCGCGCCTGCGTCGGGGTCGCCGCCGTCGGTCACGAGGTGTCGTGCGTCCTGCACGGTGCGCAGCGGTTGCATCAGCGTGGGCCAGAGCCGTTGTGTCACCATCCGGCAGCGCCGATAGAACTCGTCGAATCCGGCGCGGTCGGCACCCGCTCCGACCGTGTCGAACGAGCCGCCAGGACCCATCAGCAGGCCGCTACGCCCACCGGTCGACGGATCAGGCGTGTAGGACGAGTAGCGGCGACGGGCGAGTCGCACCCGCGCGCCGAGCTCGTCGACGATGCGCTGGGGGAGCAGGCTGACCAGATACGAGTACCGGGACAGTCGCGCGTCGACACCCTCGAATGGGTGGGCCGAAACTGCCGCGCCACCAACATATTCGAGTCGCTCGAGCACCTGCACCCGACGCCCTGCCTTGGCGAGGTACGCCGCAGCGACCAACGCGTTGTGGCCGCCGCCGACGATGACGACGTCAAGGGATGCTGCTGCCGTCACGGGCGTGCGTCAGCCTAGGTAGCCCTCGACCTGGTCGGGTGGGCGCACACCGGCCTGGTCGGGGTCCTGGCCCGTCTCGCGTAGCGCCCGTCGTTGGCGCAGCAGATCCCAGCACTGGTCGAGCTGAACCTCCACCGCGCGAAGCCTCCGGTGCTCCTCGGTTTCATCGATCTCGCGGTCCTGCAGCTTCGCTCGCAGCTCCTGCTCTTCGGCTACGAGCTTATTGACGTCATCGAGAATGTCTCGGTCCTTGTCCACCAACCCAGTGTGCCCGACTACGGTTGAGGTCGTGGCGAACGACAAGAAACCCGAGATCGAATTTCCCGACGGCCCGGCTCCCGCTGAGCTCCTCATGGAGGACGTCATCGTCGGTGACGGCGCAGAGGCGGTACCTGGCGGAACCGTCAAGGTGCACTACGTCGGCGTCGAGTACGACACCGGCGACGAATTCGACAGTTCCTGGAACCGCGGCGAATCCATCGAATTTCCGCTTCGCGGCCTGATTCAGGGCTGGCAGGACGGTATACCGGGGATGAAGGTGGGAGGGCGGCGCAAGCTCGTCATTCCGCCGGCGCAGGCGTACGGCGCAGCGGGTTCCGGGCATCGGTTGTCCGGCAAAACGCTCATCTTCATCATCGACCTGCTTGGCGTTCGCTGACACGCGCGCAGCAAACAGGCTGTGCTGCGCCACGGTTCACGTGGGAACGTCGCTCGACATTCCGGCGAATCCCTTCCGACTGATCATGGCCGGCTCTAGGCTCTGACCTGCCGGATGTTTGCGGCACCGTTTTCGTGCGCCGACGACAGGAGGGCCCATGTCGGGTTCCGAGGAAGGCCGCACCGTCACTGGTTGGCGTATCGAGTCGAGGTTCTACCGGCGCAAGCCGAGTGCCGGCTGGCTGTGGGCGTTTCTTGCCATTCCGTTGCTGCTCGCGCTGATTGGCTGGGGCTGGCTGAACGGGACGACGAACTCCGGGCAGCTGACGATGCCGGCGATCAATCCCTCGGCCAGCCTGGCGATGCCCACCACACCGTCGGTGTCCACGATTGTGGCTGGTCCCGATGTCGGCTTCCCGGCGATGTCAATAGTCCGCAATGGCAACGATTTGACGCTCACTGGAGAACTGCCGGACGCCGATTCGAAGAAAGGTTTGCTCGAATCGATCAAACTCGTAGCGCCGGGCGCCCACATCGTCGACCAATTCACGATCTCGCCGGGCGTCAAAGCGCCTGACATGGCTGGATTGGGCGGGTTGTTCGGGGCGATCGGCAGCGTTCCAGACTTCAATCTCAAGCTCGACGGCGACACGCTGACGTTGACGGGCACCGCCCCCTCCGAAGCCGTGAAGGCGGACGTCGAGTCGTCCGCCAAGTCCGCATGGCCGAATGTGAAGATCGTCAACAACATGGAGGTCACGGCCGCTAGTCCCAGTGCCTCCGCACCGCCGGCGCCACCCGCGCCGGGCCCTGGTGCCAGTGGGGCGTGCGCGAACCTGCAGGCCGACGTCTCCGGCCTGCTGCGGACGCCGATCAACTACGACACCAACGGATTCGCGCTCGCTGCCAACTCGGAGGGTCTGGTTCGTCAGATCGCCGACAGGTTGAAGGCCTGCCCGGATGCGCGGGTGGCGGTGGTCGGATTCACCGACAACACGGGTAATGACGCGATCAACGTGCCGCTCAGTGGCAGTCGCGCGAAATCCGTTGCAGAAGCCCTTGTTTCGGATGGGGTCGCCCCCGATCACGTCTCCTCCCGGGGTGCGGGCTCGGCCAATCCAGTCGCAACAAACGACACCGTCCAGGGTCGGTCGCAGAACCGTCGCGTCGAGATCACGGTCAGCTAAGGAGATTTGGACATGGCCTTCTTCATTCAATGGGTGTGGTACCTGCTCGCATTCCTGGTCGGTTCCTTGGTGGCGTGGGTGATCGCGGTGGTGACCGTCAAACGCACCAGCGAGGAAGAGGCATTCGCCGATCTACCCGGCTCACGCGAAATCGGAGCACGGTAATGCACGACGTGAACTTCTGGCTGCTGGCGCTGGCCTTCTTGCTCGGCCTTGTACTCACGCTCGCTTTCCTGCTCCGTCGCGTCAAACGCGAAGTGCCCGAATATGGGACGGGCAGTGGTTCGGCGGGCCTGGACCTGTCGACGGCGAAGGTGCCGAAGGTCTCCGGCGGCGGTGCCGTCACAACGGGTGCGGCAGGGGTTGTTGGCGGTGCTGCGGCGGCGAAACTCGTTGGCTCGGGCGGTGACTCGGAGCCCTACGGCGCGGGTTCACTGCGCCTGGCTGGCGGCGCGGCGGCCCCGTCGGGTTACGCGATCAAGGGCAACGAGGACTCGATGCTCTATCACACGACGGACAGCCCGTCGTACAAGCAGACGATCGCCGAGGTGTGGTTCCGCGACGAGTCGACGGCACAGCGGGCCGGGTTCACGCGATGGGACAAGGGCCGCGCCTAGGGCGGTGGCATTGCGGCCAGCACTAGCTTTCCTACTGCGGCGCAGGGAGTCGGAGAAGCAAGCGGGCCCCGCCCAGCGGGCTCTGTTCCAACGATGCTGTGCCGCCATGCAATTCGGCCTGCTGTGCGACCAGTGCCAGTCCGAGGCCGGAACCCGAGTGGGACGCCGTCGAACCGCGCGAAAATCGGTCGAAGACGAGCGTGCGCTCCTCCTCGGGCACGCCGACACCGTCGTCGTCGATGGCGATCTCGACCCCGGCCCGTGAGCTCACCGCGGACAACTGAACGCGGGTGGCTCCGCCGTGTTTGACGGCGTTGGCGATGGCGTTGTCGACCGCGAGCCGCAGCCCTGCGGGCAGGCCGACGATGATCACGGTCGGCGCGGGCACCAGCGACACGTCGAGGTCACCGAACACGCGCATGGCGTCATGGGCGGCGCGGTCGAGGAGTTCGGTGATGTCGACTGGAACGTGGTCGTCCGAGGTCGATAGCTCGCCTTGGGCCAGCCGCTCGAGCGCGCTCAGGGTCGCTTCGATGCGCGTCTGCGTCCGGATGACGTCGTGGAGCACTTCCTTGCGTTGGTCGTCGGGCATCTCGAGAGTGGCAAGCACTTCGAGGTTGGTGCGCATGGCCGTCAGCGGCGTGCGCAGTTCGTGCGACGAAACGGCCGCGAAGTCGCGGGCCGAGGTGAGCGCAGCCTTGGTTCGATCCTGTTCATCCCAGATGCGTTGCACCAGACCGTTGACGGCGTCGGCGATCTCGACGGCTTCGGTGGCGCCGCGGACCTCGACGTCGGGAGCCTCACCTCCGACGTCGATGGCGCGGGTCTGCTGCGCAAGTTGTTTCAGCGGGCGCACGGCGAACGCCGCGAGCAACCACCCTGCGAACGTCGCCGCGCCAATGGCCAACGAGCAGATGATGAGCACCCGGCGGTGCAGGTTGTTGGTGTCGGCGATGGTGGCGTCGTAGGTGTCGCCGACGGCCACGGTCATCACGTCGGGCACCTGGATCTCCACGGTCCGCACGCGGTAGCGCACCCCGTCGACATAGGTGTCGGCGTAGCCGGGCGGTAGCTCGGGCAACACGACGCTCGTGTTCGACGTGACCTGCCCGCCCTTGCGCACCGTGATGATGGCGTCCTGATCGTTGGGTGACTTGGGGATCTGCTCGAGTCCCCTTGGCAGCAGCGGGATCGCGAAGCCTGCGACTTCGTCCAGGCGACGGTCGAGCCGCTCCTTGCGGTCGTTCGTGATGCCGATCCACACCACGGCCCCCACGATGCCGACGACGATGGCCGCGGCGATGGCCGTTGCGAACGCGACGCGGGTGCGCAGCGACGGGGTGCGCCGGAAGGTCCGCGTCAAGATGTTCATCGCTGCACTACCGTCGTCTGTTCTTCGCGCAAGCGCTCATCAGCATCGTCTGTTCTTCGCGCAAGCGCTCATCACTGCTGCCGCAGCACGAATCCCACGCCGCGCACCGTATGCAGCAGCCTCGGTGCACCGCCCGCCTCCAGCTTGCGGCGCAGGTACCCGATGAACACGTCGACGACGTTGGTGTCGGCGGCGAAGTCGTAACCCCAGACCAGCTCGAGCAGTTGCGCACGGGACAGCACCGCGGTCTTGTGCTCGGCGAGCTCGGCCAGCAGGTCGAACTCGCGCTTGGTCTGGTCGACGTCGACGCCGTTGACCCGCGCTCGTCGGCCCGGGATGTCAACCTCCAGCGGGCCCACCGAAATCGTCTCCGAGGAGAGGGTGGCTGTCGAACCGCGGCGCCGCAGCAGTGCGCGTACCCGTGCCACCAGCTCGGCCAGTACGAACGGTTTGACGAGGTAGTCGTCGGCACCGGCTTCCAGGCCGGCCACCCGGTCGTCGACCGAGCTGCGGGCGCTCAGCACACAGACCGGCACGTCGTTATCCATGGCCCGCAAGGCCGTCACGACGCTGACACCGTCCAGGATCGGCATGTTGATATCGAGGATGATCGCGTCGGGCCGGGTCTCGGTGGCGCTGCGCAGTGCTTCGGCGCCGTCGACGGCTGTGGTGACTTCGAATCCGGACAACCGCAACCCTCGCTCCAGCGAGGCAAGCACGTCGGCATCGTCGTCCACCACGAGTACCCGGGGTGAGGCCGTACCACTGTCCATACCGTCATCTTGCCCGATGACCGAGCCTGCATGCGGTAGGCGCGGAGAGTTCACGTGATCGCAAAGCGCCGAGATAGTAGTGGTGTTAATGTTCGACGCTTATGCTTCCGAATACTCCCCGTCTGATTGTCGAGCCCGATGACGGTCTGACCCCGGTCATCGACTTCTTCGCCTCGGCGCAGAAATCTCTGCTGATAAAGCAGTTCACCTTCACCGAAGACCGATTCCTCGACGCTGTCATCGAACGCAAGAATGCCGGCGTCGACGTCCGGGTGATGCTTAACGCCAAGCGATCCGGCGGTGACCGCGCGAACGATGAGACCTTCGAGCGATTAGTTAATGCCGGGATCGCCGTTCAGTGGTCCAGTCCCAAGTTCTACGTGACACACGAGAAGTCGATCGTGGTCGACGGGAATGCAGCCTTGGTCGCCACGTTCAATCTGTGCGAGAAGTACTTCACGCTGACCC
>JAOPVI010000181.1 GCA_025966225.1 Mycobacterium sp. | reverse complement strand
CCAAGGCCCTGACCAAGCGGCAAGGATCCGGTCCGGTTAGTCAGTGGGGATTCGTCGACACCTGGGTCCCTTCCTATTCGGCGGGGTTGTTCGCCATGAACAACGGTGCGCCCTGGTGCATCCCGCGGACGAATCCGACTCACATGAATTTTGATGACGACGCCTTCATCGAGGGCGTCCAGTTCTATGCGGATCTGGCCGCCAAGCACGAGGTGGCGCCGACAGCCGTTGATGCCCAATCGATGTCCACGATGGATCTGTTCTCCTCGGGTAAGGCGGCGATGGCGCTGGCCGGCCACTGGCGGTATCAGACGTTCTCGCGAGCCGATGGGTTGGATTTCGACATCACCGTGCTGCCGTCGGGGCCTCGCGGGCACGGAGCCGGCTCCAATGTCGGCGCGACTGGGCTCGCCATCGCGGCGAGCAGTCGCCACAAGGAACAGGCGTGGGAGTTCGTGAAATTTGCCGCAGGCCCAGTCGGGCAGGCGCTGATCGGTGGATCGGGGCTCTTCGTGCCGGTGCTTGAGTCTGCCCTCACCTCGTCGGGGTTCGCGAACGCCCACAGCAGGATTCGCAATCTCGCCGTCCTCACCGGCGGCCCCGCCCATTCGGGTTACCTACCGATCACCCCGGCGTGGCCGAAGATCACTGCTCTGATGGACCGGAGCTTCGGACCGGTGCTGCGGGGAGCCAGCCCGGCAGCATCGTTGAAAACCGGTCTGTCCAGAGCAGTCGACGCGGTGCTGAGCAGTTCGTGATCGACCGCCCGCCCCCATCGGTCGCACCTAAGGGGCGCTCCACCCTCGGCCGCGCACGTGCGCGGGCAGGGCGTGCGTTCGTCGCGCCGAACCTGGCCGCGCTCGCGGTGTTCATGCTGTTCCCACTCGGATTCTCGCTGTACATGAGCTTTCAGAAATGGGATCTGTTCACCCCCGCGAAGTTCGTTGGGCTGGCGAACTTCCGTAACCTCTTCACCGCCGATCCGCTCTTTCTCATCGCGCTGCGCAATACGGTCGTCTTCACAGTGGGAACGGTCGTCCCGACGCTCGTGATCAGCCTGATCGTGGCTGGCGCGCTGAACCGGAAGATCAAGGGAATCAGTATCTTCCGGACAATCCTGTTTCTGCCGTTGGCCGTGTCGTCGGTGGTGATGGCGGTGGTGTGGCAGTTCGTCTTTAACACCAACAACGGATTGTTCAACATCATGCTCGGCTGGATCGGAATCGGCCCGATCCCGTGGCTAGTCGACCCCAAATGGGCCATGGTCTCGCTGTGCCTGGTCAGTGTGTGGAAGAGCGTGCCCTTCGCGACTGTCGTCTTGCTGGCCGCGATGCAGGGTGTCCCAGAAACGCTCTACGAGGCGGCCAAGATCGACGGTGCCGGAGAGTCGCGACGGTTCTTCTCCATCACCGTGCCGCTAATCCGTGGCGCCTTGACGTTTGTGGTGGTCATCTCAATCATCAACGCATTCCAGGCGTTTGACCAAGTTTATGTGCTCACTGGCGGCAACGGGGGACCGGAGACCGGGACGTATGTGCTCGGCATCATGCTCTTCCAACACGCCTTCACGTTTCTGGAGTTCGGCTACGCCTCCGCCCTGGCGTGGGTGATGTTCGCCATCTTGCTCGTGATGACGGTGCTGCAGCTGCGGCTCCGGCGTAAGGACGCGCTGGAGAATTGATGTCAATCCTGACCGAACGGCTGATCAAGCGCAGTTTCTTCCGCGCCGTAGCGCTCTACACCGCACTGATCGCGATGGCATGGTGTGCGCTCTTTCCGGTGCTGTGGGGTTTGTCGGGGTCGTTGAAGAAGGAAGCCGAGGTAAGTCAGCCGAGTCTGCTCCCGTCGCATCCGCAGTGGTCCAACTATGCCGAGGTGTTTACCCTGATGCCGTTCTGGCGAATGTTTGCCAACACCGTGCTGTACGCCGGATGCGTCACCGTCGGCCAGCTGTTCTTCTGCTCACTGGCCGGGTACGCCTTCGCCCGACTGCCGTTCAGGGGCCGAGATACCTTGTTCGTGCTCTACTTGGCGACGCTGATGGTGCCCCTTACGGTGACCGTGATCCCACAGTTCATTCTCATGCGAACGTTCGGATGGACCGACACCCCATGGGCGATGATCGTGCCCGGGCTGTTCGGCACCGCGTTCGGCACCTACCTCATGCGGCAGTTCTTCCAAACCCTCCCAAGCGATCTCGAGGAAGCCGCGATTCTGGACGGTTGTTCACCCTGGCAGATCTACTGGCGAATCCTGCTGCCCCACACCAAGCCTGCTCTGATGGTGCTCGCGGTGCTGACATGGGTCAACGTATGGAACGACTTCCTATGGCCGCTGGTGATGATTCAGCGCAACAGCATCGCCACCCTCACCCTGGGCTTGGTATGGATGCAGGGGCAATACGTTTCCAGATGGCCGGTGTTGATGGCGGCGTCGATGCTCATCCTGCTGCCACTGGTCGTCGTTTACGCCGTCGCGCAGCGCGCGTTCATCCGTGGCATTGCCGTCACGGGCATCGGCGGACGATAACCATGGCATCAGTGAGCTTCGAGCAAGCGACCCGGCGTTACCCAGGGACCGACCGTCCAGCGCTGGATCGCCTGGACCTCGCGATCGGCGACGGCGAGTTCCTTGTTTTGGTGGGCCCGTCCGGATGTGGCAAATCGACGTCGCTTCGCATGCTGGCCGGGTTGGAAATCGTTGACTCCGGACGCATCCGGATCGCCGGGCGCGACGTCACCGGTACCGATCCCAAGGACCGCGACATCGCGATGGTCTTCCAGAACTACGCGCTCTACCCGCACATGACCGTGGCACAGAACATGGGCTTCGCGTTGAAGATCGCCAAGTCCCCGAGGGCTCAGATCCGCGACCGCGTGCTCGACGCGGCGCGGCTGCTGGACCTGCAGCCCTATCTGGACCGCAAACCCAAAGACCTCTCCGGTGGACAACGCCAACGCGTGGCCATGGGTCGGGCGATCGTGCGCCATCCCCAGGTGTTCCTGATGGACGAGCCGCTGTCGAACCTCGACACCAAGCTGCGGGTCGAAACCCGCAACCAGATCGCCGCGCTGCAACGGCGACTGGGCACCACCACCCTCTACGTAACCCATGACCAGGTCGAGGCGATGACCATGGGCGACCGGGTCGCGGTGCTGCGCGACGGAGTGTTGCAACAGTGCGCGCCGCCCCGTGAGCTCTACCGCGACCCCGCCAACGTGTTCGTCGCCGGGTTCATGGGTTCTCCACCGATGAACCTGTTCACGCTCCGGATCCAGGATCACTCAGTGTCGCTGGGCGACTTTGTCATTCGGGTGCCCAGGACGATCGCCGACACCGCCCCCGAAGTCGTCGTCGGCATCCGGCCCGAACACTTCGTGGTGGGCCTGCACGGCGTCGAAATCCAAGTCGACGTGGTCGAAGAACTCGGCGCCGACGCCTACCTGCACGGCCGAATCGCCGCCCCCGACAGCACGACGAGCCAACCCGTGATCGCCCGCGCCGACTGGCGCAACCCACCGCAACGCGGCAGCCGCCTACGGCTGCACCCCGATGCAGAGCAGCTCCGCTTCTTCGCCACCGACGGCCGACGCCTCGACTGAGGGGCCGCCCTCAGTGCTGGGAGCGCCAGGACGGATCGCGGCCGAGCCGAGCAAGAAGCCCTGACTGGATGTCGTCGTCGGCTACCGCGACGGGACGCCCGAACATTCTTGACGCGCTCAGGGTGCTCGAATCCGCCGGAAGTCGGTCGAAAACATCGCACACCATCCGCAGTCGAGGCGAGCGTCTGCCCCAATCGCGGTGGCGAGGTCCCAGGTATGCACGAGAACGTCTCGTGTCAGCCGTGGCACTGAAATCGAGTAGCGCACTACGTGTGTGCTCGTCCGATCTGACTGCCACCGTCCACTGGTGAACAAATCCGGACAACCTTGGAGGGCAAGCAAAATGAAGGTCATGGGTTCCGCGGCTGCCATCGCCGCAGTTGGTGGAGTAATTCTAACCGCGGCGATTGGGTTCGCCAGCCCAGCATCGGCAGGACCGCCGAGTGGGAATTACACCGCCACCGTGATCGACGGAGGAGGGCGCATGAAGGTCGGCGGTACGCAGTCCGTGATCTTCACCCCATGCGGTCCAGATTGCGCGCACATACAAAAGGCCCCGGGGATAACCGACCTGCACCTTCAAGGCACTACTTGGGCCGGAACCTTTGCCGAGGACAAGAGCTTCGGGCCCTGCACCTACGCGTTGGATGCCAACACACTCGACTTGTTTGAGCAATGCCCGTCGTTCGATCTGAACGTCCACTATGCGCTGGCCAAGAACGGCTGACGCGGTGTCCACGTAGGTCACGTGTTTCCATCGCCGTTGCGTACGCCGCGTGGAATCGGTAGCAGACATCCGATGACTGGTGGCTCTACGACGCCCGTCTGACGCGGCACTTGGCACCCTGGCCTTCCACCGACGACGCGATCAAGCAATTTGGCCGCACCTTCGGCGTCATCGCTGACGGGCATTGAAGACGACGTGAGCGGCGGCGGTCGGCCAGCTGCCGATCTTGTAGATGGGGTTCCGTGAGAGTTTCCTACGGTTGCTCTGGCATCCCTTTTCTACGAGCCGTTCGTCGACCATTGTTGACCGTGGACCGGGGCACCTGTCATCAGGATCTTTCGGCCCCGGTCCAACAATCTGGATGACCAATTCGGCCCGCCACTACCCCTGGGTGGCGGCCGACTGGTATTCACGACTGCCGCGCTCCGCTGTTTCGGGCTTGCTACGAGCTCACGCAACTGGTGGGCGCGCCCTTCGTTCCTGTGCACAACCGCGCCGAAGCCTGGATACTTGCGTCTTCCCGCTGGGTCGCAGTGGGTCCGTTCACGAGGGATTTGGATGGCGTTCATTCGCATCGCGTCGGTGGTGATGGCGACTGCCGGTCTGGGGATCGGCGGCGTTATCGCGGGTTGCACTTCAGACACGACGCCGGCGCAAAAATCCGGCGACTCACCATCGTCATCGGGCGTGGCGACCGCGCCCGCGACTTCCGGACCTGCGCTGGACGGCATTTATCGGATAGACACCAAGTACTCACAGGGGACCCTCGAAGGGGCGCCCGTGCCTGGCGGAACCGACGTATCTCGCTGGTATGCGTTCCGCTCGGCGTGCACCCCGGCCGGCTGCACTGCCGCGGCGACTCAACTCGAAAACGACGATCACAACGAGACGAAGCAGAACGGAGCGACCGCCACCTTGAGGTTCGCCGATGGCAGGTGGCAGACGATCAACCCGATCGCAGGCACCGTGGCGTGTGCGGCCGATCCACAGCTCAAGTTGAAGATCGCGACCAGTTGGTCATTCGCGCCGCGGTCTGATGGCACGCTGACCGGTACCAAGGCCTACACCGAGTTGAAGGGCGGCACTGGACCCTGCGCGGGAACCGGCAGGACCGCCAACTACCCGATCACGCTGGCCAGAGAGGGGGCCGTTCCGGCGGGCGTTGTCGTGGCGGATCCGCCACCGGCCTAGATGTGGGAAGAGCCTGCGCGCCCGTCGGTGAACCCAATTTCCCCACAACTTCGAGCGCTGATCGCCCTCCGCGGTCACCCACCGAACGTCGACACGCCCGCGGACGACACCTCGAATCCCTGCGTAGCACCTGCGAGCGTGCCGATGCACGCCGCACCGCCCGCGATTGCCATGCACGTGGAGCCGATCCCGTTGACTCGGAACCCGACGGGCAGCTGCTTGATCGGCCCCGGGTATGCGGGGGTGTTGAACTTCGGGCTGTCGGTACGGCGCGTTCCAGTCGTACCTGGCAGCTGCGTAAACACTTCGTTCTCGCCGCCGGTGACGCCCGGCAGAGGTCCGTCGCAACCGATCTCGCCGCCGCTATCGACGACGATCGAGCAGGTCAGACCGCCATCTACGGTGAAGATCGGGAACATGTTCTTCGCACCGGCCCCGACGACATACGTGTCGCCACTGACGACGAAGTCGTTGGGGTCGGGGAATCCCGGTGGCAGACCTTCGGTCTCAGGCCCGATACCCGTGCCAGCAGGGGAGACGACCATCCATTGCGTCGCAGGCGAGCCCTTCGTGCAAGCCGTCAACGGCCCGGGCCCAACGGCACATTCGAAGTCAGCGAACACTATCTTCTGGCTCTCGCGCAATACCGGGGCAGCGTCACCGGATGGCCTTCCGAAGCTAGGATTCGCCGTTGCGCGCATGCCTCGCGCATACACGTCGGCGGCCAACACGATCTCGTTGACACCATTCGGGATACCTGACAGTCGTCCGTCGCATCCGGCGGCGCCACGGTCCGGCTGGATCGCGCACCGCAGTCCGTCTGGCGTCTGGAAATACACCTCGCTGCCAACGACGAATCCGTCGGGCGCCACTGCGTCATAGTCCCGCAGATCTGGCATCGTTGGTGGTTCGGCGCCCGCGGGCGCAGTCGAGGGCACCACGACGCCGATGAGTACGGAAAGAGCGATCAGTGCGGAACGCATCACATGCAATGTAGGCCACCGACGACGACGGGTAGTCCTACTCATCCACCGCGGCTCGCGGCGCGGCATGCTGAACACATGCATATTGCCAAGCCCGCGCCCGTCACACGCACGGTTGCCGACGAGACCGCATCCGGTCGCGATCGCGCCGTCGACGTCGCCCGGCTCGCCGCATTGGTCGTCGTGATGTTCGGGCACTGCGCACTGCTGCTCGCCACCATAGACACCAACGGGCTGCACATCGGCAACCTGCTCGGCGCGCTGCCGACGATCCAACCGCTCACCTGGGTCGCGCAGGTGATGCCGTTGTTCTTCTTCGCGGGCGGCGCCGCAGGGGCATACGGCTGGCGCCGCGGCACGCCGTGGGGCACATGGCTGGTCACCCGGGCGCAGCGCCTGTGCCGGCCCCTCGTCTGGTATCTCGCGGCGTGGGCCGTCGGACTCCTCGTGGTGCGCCTGACGCTCGGCGGGGAATCGGCGGAGGGCGTCGGGCGCGAGTGCGTCGCACTCTTGTGGTTCCTCGGCCTATACATCGTGGTGCTTGCCTTCGTCCCGGCGCTGATAGGGCTCCGCACCGGGCGGGCGGCCGCGTTGGTGGTCGCAACCCTGCTCGGTCTCGCAGCGACGGTCGACGGGGTTCGGTTCGCCGTCGGCACGCCCGGGTCGGGCGTCGCAAACTTCTTGATCGTCTGGATGATCCCGGTGGTGATCGGCGTGGCCTATGCGCGGAAGTTGATCGACCCGCGCGCGGCACTCGCCGTCGCGGCGTCTGCCTTCGTTGCCCAGGTGCTGCTCGCCATGTCCGGGAGGTACGAAGTCGCCCTGGTGGTCACCGGCGTGGAGCGGATGTCGAACGTATCGCCTCCGACGCTGTTGCTCGCGCTGCACTGCACGTGGATGTCGTGCCTTTTCGTCGCTGCCGCAGGCGCGATCAAACGGTGGGCGGCGCGGCCGCGGGTCTGGCGCGTGGTAGCGGTGGGCAACGGGGGAGCGATGACGATCTACCTCTGGCACATCCCGGCGATTGCCGTGTCGATGTTCGCCCTGCACGCCGTCGGCCTCGACGCCTACGACGTTCATGCACCCGGATTCTTGGGTCGCCTCGCGCTGCGGGCGCTCGTGTTCGCCGTCGTCATGGCCGTCGCGTTCAAACTGTTCACGCCGCTCGAGCATCGGCCACTGCCGTGGTGGGATAAGCGACTTCGGGCCACGGGTGCGCGTTCGACTGCGGCCGGAGCGCTGATCTGCTTTGCGGGCCTGGCACTCTTGCTGATGGCCAAGTACGGACTCAGCGGTTTCGCCGGGTGGGCTTCGCTCGTGTGCTTCCTCGCGGGGGCCGCGGCCGCGCGAGTGTGTGCGGGCTCGGTGCCCGAGTTGGCTGCGGACGCATCGACTCAGATGAATGGATCGAGTATTCCGTAAGTTCCTGTCTTGCAAAGGAACTCGCGGATGGACCGGCGCGATCGTCAAAAGGCGAATTGTTGCCCGCCGTCGATGTCGTACGTCGCACCGGTGAGCGCCGTGTTGCTCTTGATGTGAACGGCGAGTGCTGCGACGTCGGCCGGGCCTACAACACGTCCGATTGGGAGCTTGGCCCGCAACTCATTTCGGCGCTCCTCCAGTCCAGCCCCGAGCAACGATGCCGACAACGGGGTGTCGACGGA
>JAOPVI010000175.1 GCA_025966225.1 Mycobacterium sp. | reverse complement strand
CTTGACCGACCCGTCGGAGGCCCGCTTGATGATTCGATGTCTCTGGAGGCCAATGGCGTTCGCGACGGTGAGCTCCTCGTGCTCGCGGCGGTGCACGCGCCGATCCCACGGTCGACCATCTGGGAGCCTGCCCGGGCTGTCGCGTCCGCGGGCAGTCCACCGCGCGAAAGTGGCGGGCGACTGCGGGCCGCGGTCTGCATGTGGGCGGTGCTGGTTGCGGGGGCGGCGCTGGCCTGGTCCGGAGTCACCACTCACGCAGCAGGCCACCTGATCGTCGCCGCGTGCGGAGCATTCGCGGTGTGCTGGGTCGCGTTGCTCGGACGCAGCCCGACATTGTCGGTGGCAGGGACGGCCCTCGCCGCGGCCACGGGATTCCTGACCGTGCCGTCCGGACCCGCCGCACCCAACCTGTTGCTCGCCGCCACGGCGGCGTTCGCGGTGGCAGTCGTGATGACGAGACTCACCGGCGGCGCCTCGGCCGTACTGACGGCGACGGCGACGTGTTCGGCGCTCGTCGCGGCCGCAACGGCGGTCGCCACGTTCGTCGTCCTTCCCTTCGCGACCATCGGCGCCACCCTCGCGACGGGAGCGCTCGGCCTGCTGGCGTTGGCGCCACGAGCCGCAATTCTGTTGTCGGGGCTGAGCACTCGGGGCGACGCCGCCACACGCGCGGCCGGCGGTCACGCAACGTTGACGGGCCTCGTCACAGGCAGCGTCCTCGCAGTGGTCGTCGGGACGGCACTAGTGGCCCTCGGATGCCTCCGAGCTGAGCTACCACCGATAGTCGGGGTCGCGTTCACATGCGTGGCGGGCCTCGTAGTGCTGCTGCGCAGCAGAACCTACGTCGGCAGCTCGTGTCGAACCATGCTGGCCATCGGCGGATTGATCGGCGCGACAGCCGCCTTCGTGGTGGTCGTCGCGGCGGCTCCCCATCACACCTACTGGATGGCCGCTGCCGTGGGCGCAGTCGGGCTCGGAGTGCTACGGCATCGAAGGCCGACGGCCGTGAGCTCGCGGGCCGTCGACCTGATCGACTACGCGGCGCTCGCGGCCGTGGTTCCGTTGGCCTGCTGGGTCATTGGCGTCTATGCGCTGGTGCGGAACCTCCACCTCGCATGACGACCACGTGGGAGCGGGCGCTGCGGCTCACCGCTGTCGTAGGGGTGGCGGCCTTGGCGACCTGGACGTCACCTCCGGCTGGTGCGGTGGCACCACCAGCCGTCGACGTTTCGTTGTTGCCTGCACCGCGCTCGCCCGCACCGCCAGGGGCGACTGAACAGACCGGGGACTGTGGGTCCCCGATGCGTGCCACGCCGAAGGGACGCGCAACCCAGTTGACGGACTTCGACGTCGCGGCGCTTCGCCCCCTCTCCCGCGGCTCGGGCCAGACGGTCGCCGTCATCGACACCGGGGTGGCGCGGCATCGGCTGCTCCCACGTCTCGTCGCAGGCGGGGACTACGTGTCGGCAGGTGATGGCACCCAGGACTGCGACGGACACGGCACCCTCGTCGCGGGAATCATCGCCGCCGTACCCATCGATGACGATGCCGGAACGTTCGGCGGCGTCGCTCCGGATGCCGGGATCATCTCGATCCGGCAGTCCAGCACCGAGTTTCGCCGCTCGGACGACCGCGCGGGCTCAGGTGTCGGGGACGTCGAAACGCTGGCCATGGCCGTGCGCACCGCGGCCGATCTTGGCGCAGGAGTCATCAACATCTCCTCGGTGGCGTGCGTACCCGCACGCGACGGGATCGAAGACGGTGCACTCGGCGCTGCACTGGCCTACGCCGTCGACGTCAAGAACGTGGTCGTCATCGCCGCCGCGGGAAACGTCGGCAGCCAATGCCCCGAGCAGAACCCGCTTGCCGATCCGGCGCATCCCGGCCGGCCGGACTGGGACGCCGTCAACGTCGTGGTGAGCCCGTCGTGGTACGACGATTACGTGCTGACCGTCGGGTCGGTCGGGGCGGATGGCCAGCCGTCGCGCTTCACCCTGGGGGGCCCGTGGGTGGACGTCGCAGCGCCCGGCGAAGGCGTGGTTTCGCTCGCCCGCGACGGCGAGGGCCTCATCGACGCGGCGCCCGGATCGGCTGAGGGAGACCCGATTTCAGGCACCAGCTACGCCGCACCCGTGGTCTCGGGTATCGCTGCGCTCATTCGTGCTCGCGCTCCTCAACTGACGGCACGACAGGTCATGCAACGCATCGAGCACACGGCCCACCATCCTCCCGCCGGTTGGGACCCGTTGGTCGGCTACGGCGTGGTAGATCCGTTGGCGGCGCTCGGCGCGGGGCCAGGACAGGACCCGGTCCGCACCGCAGCGCCATCCGCTCCGCGATCGGTGGGCACCGACAAGGCCGACCCGCGCACCCGCACGGTGGCGTTCGGTGGCGCGGCCGTATGCATTGCGGTGGCCACCGGGGCCCTGACGCTCTCGGCGGGTCGGCTACGACGACGGCGGGAGCCCGTCGCGCAGGACTGACGCGGCGTCGGTGCTCAGTTCGGGTCCGTTCGGCAGGTGAGCCAGGATCGACCAGGGGGCTGCCCCTGGCGGTCCGGTCAAGCCCAGCTGGGTCGCGGCATCGTCGTCACGAATCCCATACGCGACACCCGAATCGGTGACGAGGAAACGCGGTCCGGTCAAGCCGTCGTCGCCGAGGGTGCGTGCGGATCGGACGTAGGCGCTGCGGCCAGCGGGTAGCGCGACGGCATCGACCTTGGGACCATCCCCGTCGGCCTGGGCCAGCTCCGCGATCTGCACGCCGTCCAACGCCGTCGGGCGGCCGGTCAAGATCGTGGTGCTCGACTGCCCATCGGTGTCGCTGCGCTGCCATTGCACGCACACCAGGGCACCGGTTTTCGCGTCGATGGGCGCGCTCGCGCGGCGTGGGAACGTGTCGACGGGCAATGTCGCAACGGTCTTGACTCCCGCGACGGCCGCGGGCGTCACCGACGGAATCTCGTCGGGTCCGCGGTAGGCGAACCTGAGCACGTCCGCGGCGACGTCGCCGATGCGCTGCACACCGTCGACGAGCACGACGTAGAACTCGTTCGAGTCGGCCCTGGCGACGCGCACCACGGTGCCGATGACGATCCCGCCCAATGATTCTGGACCTGCCGAGCCGACCCCGGCGATGCGAGGCACGGCCAACGCGGGCGCCTCGGGCACGGTATCGAGCAATGCCCGCGAAACCGGAACCGGAACCATGCCATCGAGGCGCAGGGCGCGCACGACCGCCCGGTCACGGAGATCCACCTCGGCCCGCCACCCCTCGTAGAGCAGGTAGGTGGTCGCGGCACTCTCGCCGCGCGGGGTGACGAGCACGATGCGCGATGGATCGAGCGCAAGAGTCGCACCGACGACCACGACGGTGCGTTCGCGGTCGCACACCGTCCACGGTTGCTGCGGCAAGGGGGCGCCGATCGTGGCCGGAGCGCCCGGAATGCCGACCATGGGGCCCCTTTTCACCCCGGCGATCGATGCCTCCGCGACGACGATCGGCTTGGCGCTGGTGCGTGCGAGCAACTGGGCCGAGGCGAGGTTGAAGACCGGATGGAGGGTGTCGCCGAGGCGCACGTACACCGCTCCCGATTCGCGTGCCATCACGATCGGCGCATCGCCGGGGTTGCCATGCGGCTTCACCACGGCCATGATGGCGCAGCCCGCAACGGCGATCGCCGCAAGCACGCATCCCGCTGCGAGCGAACGTGATTGCGCACGCATGGGATCGTCGTCCATCGCGACGTCCCTGCGCACCAACGCGTGCTCCATGCGACGTGTCAGAAAGCGCTGAGCGCTCACCTGCAGCCGCGTCGACGCTTGCCGAGTCATGTCTCCCCCGGCTGTCAGCCTAAGCGCTGCCGGAACCCCTCCATCGCACCGATTCTCAGCGCCAGCGGGCCCACACGTACGGGACGAGCGAGCGCAGGAAGTCCAGGTCGGGCCCCGGCTCCGCGTCAGCGAACGCGTCTTCGAAGTACTCCTCGGCCACCAGCAGGATGCCCTCGGCGTACTCACTCGTGAAGGTGATGCTGCCGTAATCGTCCATCAACGCCCGAATCCTGACGACGAGTTCGGGTGAACGCTCCGGACGGGTGCGACGGAGGTAGTCGCGGACCAAGGCGAGATCAGCGCCTTCGGCATGGGACAACAGATGCACCAGCGCGAGCGTGCGCTTACCCTCGTATAGATCGCCGAGGATCTCCTTGCCATAGATCCGTTCGTCGCCAACGAGATTGAGCAGATCGTCACGGATCTGGAAGGCGGCGCCGAAGTGGAAACCGAAGCGTACGAGTGGCCCAAGCGCCATGGTGCCGCCGGACCCGACGATCGCGCCCACCCGGAGCGGGTGAATAGTCGTGTACCAGCACGTCTTGTGCATGATCATCTCGAGGTAGTCCAGCGGTCCGAGTTGCTCGACATCATCGAATTGCCAGCCGACTTCGGTGGCTTGACCCTCGAGCGTTCGCATCGCCATCGTGTCGAACTCGGCCCACACCAGGTCTGCGAGGTCACGGTCGAGCCTACGGGTAGCCCGCCGCAACACCTGGCCTGCCACCACGGCGAGCCCATCTCCAGCGTTCACGGCCGCCGCGATGCCATGGCTCGCCACCAGGGTCGGCCTGCCCCGCCGCAGCTCACTACCGTCGGCCACATCGTCGTGAACGAGAAATGCGTTGTGCAACAACTCGATCGCGATCGCAATGCCCAGCATGTCGTCGGAGCTCGCGCCGAAGGCGCGGCCCGCGGACATGCACAGCGCCGGGCGCAGCGCCTTCCCCGGCCGCGACGGATACTCGCGCATCGGCGCGTACAACCACGAACTCGGCTCACCGTCGGGCATCGCATCGAGCATCGAACGCCGAATGATCTTCGCCACTTCCCGCAGTCGGTCGTCGACAGCAGTAACCAGCTCCGATCGATCCGCCGTGCTGGTCATGGCGCGGGCATGTCGACGGCGAGCACCACGGGCAACCATAGCTCCGCTTGGCCCTCGACCAGCAAGGTACCGCGGTACAAACCAGGCGCAAGCCCCTCCGGGACATCGACATTCACGACGACGCCCCGGCTTGATCGGGCAGGCATCGGGACGAAGTCGGGTTCGAACTCCACTGCGTCCGACGCAACGAGCTGCCCGCTTGCGGACATCAAGGCGCTACACCGCAGGGCGACCACGCCAAGATCGTTTGGCCCGCGATTGTGCAGCCACACCTCTGCGCTCGCGGTGCCGCAACCCTCGACCTCGAGGGTGACCGCTCCCGCCGACTCCGCTTTGGACAGTTCGAAAGTGGACGTAGCGCCGTTCGCGGCACGGGCCTTGGGCGCCGACTGAAGCAGCATCCGGCCGACCGTCGACCACCACGACCGGGTGAGGGTCTCGAGATCTGACACCGCCTTGGCACCGGGTCCGGAACCCTTGGACGACGCCGCTACCCCGTCCGGCGCCGACTCTGGTGTGACGATCCGGATGAACCGATCGACGATCTGACTCGCAGCCCTGAAACCTTCGGCCTGAATCGCACTCAGCGCGCGTGCATTTGCGGCCGGGTCGAACACCGATGCCCAAGGCAGATCGTCGATACTGCCCCGTTCGTCGTTTGCCCCGCTGTCAGTCAAGAGCTCTCCCCCTTCGATTAACGCGCAAGTGCGTCGATGGCAAACTATGCTAAAGCGGGAGGTCCGCGCCATGGGGAAGCTTCATTCGCAGTTGGCGCTCTTCGGTTCCATTGACGACGAGGTGGTCAAGCGGGACGATCCGCAGACAACCGCGATCGTCGAACAGTTCTTGCCCGGTACCACGGGTTATGGTCAGCGCGGCTGGTACCGCGAACTCCGCACGTTCGTCGATGGGCTGTCGCCGACGGGTTCAGTGAGCTTTCCCAGTCGCGCCGAGGCACTTGGCGACCTGACTCGCTCCAAGCAACGGCCCCGTTCGGCATTCGATCGGCTCAACCTGTCCGGCGACCTCGTGATCACCGTGGACGGACCCGATGAGCCCGACCCACTCCACCCCGCGCGGGGCACGTTTACCAGGACCGTCACCAATGAAGAGTTCGAGCAGCTCCGCCGTATTGACGAGCCGGGTGCGCAGGAAGCCGATCCTTCGCCCAACGAGCTCCCTACCGCGGTGTTGGCGCGGGCAATCTATGCAGGCGCGGTGCTCACCAGGATCGGTGAGCCGGCAGCGGTGGCCCCGCTGTCGACCCCGACGGTGAAGCTGAAATGGGCGGAACACGACTTCGTCGAGGTTCAGCGCCCCGGCGACCCGCTGGCCGATGACCCGCTCACCGCGCTGATGGGAATGGCCACTCCTCTGATGGCCGGCATCGACGTGCTCCCGGCCCGCAGCCCCACCCTGCGCCGGGCCATTGCCGAGAGTCGAATGCTCGACGCCGGCCGCGCCGGCTGGGTTCCCTTCATGCAGCAGCAGCCCTTCTGGCTGATGCGGTCGGACGTCGCCAAGTACCCACCCCCGTGCATGGGTACGGTGCGGAAGATCGGCGGTCAGTTCTGCACCGTGGTTTCTACGGAACTCTTCGACGAGGACCACGAACTGGACGCCCTGATCGACATCGTCGACCCGCTCAACTGGAAGCAGGACCTGCCGTCGTTCTTCTGCGAGATGGACGCCAGGGCGCCCAACACTTCGGCGGGATGGAGTCGGGTGCTGGAGTGCGTGAGTACGGAGTGCCATGAATATCGGCTGAAGACCGCGCTGAAGTACTGGAAGGCCACGCGCGACGAACACGGCATATACATCAACTACGACCTGGACGAGAATCGCGACGGCGACAGCGGTCTGGTAGAGGTCGACAGCGGCTACATCTGGATAACCAAGGCACGCTCCGGCGGGGTGCGGATCAAGACGAGCAAGGCCCTCAAGATCTGCGGCCTCAGTCCGACCGCGACTGCTGCGTTGGCATGTTTCACCGGCTGGGCGCAAGTGGGCATCG
>JAOPVI010000163.1 GCA_025966225.1 Mycobacterium sp. | reverse complement strand
TAGGGGATGGCGAGGTCGGCCACGACTTCGCACTCGCCCCTCTTGGCGATCTCGTCGACGATGTCGAGCGCCTGCTTCTGCAGTGACGGCAACATCTCCTTCAAGGTGTGCGGGCTGAAGAAGGGCTGCAGGAACTTGCGGAACCGCGTGTGTTCGGGTGGATCGAACGAGATGGGCACCAGCGGGATGGGGCTGCCCAGCACGTCGAAGGCCTTCTTCGACGAGAACAGTTCCGGATCGCGCAGCGCGGCGAGCACGTCCTCGCGGTGGGACAGGTAGTACCAACCGTCGATGAACACCACTCGCCCGGCGTCGCGCACGGTCTTCCACCCGACACCGCGGTCAGCTGCCATCGGCAGGCTGGCGAAGGAGAGTTCAGGTGCGCCAAGGGTTTCCATGTGTACTCCTAGGTTTAGAACGCCGAACGGTGTAGGCCACCGTCGACTTCGATCCAGCTGCCGGTGAGGTATCCGGCAGGTTCTGAACATAGATATGCGATCAACGAGGCGATCTCGCTCGGCTTGCCCATGCGTGCCGCGGGCACGCGGGCCTGAGTGAGCATGAAGTCGCGTCGTTCCTGCTCGGTGCTCGCGCCGAGGTGCTGCTCCAGGTACGCCAGCGCGTTCTCCGTCTCGATCCAGCCGGGCGCGACGGTGTTGACGGTGATGCCGTGCTGTGCGTATTCGTCGGAGACGGTTTTGAGCAGACCGATGGTGGAAGGCCTGCTGGTATTGGCGACGGCATGGTGGATGTTTCCTGCTGGCTCCTTCGCGGTGGCGGACCCGATGTGCACGAAGCGGCCCCAGCCGGCCTCCTTCATCGCGGGCAACACCGCCTGCAGCAGCAGGATCTGGCTCATCGTGTGCAGTTCGAACGACTCGCGGTAGACGTTCACGTCGGTGATGTCAGCGAAGTCCCCTGGCCGCTGGTATTTCGCCTGTCCGATGACGATGAGCGGCGGTCCGTGCTCGGCGGTGACCTCACGTACGGCACCGCTCAGCTGGTCGGAGCTGCTGACGTCGGCGGTAACGCCGATCGCGGTACCGCCCGCACTGCTGATCGCCTCGACCGCGGCGTCGACGTCGGCCTTGGTCCTGGCCAGCACCGCTACCTTCGCGCCCTCTGCGGCAAGCAGTTTCGCGACCTCGAAGCCGATCCCCTTGCTGCCGCCGACGATCAGCGCCGATCGTCCGTCGATCCGGAAGTGCATGACTCTCCGGCTAGCGCTTCACGTCCATGCCGGCATCCACTTTTAATACGCTGCCGGTGAACGTGCGGCCTGCGTCGCTGATCAGGAACAAGATCGCGTTGCTCACGTCGCGGGGCTCGATCATTGGGAAGTCCGGCAGTGCGGTAGACATCGCGTTCACGAGATGCGGGTTCTCCTCGATCACCTTGAACAGTGCCGGGTTTTCGGTGATCATTGGCGTCGCGCAGTTGGTCGGGGCCACCCCGTTCACGCGGATGCGGTCGCCGGCGAGCATCAGTGCGTACGCCCGAACCAGGCCAGTGACCGCGAGTTTGGACGTCAGGTAGGCATCGGTGCCACCACGGCCGTCGGTCAGGTCCAGGAGCGCGATCATCGAACTGGTCGCGATCAAGTTGCCGCCCTGGCCGCGCTTCTTCATGTGCGGGATCGCGATCTGGAAGGTGTTCCACACTCCGATGAGCATGATGTCGAGGCCCAGCCGCAGCGCCTCGGTGGCGTCGCGCTCGTCGGCATTGGTCAGCACCACGCCGGCGTTGGCGATCACGGTGTCGATGTGGCCGAACTTTTCGACCCCGGCATCGAAGACTTCCTGGAGCGCGGCCAGATCGCGGACGTCGGCCTTCGCGAATAGCATTTCCTGGCCGGTCTTCTCGACCAGGCGGGCGGTCTCCTCGAGCTCCTCGAAGGTACCCAGCTTGTAGGGCACGACCTCGAGGTCTTCGCAGATGTCGATTCCGACGATGTTCGCGCCCTGTTCGGCACACAGCACGGCATGTGACCGGCCCTGCCCGCGCGCCGCGCCGGTGATGAAGACGACCCTGCCGTCGAGTGAACCCATTCGTATGCCTCCAGAAACTCGCTATTGACCGCGCTGTGCGGGATGGTGCGGGCACCGTGCAGTGACGTGCGCCACGTCCAGGATGCTACGCCGGGAAGTTGGAATCATACAACTATTTGGCTAATTTGATACGGACCGATAGTCGCCGCTCGAAAGGGATCCCCACATGTCCGCAAGCCTCAATGGCGGTCCGCGCCCACCCGACGGCGATTGGCTCGGCACTCCCTTTCTGACGTTCAAACGTGAAGGGGCGTTCGCAATCTGCACGCTCGACCGTCCCAAGGCGCGCAACGCCATGACGCCGGCGATGTACTTCGGCATCCGCTACGCGATCAGCCGGGTCAACGCCGATCCCGACCTCGCAGGACTGTTGATCACTGGCACGGGCGACGTCTTTGCACCCGGCGGCGACCTGGGCCAGGCCGCCGAGGACAACTGGATGGACTTCGCCTCGACCATGGGCATGGACGAGACGCCCTTCGACATTCTGCGTCAGTCGCCGAAGCCGGTGGTGTCGGCGGTCAACGGGCTCTGCCAGGGCGGCGGGCTGCAGATCGCGATGTGCAGCGACCTCGCCGTGGTCAGCGACCGGGCCACCTTCCGGGTGCCCGAGCTGTTTCGCGGCATCGCCGACACCTACTACAGCCAGGTGCTCGCGCGCATGATCGGACCCGTCCGCACCAAGGACCTGATGTTCACCGGGCGCACGCTGAACGCCAACGAGGCCGTCGAATGGGGCATGGTGGCCAGAATGGTTCCCCACGACGACCTGCTCGATGTCGCCAAAGAGCTTCTGGCGCAATGCTGCCGGACGGCACCAGGGGCGCGAGGCGTGATCAAGTCCAGCCTGGACGGCTACCTCGGGCTGTTCGACCGGATTGGCATGCAGACCAGTCTGTTCGGTCCCGAGGCGCGCGAAGGATTCCGGGCCTTCAAGCAGAAGAACTCACCGACGTGGGTACACCCGGAGCTGCAGGTGGAGGGTCGGCTGTAGGTCAGCCGCCGATTGTGGGTTGCGCTAGCGTAGACATCCCAAGGGGCGTAGATCGTCAAGCGGCTTGGGTGCATCGGCGGTCGACGAAGTTGGACACGTTGCGAATTGCAACGCCGCGGGTGGCTACGCAGTGCTCGACTATCCCGTTGTGGGTCAGTAGAAGTAGAGGTTGGACCCGGGTAGCTCCTGGTGAACCCTCGCCCTGCCGCCCGGCGTGAGGTCGAGCCCGAACTTCGCCATCTCAGTCGTCCGCACGCTGACGAGGTTGAAGTATCCGGTGAACGAGAAGCGGCCCGGCGGGTTGGCGACATCCGTGACGGGAACGGGTACGGGCGCGATCGTGAACTCTTCAGCGTGCTGGCCGTTATTCGGTGCGCAGGTATAGAGGTACTTGTGCCCCGCCGGCGTGACCTGCGTACCACTGGCATGCAGCACACGGCCGAAGCCTTGATTGATCAGTGCCTTGCCGGTCCCGAGGTCGCTGAAGACCCATAGATCCGCCGGGTCGTCGTCGTCGCGCAGCGGTTCTTGGTAGACCTCGAAGTTCGCCGGCGCGGGGATGCCCGGCGGAATCGACTCGGTGTTGCTGGCGTGCAGACAGGCACTGGTGTCGTGCTTGAGGATGTAGACCGGCCTGGCGGCGCCAGGCAGACCCGCGGCGATGTATCCGGCCGATTCGGCAAGGCGCAGTTGCTGGCGCACCGAATCGATCTCCGCCACGACATTGGGCACCCCGAAACCCGCTAGCAGGACCTGCATTTGGTCGATCAAGGGTTTCAAGACCGTCTGCTGGTGCTCGCGGCTGAACAGGGTCTCCCGATACTCCCGGATCTGGTCGAACAATCGTTGACGACGGGCGTCGTCGTTGCGCACCAGCTGGGCGATCAGCCCGTCGCGGCCCAGCTTGAACGGCCGGTCTGGCTGCAATGTCTGGTCGATGCCCCACGGGATCATCTTGAACGTCACGGTGCCCACACCCGGGGCCGCGACGGCCGCCACGTCGTTGTAGACGTAGGTGTTGTTGGTGTTGTCGGCGTAGCCGTCCCAATGCTTGAGGAAGAACTCCATCGCATAGACCTTCAGGTACTGATCCATGTCCAGCATCTGGTCGGCGCCGGCCAGCCCGTTCGCCTTGACATGACTGATCGCGAACTTCAGATCGGCCTTGTCGTCGAACTCGGAGAGATCCTCGACGCCGATGAATCGCACCCGCTCGTCGAGGAAGTCGTCGTGATGCTCGAGCTCGTACAGATTGCCCTTCATGTTGCCGTTGAAGTTCCGCTCGATGTAGCGCTTCGTCACCGGCTCGGCGTTGACGTAGATGCCGGGGCTGTTGACGCCAACGACGCCTTGGCCGATCGGCGGTCCATTGACGAACACCCGGGCGTTGTTGCATCGCGAATGGGGCAGGCCGGCCATGCCCAGCAACCGGTAGCCGAGCGTCTGCTTGACGTAGGACTCGTCCTGAATGGAGTTGTTGAGCGTCACGTACCGCGACCCGATCAGGGCTTCGATCCCGGGGACGTTGGCATCGCCGAAATGGCCGAAGTCGACGTGCAGGCACGGCTTGTGGCTGTCGATCGAACCGCAGAACGACTTCTTCTTGATGCCCACGTCTGCGAACGTGGCCGTCGCGGGAAACCTGGTTCCGGATATCTCCACCGACGCCGCGTGGCGCCACGTGTACCTGGCGCCTTCGGTCCATTCGAAGTTGCACCGGCCGCCCTTGGGCTCCTCGTTTCGCACCAAATCCCACTCGGCCTGCGGCATCGTGATCTTGACCGTGACCACATTGTCGAGCGCATAAAAGGAATCGAGTGCTTGCTGCTGCTGATCGGTCATGGTGATGTCTCCCGTCGCGGCCTTCCAACAGCATGCTGCGGGACACCGCGTTCGACGCGAGTAGTGGGGTACTCGTCTTCAGGAATCGCCATGCCACGACTGCACCAGGACCTCGTCATTGAACTGAAGTGACGCCACACGCAGGGCAGGTACAGAAGTCGAATCCGTGAAGGACGCCCCCCGCGGTCTTCTGTTAGGCCACACATCCCTCACGAAGAGCGGCTTCAGCGCCAGCATTCCCATCGACGGTCGACGCGGTGGGTCCGTTACTTGGGGGTGAAGCGCTGCGCCCCGTCGAGGCGCATGACCTCACCGTTGACGTAGCCGTTGGTCAGCAAGAAGGTTGCCGCGTCGGCGTATTCGTCTGGGGTGCCCAACCGCTTCGGGAACGGGATGTTGGCGGCGAACTTGGCGATCGCCTCTTCACCGACCGACTCCATGATCGGAGTCTTCATCGTGCCTGGCGCGATGGTGTTGACTCGGATGCCCACCGAACTGAGGTCACGGGCGGCCGCGATGGTCAGCCCGATGACGCCGGCTTTGGCTGCGGCATAGGCGGTCTGGCCGATCTGCCCTTCGTAACCGGCAACCGAGGCGGTCATCACGATGGCCCCCCGCTCACCGTCTGCGCGGGGCTCTGCGGCGGCCACGGCCGCGGCCACCAGCCGCGTCAGGTTGTAGGTACCGCTGAGGTAGAGATCGATGGTCTTGGTGAAGCCACCGAAGTCCGCCGGGCTGCCGTCGCGCTGGACGATCCGTTGTGCCACACCGAAACCGCCGTGTGCGACCACCGCGTAGCGCAGCTGACCGAGTTGGTTGGCCTGCTCGATGGCAGCGAGGATGCTCTCCTCGCTCGTCACGTCGGTGCTGACGAACAACGCACGACCGCCCAATTCGTCAGCCAATGCCTTGCCCCTGTCGGCGGCCAGGTCGGCGATCACGACCCCAAGACCGTCGGCGTGCAATCGCCGTACCGTCGCCTCGCCGAGCCCACCTGCACCGCCGCTGACGATCGCGGACGCGCCTTCGAACTGCTTCACTGTCACGGGTTCTCCTTTATCTTTCGTTGTTTTCCAGTCGGGTGATGTCACCCGTCACCAGGTCCCACGGATCTTCCGCGGCCAGCGCCAGCCTGCCCAGGCGGCGGGCGAAGTGGTTGGTGGTGCCGTAGTCGGAGCTCCAGCTCTGGGCGCGCAAGGTGAACAACCACAGCGGGTGTTCGCTGGTGACACCGATCGCGCCGTGCAGTTGATGGGCGGTGGTGGTGACCGGGCCGACGGCACGCCCGACCGCGACCTTGGCGACGGTGACGGCGTAGTCGGTGGTAGCCGAGCCGAAACCGTGTTCGGCGGCCGCGGCGACGGCGAGTTCGACTGCCGCGCGCGCTCGTTCGAGCTCGCCCGCCATGCCGGCCAGGGACTGCTGGACGGACTGGAAGGCACTGAGGGCGCGACCGAACTGAACGCGTTCGCGGGTGTGCTCCACTGACAGGGCCGCAGCGGCGTCCAGCGCGCCGATGATCTGCACGCAGCGCGACCACGTGCCGCGCCGGACGAGTTCGTCGCCAAGGGCCGGGTCCACGGTTTGCATTTGGTCGGCCGGAACGTCGAATTCGATTGAATCGCGCGGTTCGCCGGCCAGGTTGTGATGTTCATGCAACGTCACTGCGGCCGCATCGAGTACGCCGACCCGCAGGTCGTCGCGGCCGCGCACGGCGAGCAGGGTCGTGCATGCTCTGGCCCACGGCACGGCCAGCGCGGTGCCCGTGACCCGGGCGGAGTTGGTGTCGGCGTCGAGGAGCGCGACCGTCAGGGGGTCGGCGGGTAGGTCGAGGCCGGCCCGTTGCCCGAGCCAGCCTGCCAGCGCGTCGGTTTCGGCCAACGGCACGGCTGCAGCGTGGCGAGCCAGCCCGTACAGTGCGACCGCCAGCTCTTGGGGTCCGGCGCCGCCGTCGGGTGTGCTCGTCAGCCGGGCCAGGCCGGTGTCCTCGAGGTTGCGCCACAGTTCGGCGTCGAACTGGTCGGGCACGTTGCGGCGACCCAGACTCGCATCGTAGGAGCGTCGTCCGAGTTCGTCGACGAGTTCGCGAAGCTCGGCGTCGTCGTCCTGTGGGGTGCCCGCTTCGAACACTCCGCCGGAAAGCGCGCTCATCGCAAACCCATCCCGCGCGCGACCACACCGCGCAGCACCTCGTTGGTGCCGCCGCGCAGCGTGAACATCGGCTTGTGCAGCCAGGCAGTGGTCAGCATGGCCTCCAGTTCCGGCTGCCGCGGGGAGCTCTCCAGCAGGTCGGCGACCAATTCGACCGACTCGGCTTCGAAACGGGTGCCGAGGTCTTTGACCAGTGCGGCCAGGTTCGCGGCATCGCCGCCTTCGGTGAGCGTGCGTGCCACCGACAGCGACAGCTGCCGAAGCGAGATCAGCTGCGCCAGCAGGTGGCCGACATCGGCGGCGGTGCGATCGTCTACCGGTGGCCCCGAGCTGAGCGCGCGGATCGCCGCGAGCAGCAGCGGACCGGTGGACAGGATGCGTTCGGGCCCACTGCGTTCGAACGACAATTCGGAGGTCACCTGATGCCAGCCGTTGCCGATCTCACCGAGCACGTCGGCGTCGGCGACGAAGACCGAGTCGAGGATCACCTCGTTGAAGTGGTGTGCCCCCGACATCAGCAGGATGGGCTCGACGCGGACGCCCTCGGCGTCGCAAGGCACCAGGAACTGGCTGAACCCGGCGTGCCGGTGCTGCGGGTCGTGCGGGGTGGTGCGCGCCAGCACGACCACCTGATGCGCGTGGTGTGCGCCGCTGGTCCACACCTTGGTGCCGGATAGCAGCCAACCACCGTCGGCCCGAGTTGCCTTCGTGGCCACGGCCGCCAGGTCGGATCCGGCGCCGTACTCGCTCATCCCAATCGACGAATAGAGTCTGCCCGCAACGATTTGCGGTAGCAGTCGCTCGCGCTGCGCCTCGGTGCCGAAGGTCAGCAGGCTCGGCGCGACCTGACGGTCGGCCGTCCAGTGCGCGGCCACCGGTGCACCCGCCGCGATCAGTTCCTCAGTCACGACGTAGCGGTGCAGGTGGCTCGATTCGTGGCCGCCGTATCGCTTGGGGATCGTCAGCCCGAGAAAACCCGCCGCGCCCAAGCGCGCCGAAAACGCCTCGTCCCACTGGCCCAACCAGGAGTCGACCGCGGGCGTCCAGCCGAACTCGGCGAGGTCGGCGCGCAGGAAGTCCCGCATGGCGAAGCGCAGCTTGACCAAGTCGGGTTCACGGGCGGTCAAGGCCTCGAACGAACTCACGGAAAGACTCCTAGATGGTCGGCAACGGGGCCGAAGGAAGGTAGAAGTTGGGCGTCAGATCTTCCTCACACGCGGCCAGAAGGTAGTCCGACAGATCGTCACGGCCTTCTTCGCGAAGGAGCTCCTCATCGGTGTAGAAGTGGCCGCTGCAGGCCGCCGCGGGTCGGGTGACCAGCGCGTGCACGGCGTCGGCCATGATTTGCGGGCCGCGGGCCTGCGCGCGCACGACGGCCTCGCCCATCGCGACCATCATTCCGGTGCTGGCGACTGTGGTGGCCGGCCACAGCGAGTTCACCGCGATCGGAATCGAGGCGAACTCGTCGGCCCAGCCCAGGGTGAGCAGGCTCTCGGCATACTTACCGACGGTGTGGCCGACGTGAGCACCGACCCACCTGGGCTCCAGGCTCAGCGGGGGAGCGACGTTGACGACGTGCGCGTTGGTCGATCGGCGAAGATGCGGCAACGCGGCCTGCACCACCGCGAACGGACCCTCGACGTTGATCTCCAACAGCTTGCGCAGGCTCTTCGGCGGCAGGCTCTCGGTCGGCCGCAGGTCGAGCGCGCCCGCATTGTTGATCACGACGTCGATGCCGCCGAACGCCTCCGCGACCGCTTCGATCGCCGAAGCCACCGCAGCGGCGTCCCGTACGTCGCAGACCAGCGGCAGCGCCCGCCCGCCGGCGCGTTCCACGGCTTCTGCGGTTTCGCCCAGCGTGCCCGAGATCTTGGGGTTGGGTGTGCTGGTCTTGGCCAGCAGCGCGACGGCCGCACCGTCCTCTGCGGCGCGGACGGCGATGGCGGCGCCGATGCCGCGGCTGGCGCCGGTCACGACGACGACGCGATCCCTCAGGGTTCGCGGATCGGGATTACTCACGGTTCGTGGACCCTTCCACTGTCGCTCGGCTGTGCGGTTGAATGCTATAACTATATAGCTCATTAGTTGAGCGGCGTACACGCCCATGACCAAAGCGAGGCTCGATGACCGCGGTCGGCTCGATCGGCACCTACCTGCCGCCATGGACGGTGCGGGACAAACGTGTCAAGGGACCCGACGAGGATGCGTTGACCATGGCGGTCGCCGCGGGCCGGGCCGCCGACCCGGACGCGACCGCCCAACGCGTCGTCCTGGTGTCGCGCGACTTTCCGCTGCTGGAAGGCGGGAACGGCGCAGTGCTGCTCGCAGGCCTGTCGCTGGCCGCCGACGTGGCGGTCAGCGAAGTGCTCGGCGGTGCACCCGCGGTGCTCGACCAGCTCCTCGGCGCCACCGAAGGAACTCTCGTGCTCGCTGCCGACGACTCGCCGTCGGTCGCAGCGGCGGCCGCGGTCCTGATCGGTGGGAAGGGCGCGAGCCTCACTCCGGTGGCCCGCCAGACCCGCAGTCTGCCCACCACCACCCGTGGCGAGGACGGCACCCGTCACGACTACGGCGATTCGCGATTGCAGCGTGAGCTCGGCGTCAAGGCGACCGTCGCGCGCCTGGGTCTGAACGCGCAGCCCGTCGCTGCCGTCGTCGGGGTGAAGGCGAAAGAACTCGGCGGCGACCTCGATACGACGGCGGCGCTCGCGGACGCAGTTTCTTCGGCGTCCGGAGTCATTCGCGCGCTGGCCGCGCTGATCGAGCAGGGTCATCCGGGCGGTCTGCTGCTGGCCATCGAGCAGTCCAGCGTGACGGCGGCCGAAGTCAACCCGTCATCGTCTGCCGTGACGGTGAATCGCGACGAGGTTCCGGCGCGCGAACTGCCCAAGTTCCGCACCGCCGACGGCAACGGCATCCCGATCTCGCTGCCCGCCTACGCCCGTGCCTTCGAACCCAAACTGCGTTGGGAGGCAGCGGTATTCGAGGAGCGGCCAGGGATCGACGGGGCGCCGCAATTCCCGCCCCGCGCCAGGGTCGACGACGACGGCGGGTTGGTCACCGAATACCGGCTGGAACCGTTGCCGCGCACTGGAACCGTATACACCCAGACCACCATCCGGATCCCGGTGCCGGACCTGCCGAGCCCGTACTCGATCGCCGTCGTGCAACTCGACGGCAGTCCGGTCCGAGTGCTGATGAAGGTCACCGGCGTGCCCGCTGGCGAGACCGCGATCGGTCAGGCCGGCTCGGTGGTGCTGCGCAAGATCGCGGACCGCGCAGGCGTCCCCGACTACGGATACGCATTCCACCCCGTCGCGCCCGAGGGAGCCCAAGCATGAGACGCGTCGCCATGGTCGGGGCCGGAATGACCCCGTTCGCCGAGCACTTCGACCTCGGCATCAAGGACCTGATCCCGATGGCCTACGCCGAGTGCGTTGGGAACGTCGACAAGGGCATCAAGAAATCGGACATCCAGGCCGCGTGGTTCGGCGAGCTGTCCACCACCGACGGTTTCCCATCGGGCATCCTGGCCGATACGCTCGACCTCACCGACATCCCGGTGACACGCATCGAAAATGCCTGTGCCACCGGCAATGACGCCATCCGCAACGGCACTCTGGCGATCGCGTCCGGTGCCTACGACGTGGTGCTCGTCGTCGGCGCGGACAAGGTTCGCGAGACCGCGTCGAGCAGCACCTTCTGGGACTGGGCCGCGATGACGCGCGACAACGCGTGGGACTACCCGCTGGGTCTGGTCGCTCCTGCGAACTTCGCGCTGCACGTCAACCGGTACCTCCACGAGTCGCCTGCCACCAAGGAACACATGGCGATGGTGGCGGTCAAGAACCACTTCCACGCCGTGAAGAACCCGAAAGCCCAACTGCGCTATGAGATCACCGTCGAGCAGGCGCTAGCCGCCCCGATGGTCGTCGACCCGTTCGGGCTGTATGACTGCACCCCCCAGAGCGACGGCGCCGCAGCGGTCATCCTGGCCGCCGAGGACGTCTTCGACCGCTACACCGACCGACCGGTCTGGGTGCGTGGTGTCGGGCTCGGCATGGATCGCGTGATGCACCAGCACAAGACGGACATGACGACGTTCCCGCCGACGGTCAAGGCGGCCAAGGCCGCGATGAAGATGGCCGGTGTCACCCCCCGCGACATCGACGTGGCCGAGGTGCACGACTGCTTCACCGGCGTCGAATTGATCAGCTACGAGGATCTAGGGTTCGCCGAGCGCTTCGAGGCATACAAACTCGTCGAGGGCCGTGAGCACTACGTCGGCGGGTCGATGCCCGTCAATCCGAGCGGGGGACTGAAGGCCAAGGGCCACCCCCCGGGCGCGACCGGGGTGGCGCAATGCTACGAACTGTTCAACCAACTTCGCGGCGAGGCCGAGAATCAGGTCGACGGCGCCCGCGTGGCGTTGGCGCACAACATCGGTGGCCCGACCGCGGTCTCCGCGGTGACGATCCTCTCCAGCGACAAAGACTAAGGAGTCCCATGACCACTTCACAGCTCGCTACCCTTGCCGGCTACGAACAGTTCGCCCCGTGGCTGCTGGTGGAGAAGCGCGGCAACGTCCACGTCGTGAGCATCAACCGCCCCGAGGCGCTCAACGCCGTCACCGAGGAGGTGCACCACGCATTCGCCACCATCTGGAAGGTGTTGGATGCCGACGACGACGTGAAGGCGGTCGTGACCACTGGTGTGGGCAAGGCCTTTTCGGCAGGCGGTGACATGGTGATGTTCGGCCGCCTGATCGAGGACCAGGTGGCGCGCACGTTCCAGATCCACGAAGCGCGAACGGTCTTCCTCGAGGTCATCAACTTCCCCAAGCCGCTGGTGTCCGCGGTCAACGGGCCCGCCGTGGGACTGGGCTGCTCGATCGCCCTGCTGAGCGATCTGTTGGTGATGGGGGAGAGCAGCTACCTGGCCGACCCGCACGTCGCGATCGGGCTGACCGCGGGTGATGGCGGCGCGGCGATGCTGCCCCTGCTGGTGGGCATGATGAAGGCCAAGGAGTTCGTCCTGCTCGGGGATCGGATCACCGCGCCGATCGCCGAGAAGCTGAACCTCGTCACCAAGGTGGTCAGTGACGACACGGTGCTGGACGAGGCGCTGGCGCTGGGCGAGCGCTTGGCCGCCTTGCCGCCGCAAGCCCTGCGGTCGTCCAAGGTGGCGCTCAACATGCACCTGAGCCGCGCCGCGCAGGGTGTGCTCGAGTACGCCCTCGCCGAGGAGTTGGTCTCGTTCTCGACACCGGAGTTCAAGGAGCGGGTGGCGGCCTTCCGGTCACGGTCCAAGAAGTAGCGGCTACCGTGGTCGCCATGAAGATACGGGTCGTCATCATTGCCATTGGCCTGATCGCAGCGGCCTTCGGTGTGGCCGCACCCGCGGGCGCCGATCCCGCGGACGACCCATGCCAACTCGCCGTTTCCTTCCTGTGCAGATTCGTACCGATGGCGCCCGACCTGGATCACGATGTCGACCTCACCCAGGATCCCGGCGCCCTCAACGGCCAGCCGCTTCCCGAACCGCCCGGTGCCGAGTCGGCTCCCGAGCCCGCGCCACCGGCCGACCATTGTGTAAACGGTTGTGCCTAGCGGAAAGATGCGAAGTTGCCGCGGCCGGTCGAACAATCAGCTATGTGTATAGAGATATCAGACGCGAATCTCCGTGCGGCCGGGCGATTGCTGGCCACACGCTCGCAAAGGAGCGTTCGATGACGGCCTACTTCAACAAGGTGGCTCCAATCGTGACGGCAACAGCCATGTTGGTGGGCGGGCTTGCGGGATGTTCGTCTCGCCCGGCCCCTGAACCTCAACAACCAGGCACGGTGCCAGCCGGGACGGCAAAGGTGTCGGTCGACGGCCGGGACGCGGGCACTGACCAGAACGTGTCCTGTACGACCACCGGGACGGTGACGACCGTCAACACCGGCACCGAGCAGACTGGTTTCACCGCCGTGATATCGACCGACCCAGACCTTCTCGTTCAATCGATCAGCATCCGCAACCTAGGCGGCTTCACCGGCAGCTACGGCAACGGTCTCGGCGACCCCGCGCACCTGGCCGTGGTTGGCCGCACCTATCAAATGTCGGGTGTCGCAGACGGTTTCGCCACTGACAGTCCCAGCTTCCGCACGTCGGGGAACTTCTCGATCCAGGCGTCGTGCTAGAAGTCTGACGCTCACTGGTGGGATCAGCGGTAGGCGGTCACCCGTGCGGTGAGTGCAATCTTGCCGTCGTCGCCGATGGCCTGTGCATCGCCGACGGCGCTTCCGCGGCCGACCCGCAATGGCGTTCCGACATAACGTGATTCGGTACCGGCGAAGAAGGGGCGCAGGAAGTTCACCCGTAGCGACGCGGTTTGCAGCGAAGCTTCGGGCCGCTCCTGGTTGATCGCCGCCGAGGCCGCGAGTTCCAACCCGGCGGCCGCCACCCCGCCGTGCACGATGTCGATGTCGTTGTTCAAATTGTGGTCTACCCGCTGCCACAGCACCGCGCCAGATTGACCCGCTCGAACGTGCACCGCAATCAGGTCGGCGAAGGTCGTCCCGGCCGACCGCTGCAGGGTCTCCGGACGGTACTGGGGATCGACGTCGCCGGCGTCGATGAAGAACGAGCGCACCGTGCCTCCGCCGATGACGGTGCCGTCGTAGGTGAGCGTGCAGATCCCGAGTGACGTGGCCCCCAGCGGACCGAACGCACGGGCGGTGGCCAGCACGGGACCGTCGAGCTCCCCGACGTCACCGAGGCTGAGGTCCATCGAGAGTTCACTGGACACCGTCCACTGGCCGGGCCGCCTGCGGTAGTGATTGACGATGCCCGCCGCTGCGTCGACGAGGATGGCCAACGGCCCCAACGTCGGTGCGCCGGTGATCGGATTGCGAAAGCACTCCATCGGCATCGAGAGTGCAGCAATGGCGTCGGCCGGGCGTGACTCGACGTAGGAGATGCCGAACCGGACCTGGATCGAGTCGGGCGTTTCGAGATCGTGCTCGTTCACCCGATCATCGACACCCGTCATTCGAGAAGGTCGACGACCGTAGACAATTCGGCGCCCGACAGGACGAACTCCTCGGCCTTCTGCAGGTGGCGCTTCCAGAGCTCGCCGGCCTTCTCGGCATCGCCGGCCTTGATCATGTCCAGCACCATCCGGTGGGTCTTGGCCGACCGGCGCACGGCCTGCTGGTGGGCTGGACCCTTGGTGGGCTGTAAGGAGCGGTTGGCCTTCTCGATGATGTGGTGCAGCATGTCACTGACGATCTGAAGGGTGTTGTTGCCGGACAGCCGCGCAATCGCGGCGTGGAAGTCGGTGAGCTGATCGATGGCCTCGCTGCCGGGTTTCAGCTGCGATTCGCGTTCGACGATCTGCTCGAGTTCGGCGATCACCTTGGGATTGCGGTCCTTGGCCAACTGCTCGACCATCGGAACCTCCAGGGTCACCCTGGCGTCGTAGACGTCCTTCACCCTCACGCCCTCGTATTCGAGAATGAGGCCGGCATAGCGGGCCAACGTCTCTCGCCGGGGGCGCGTCACGCGCGCGCCGCCGCGCACTCCGCGCTGGACCTGGATCAGGGACTCCGATTCGAGCACACGGAAGGCCTCCCGCAGCGTCGGCCGCGACACCCCGAAGCGCTCCATCAGCTCTGACTCCGGTGGCAGCATCGTGCCTTCGGTGATTTCGCCACGGATGAACATCCGCCGCAGCACCGTGGCCACCCGATCGGCCATCTTCGGTTCCCGAAGACTGGTGACCTCCATTGCAAACCTCCACCGCTATACGCACACCCGAATTAACTAACCATTTAGCAGGTTATCCGAATCGGCGGGCCGAGCCCGGAATTGGTGACCGTCAGTTAGCAACGTCACCCCTAATACCCCATGGCCCGTCCCATGAGGTCCTTCATGATCTCGGTGGTGCCGGCGTAAAGCCGTTGGACTCGGGAATCCCGCCACAGCCTGGCCACTTCGTACTCGTTGATATAGCCGTAGCCGCCGTGCAGCTGCAGGCAGCGGTCGATGATCTCCCACTGCACTTCGGAGGTCCACCATTTCAGTCCGGCGGCATCCTGATCGGACAATGTGCCGTCGTTGACCGAGAGCACGCACTGATCGAGATAACTCTGG
>JAOPVI010000158.1 GCA_025966225.1 Mycobacterium sp. | reverse complement strand
AGACGACGGGCGCGTGCGTGGGGTTGGCTTACGTCCGGTCGCCCGAGCAGGGGCCGATCACCGCCGATTGGATCCGTTCCGGCGACTACCAGGTGAACGTCGGCGGCGTGCTGCACCCAATTGCGGTGTCGCTCAAGCCGATCTACGACCCCGACAACTCGAGGACGCGCTGACGGATCAGCGCTCCTCGTCGAGGCCGTCCCACATCTCGATGAGCGTGTCCAGGATCTCTTCGCCACGACCGAGTCCACCGAGGTGGCTCTCGCCGGGAAGGGTGTAGAGCTCCGCGTCGGGCAACCGGGACACGACGTGCACGCCGTGTTCGAACGGGACGATGTGGTCCTTGTCGCCGTGCCACCAACGCACGGGCACCTTCACCTCGTCGAGCCGGAAACCCCAGTCCTTGGCGAAGACGGCGACGTCGGCGAACGGCGCGGCAAGTTGCTTGCGGCTTCCGTTGAGCAGATCGTCGAGGAACATGGCCCCGAACTCGGGGCGCTCGAGCAGCCGACGATCGCCTTCGGGGGACACCCACGCGTACGCCTGCAATGCGAGCGGAGCGATGGGGCGAATCATCTGAACGAGCCCAACCGCGGCCCACCGAAGCGGAAGCCCGATGACGGGCAGCGCGGGTGCCATCTTCGACCCGAACCCCATCACCCCGCCACCGATGCCCTCGGCACCGACCGTGGGCGCCACGCCACCGAGCACGCACGCGACCACCACCCGCTCCGGCATCGCCGCCGCGCACGCCAGGGCGTAGGGCCCGCCGCCGGAGAGCCCGATGACGGCGAAGTCGTTGATCCCCAGGGTGTCGGCGATGGTGCGCAGGTCGTCGGCGAAGGCCAGCACGTTCGGGTACTGGAAGGGCGTCGACGAGCCGATTCCGGGACGGTCCACGCCTATCAGCCGGATGTGCTTGCGCTCCGCGTAGGCCCGCGCCTCGACGGGAATCTGCCGCCGGGCGCCGGGGGTGCCGTGCAGCCAGAACACGGCGCGGCCCTGCGGGTCGCCGAACTCGGCGAATCCGATCTGACGGTCGTCCCCAACGGCGACGTTGCCTTCCAACTTGGGACGAGCAATTGACATGGCCATGGGAAGGAGTCTCGCATGCGGGGTTTGCCGCCCTGGCTGGCTTCGCACACCAGAACGGCCCAATTCGCGGTCTCATCCCAGCTTCGGAGCGCTCAGATGCAAGAATCAACGCGATGAACCCCGTGCGCATAGTCGTCGCCGATGACGACGTCCTGCTCCGCGAAGGCCTGGCCAGCTTGCTCGAGCGATCGGGCTTCGAGGTCGTCGGGCAGGCAGGTGACGCCGCGGAACTGTTGGATCTGGTCCGCGAACGACGCCCGCAGCTGGCAATCGTCGATATCCGGATGCCACCGTCACACGACACCGAGGGGCTCGACGCCGCGAAGACCATCCGCGCCGAGTGGCCCGAGACGGCGATTCTGATGCTGTCGGCCCACGTCGACGTCGAGCACGCGATGGAACTCCTCGCGGGCGGTCACGCCATCGGCTACCTGCTCAAGAGCCGCGTCACCGATGTCGCGGACTTCGTCGACACCGTTGGTCGGATCGCCAACGGCGCGTCGGTGATCGATCCCGCGCTGGTTCAGGAGCTCGTGTCGGTGCGGCGGCGCGACGATCCGCTGGCCGCGTTGAGCACCAGGGAGCGGGAGGTGCTGACGCTGATGGCGGAGGGTCTCTCCAACTCGGGTATCGGGCGGCGGATCTGGGTCACCGAAGGCACCGTCGAGAAGCACGTCCGCAGCATCCTGACGAAGCTCGACCTGCCGGAGACGGGTGACGACCACCGGCGCGTGCGTGCGGTGATCAGGTACCTCGACTCGCTCTGACGCGGACTACGCGCGGTCGCCGACCAATTCGCGGATCGCAGCGGGGGAGAGCGCGAACTTCGGCAGGAACCCGAGCGCAGGACTGTCCGCGATCATGTCGGCGAAATCGTGCTCGGAGTGGGTGGAGATCAGGATCACCGATGGCGCAGGCGAATCCGCCTCGTGAAGTTGCCGCGCCAAATCGAACCCGCTGTCGGCACCAAGATCGACGTCCACCAATGTGACGTCGGGGCGCAACTCGCGATATCGGGTGAGGGCCTCGGCAGCCGTCGTGGCGACCCCGACCACGGCGACACCGGCGAGCTCGAGCATGCGACTCGCGGCATCGCGAAAGTTGGCGCTGTCGTCGACGATCAGACAGCGCACGGAAGTCGTCCGGTGCACCACTCGTCGGAGTTTTGCAGACCGACCGACCCAGGGCATTACTGCTAGCGGGAATCCTGGGTGGTGGGTCACCGGTTAGCATCCCGTGCAATGACCGAGCCAGCCGATAACGCGGACGAGCACCGGAAGCGACTTCGCAGTCGGCTGCTCGCTGTGGTGTTGCGTCCCACCGCCCGGCCGCTGGGCTGGGGCATCGTGGTCGCGGTCGGCTTCATCGTCGCCGAAGCCGGCCTGGTGGTGCTGCTGCAGCGGACCGCACCGGACAACTCGTATGGGGCGATCTTCCTGCTCGGAGTGCTCATCGTCGCGGCGGGCTGGAACTTCGGACTGGCGCTGGCCACGTCGCTGGCAAGTGCGGCGGTCTACGTCTACTTCCACGTCGAAGACGGCGACTATCTGATTCCCGCGTTGTGCGTGTTCCTTCCATTGGCACTATTGGCCAGTGTGTTGGCCAGCCAGGCCAGGCTCCGCGCTGCCGAGTCGGAGGAACGCCGCCGCGAGGCGAATGCGCTCGCTCAGCAGCAGGCCGCGCTACGCCGGGTCGCCACCCTCGTGGCGCGCGGTGTGGAACCGTCGGACCTGTATCCCGTCGCGGTGACCGAGCTCGCTCGCGGGCTCGCCGTCGAACACGTCACGCTGATCGAGCTCGACGCCGACGGTCGAGGGCTGGTGCTGGCCACCCGAGGCATGCCGGATCGGACGAAACTCGCAGTAGGGGAACGGCTTCCACTTGAGGGTGACAGCCTCACGGCCCGAATCCGCCGAACTGGGAAGGCCGCGCGAATCGACGACTACCAACTGGTCGATGGACCGATCGCCACCCGGCTACGCGACACGGGGCTCCATTCCGGTGTCGGCGCGCCCGTCACGGTCGACGGAGCTACCCGCGGCGCGTTGCTCATCAGCTCGGCGCAACAAGCCCCGATGCCCAGTGAAACAGAAGCGCGCATAGGTGATTTCGCCGATCTGGTCGCCACCGCGATCGCCAACGCCGAGACCCGCGCCGAGTTACGCGCATCGCGGGCCCGCATCGTGGCCGCCGCCGACCAGGCCCGGCGCGGATTCGAACGCGATCTCCACGACGGCGCACAGCAGCGCATCGTCTCGCTGGGCCTTGGGCTGCGCGCGCTCGAGGCGACGATTCCGCCGGAAGAGCAGGTCATGCAAAAGCAGGTCGACAACCTCGTCACCGGAATGGCCGAGCTCTACACCGAACTGCAGGAGTTGTCCCGCGGCATCCACCCGGCGATCCTGTCGAAGGGCGGCCTTGGGCCTGCCCTCAAGGCGCTCGCCCGACGCTCGCCCGTTCCCGTTGCGCTCCATCTCGACATCGACGGTCGGTTGCCCGAATCCATCGAGGTGGCGGCGTATTACGTCGTCGCCGAGGCACTCACGAACGCCGCGAAGCATTCGCAGGCCGCCGGGGTGACCGTGCGAGCCGGCTTCGACGCTGGCGACCTCCGGTTGGACGTCGCAGACGACGGTGTCGGTGGCGCGACGCCAGGCGGAGGGTCCGGTTTGATCGGGCTGAAGGACCGAATCGATGCCTTGTCAGGACGACTCGTCGTCACCAGCCCGGCGAGTGGCGGCACGACGGTTTCGGCGCGCATCCCGGTCTGATCGGGGTCGTCGGCGCTAGCGGCCCACCCAGGCTGCGGGCAGCCGAGCCCGCCACGGCATCGCATCTTCCAGCTGCCGGGCGAGTTGAAGCAGGATCGCCTCGTCGGGTGCCATCAACTGCACTCCGATGGGCAGGCCCGCCGAGGTCGTCGCCAGCGGCAGCGAGATCGCAGCCCAGCCCGTGACATTGGCCAAGGTGGTCCATCCGGTCGTGGCGAACTCGACGTCGAAGAACCGTCGGGTCGTGCCCCGGGGTTGGTCGAGCAACGCGTACGGCGGCGGGGGAGTCAGCAGGGTGGGCACCAATAGGACGTCGTGCCTGGCCATCCCCGCGGCGAACCGCCGGGTCTCGGCGTGGACGGCTCCTATCGCCGCCGCGTAGGCGGTGCCGCTGGTGGCGAAGCCCTCCCGGACCATCACCCAGGTACTCGGCTCGAACTCGTCCTCGGCCGGCTCGCGCCCGAGGTGCCGGGTGGCGAACGCGTGCAGTTCGGCGTTGCTGACCGTGTGCAGGACGGCGATGGCGTCGGCCACCGCGTCGGGATCGATCGTCGGCGCACCCGAATCGACCCGGTGCCCCAGCTCGACTAGTACGGCGGCTACCGACTCGACGGCAGCCGCGACTTCCGGGTCGGTGGGCGTGCCGGGGAAGGGTGACTGCGTGGTGGTTAAAATCCGTTGAACGACAGGCCGTTTCGTGATCACCTCCGAGAACGGCACGGTGGGCGGGATGGCCGAATAGGGGTCTCCCGGCGACGACCCCGTCACCGCATCCAACAACGCGGCGCTGTCGCGGACAGTCCGTGTCAACGCATGTTCATTGACCAGGCCCTCGAGCCCGTGTCCGGCCCCAGGGGCGAAAGACGTCCGGCCGCGACGGGGCTTCAGCCCGACCAGTCCGCAGCAGGACGCGGGCACCCGAATGGACCCGGTGCCATCTCCACCGGAGGCGGCTGGCACGACGCCGGCCGCCACTGCCGCCGCCGAACCTCCGCTCGACCCGCCGGGGGTGATGCCCGGCGACCAAGGGTTCACCGTTGGACCGAACAGGGACGGTTCGGTGGTGCAGTGATTTCCCCACTCTGGCGTATTGGTCTTGCCGAACGGCACCAGGCCGGCGTCCAGGTAGCGCTCGACGATCCACGCGGATTCGGTTGCCACATAAGTCCGCAACGCGCGCGAACCCATCGCCTCCGGGGTGCCGGCCCACGACGCCCCGAGATCCTTGAGCAGAAATGGCACGCCTGCGAGGGGGCCGGCCGTTCCATTGCGGAGCGCGCCGGACTCGTCGAGCGCGGCAGCCTGTTGCCTGCCGCGCTCGAACAAGTCGGTGATGACCGCGTTCAAACCACGGGCGGCGTCGACCCGCAGGATTGCGGCTTCGATCAGTTCCGTCGCAGTCAGGTCACCGGCCGCCGCGAGCTCAGCTTGTCCGATCGCATCGATGCCTGCCAGTTCCGCTGCAGCGCTTCCGTCCATGAATACGGATCATCCGGGGAGCGTCGGCCAGCGGCAAGTCGGGCACTACTCGGCTTCGGTCGCCACGGCCGCGTCGTCAGAGCGCTTGTCGACGACGCGGGTCTTGTAAAGGCTTGCGACCGTCGTGATGACGAGCGTGACGATGATGACGGCGAGGCTCAGCAACGTGGGGATCTGCGGCACGGGCAGGTGCTCACCGCCGTTGATGAAGGGCAGCTCGTTCTCGTGCAGTGCGTGCAACACCAGCTTGACGCCGATGAAGGCCAGGATGAACGCCAGCCCCTGAGACAGGTAGACCAGTCGCTTGAGCAGGTCACCGAGCAGGAAGTACAGCTGCCGCAGGCCCATCAGCGCGAAGACGTTGGCCGTGAATACCAGGTACGGCTGCTGGGTCAGCCCGTAGATCGCAGGAATCGAGTCCAACGCGAACAACAGGTCGGTGGTGCCAAGCGCGACGATGACAAGGAACATCGGCGTCATCACGCGCTTGCCGTCCTCCTTGATCCACAGCTTGAGGCCCGCCCACTTGTCGGTGAGCGTCAGATGGTTGCGGGCGAATCGGGTCACCGAGTTCTCGGCATCGTCGTCGTGGTCGGTGTTCCGCATCAGCTTGGCCGCGGTGTACACCAGGAACGCCCCGAAGATGTAGAAGATCCAGGAGAACTGCTGGATGGCCACCGCACCGAGCGCGATGAAGATGCCACGGAAGATCAGCGCGAGAATGATGCCGACCAGAAGCGCTTCCTGCTGATACTTCTTCGGCACGTTGAAGCTCGCCATGATGATCAAGAAGATGAACAGGTTGTCCACCGACAGGCTGTACTCGGTGAGCCACCCCGCGAAGAACTCAACGCCGTACTGGTTGCCGTGGAAGTTCCATACCCAGATTCCAAACGCCACGGCGAGTCCGACGTAGAACGACAGCGCGACGGCGCACTCCCGGAACGTCGGCTCGTGCGGCCGACGCGCGATGAAGATGATGTCGAAAAGGAGCACGGCCATCGTCACCCCAAGGGTGACGGCCCATTCCACGGTAGAAACATTCATGCAAATAGCCTCCGGACGTCAAAAAACGGCCGAGGTCTCTGCCGCCGCACATGCGGCCCGCGGTACCGGCCGCCCGACACTGGACAACGTGATGACGACACCGCGACGAAGGAATACTCCCCTCGCCGTCCAGTCTGTCAGATGAACACCCGCAGAGGGAAGTCGTCCACATTGTGAGCAGGCTCGCAACGGGGTCGTGCACGTGGTTAGGCTGCGAGCGGCAAGAACCAACACGACGCGAGGTGACGGTGAAACTGGAGTTGCTCACACCGAGTATCGAACTCGGTCTGGTGACCACGAACCTCGACGCCATGGTCGCGTTCTACGAGGACTTCCTCGGGCTCGAATTGCAGGGCGTCATCGACTTCGAGGACGGCTCACAGCGGCGCTACGCGCTCGGGTCGAGTGTGCTGAAGCTCGTCACCTACACCAGTGCGCCGCCACTGGCCCCGGCTCCGGGCGGCGGTCACGCGCAGGCTGGCCTGCGGTACTTCACCATCGGTGTTAAGAACCTTCGCGCCGTGGCAGTCGACATCGAGGCAGCTGGATACGAGATCTTCGAACCACCAACCGAATTCGTTCCAGTACCTGGGATGGGATGGATGTTCATCGCGGACCCCGACGGCAACTCGATCGAGCTGTTCGGCACCCTGTGATGTTCGGCATGATCGTCGAGGACGTGTTCAACGACGGCTTGATCGTGACCGTCACCGCCATTGAAGCCTTCAGGAAGAAGATGGCGCAGGCCAACCGGCGACAACGTCGGCCTGGTGTTCGCCGACGTCGAACGCAGCCAGCTCAGCCCGGGCGACGTGCTGACGTCGCCGACGGTGAGTTGACCGGACGAGCGATTCAGGCCGGGATCACGACGGTGAGCTCGTTGCCGTTACGCTCGACCCGCATTCCAGCTCGGCGGGCAATGGCCGCGACTGACGCGGCGCCGTCGGGTTCGGCACGGGTGCTCGCGAGCGCGCGCGCCAATCGGCCCTTGTGAGCCTTGTTGAAGTGACTGACCACGGTGCGGCGGCCGTCCTGGTGTTCTGCCAGCACGTCGACCT
>JAOPVI010000147.1 GCA_025966225.1 Mycobacterium sp. | reverse complement strand
GCGCAGAGCGATCCCCTGACAGCCATCTTGGCGTGCGCCGGCTTCGCCACCAGCTCTGGGTACATCGCGCTTTTCCACACCTCCTTCATGATGACGGCGAACTTGGTCGTCACACTGGGGGTGTCGGCCGTCCCGGCCATGGCGCTTGCCGTCACCGATGGTGTCGTGCGCGCGGCATCGGCCACGCGTTGGGCAAGCCCGGCACCGTAGGAACCAACTCCCTCGATGACGATCAACGCTGGCTGCTCGGCGGTCCTGTGGGTGATCCATGTCGATTCAATCCGTTGATGGCGGGCCAATCTCTATCGCGGTGCGCGTCGGCAGGGGTCGTTGGAATCGTCTGCCTGCATCGCGGCCACGATGTTGGCCGGCGTCAGCGGCAGGGTCCGTACGCGGAGGCCGAGCGCGTCATACAGCGCATTGGCGATGGCAGCGGCCGCCGGGCCTTGTACACACTCTCCGACGCCCAGGGAGGCATTGCCGTTCGAAGGCACGAACTCGACCTCGACGTCGGGGACTTCGGAGAACTGGAGAATCGGATAGCTCTCCCAGGTGTCACTGGTCACCGTGCGGCGATCGAACCGGACCCGCTCCTTGAGCGTCCAGCTCGTCGCCTGGATCGCACCACCCTCGATCTGATTGGCGGCGCCGTCGGGGCTGATGATCAGACCGGCGTCCACGGCGATGGTCAGCTTGCGCACCCTCAGCGACTCGACGGCCTCGACCTCGGCCACCACCGCGCAGTAGGCGGAGCTGTTCTTGTATCGCGCATAGGCGATACCGCGGCCGCGCGAGTCGCTCGGCGTCCAACCCGGCCAGTCTGACCGCCGCGCCGCGGCGTCGACGACTGCGCGGCCCCGAGGGTCGCTCAAGTGGGCCAGCCGGTACTCGACGGCGTCGCGACCGCAGGCGGCGGCCAATTCGTCCATGAACGATTCGGCGGCGAAGACGTTGAGGAAGCCTCCGAGCGAGCGCAACGCGGAGGTCCGCAGCGGCAGCTCGGTCAGCAAGTTGTTCACCACCTTCAACGGAAAGTCGTAGCCAGGAACGGCGTTGCGGCCCGTGCCCCCGCCGTTGGCCAGCGGCGGCTCGCCCCCGGCGCGGATCTGCTCGGCGTCTCGGTCGCTGACCGCCAGGAACGGGGTGGTCGGCGTCAGGCCGGGCCGTCCCATGTAGCTGCCACTCCAGATCTCGTGGCGCCATGCCACCACGTCGCCGCCGTCATCGACGTCCGCCGACACCGTGACGACGCCCGCCGACCCCAGAGGGGACCAGCCCAGTTCGTCCTGCCGTGACCACAGGACCTGCACGGGACGTCCCGGTACGGCCAGGGCGATCAGGGCCGCATCCATGGCGGCGTCGTCGGCTCCGTTGTGGCCGTAGCAACCAGCGCCCTCGACGTGATTGACCACGACGTGCTCGGCGGGCAAGTTCACCGCCCTGGCGATTTCGCGCCGGAGCAGGTAGATGCCCTGGGCGTGCGTCCAGACTTGCAGGCGATCGTCGATCGAGTGGGCCACGGCGCACGACGGGCCGATCGATCCGTGCGCGATGAACGGACGGTGGTAGGTCGACGACTTGGACTGCGCCACAACTGGTTCGGTGGCGACCGAGTGTTCGGCGAGCACCGATGTCTGCGCTGGGGCACGAATGAGGTAGCCGGGCAGGTCGTCCTCGTCGGGCAACGTTGGTCGCTCGTCCCAGTCGGCGTCGCGACGCAATCGCTCGGCGGCCCGTAACGCCACCTCCTCGCGTTCGGCGACGACGGCAAGGAACGACCCGTCGCGGACCACGGAGACGACGCCGGGAATGGTGAGCGTGGGGGAGTGGTCGACGCCGAGGAGTCGGGCACCCCGCGACGGGGGTCGCACCACGCGGGCGAACAGCATGCCAGCCGGAGCGAGGTCGTGGACGTATCGGCGAACGCCGGTTAGCTTGTCGGACAGATCGATTCGAGGGACGTTGCTGCCGACTACCCGGTACCGGTCAGGGGACTTGATCGTGGCGGTGCCCGATGCCGGACGGTCCAGGGGTACGTCGTTGGCGAGGTCCCAGTAGGTGAGCTCGCTGCCGTCGGGCGCGGTGATGCGCCCGTCGTGAACGTCGAGGTCCTCGACCGGCACCGCCAACTTCTCGGCGGCGACCGCGAGGTAGAGCTCGCGCACCTCGGCACTCACCGCACGCAGCGCGCTGCCCGAATGCTGGATCGACAGGCTGCCCGCGGTGTAGCCCTCGTCGGGACTGCGGCCGGTGGTCGCGGCCGTCATCTGGATGCGGGACACGTCGACGTCGAGTTCCTCGGCGACGATCTGCGCCAATGCGGTCAGCACGCCTTGGCCCAATTCGACCTTGCCGGACCGAACTTCAACGACACCGTCCGAACCGATGCTTAGCCACGTGCCGAGCACGGGGTTGGCCGTCAGCGAGGGACTGGGCTGGCCGCTCGTCATGTGTGGTCCTCGTCCATCGCGGCGGCTGCCGCCAGCACGGCGCGGATCACCCGGTTGTGGGCGCCGCATCGGCAGAGGTTGCCGTCGAGTGCCGCGCACACTTCCTCGCGGGTCGGGTGAGGAATGTCGGTCAGCAGCGCCGCGCACTTGACCACGATGCCCGACATGCAATAGCCGCACTGCGCGGCTTGAGCGTTCTGTAGCGCCCGGACCACTGGATGCGGGTCACTCGCGTCGCCGAGGCCCTCGACGGTCGTGATCGCCGCGCCTTCCACCGCCGATACCGGGGTGTCGCAGGAATACGTCGGGCGCCCGTCCACTAGCACGTAGCAGGCGCCGCACACACCTAGACCGCAGCCGAACCGGGTGCCCTTCAACCCAAGATGATTGCGCAGGACGTACAGAAGCGCGGTCTCGTCCTCGGTAAGCACGCTGACCCGACGACCATTCACCGTCAGCGTTCGTTGCACGGGTTCGTCGGACGTCATCGCTCCTCGATACCGAGGCGGGTTGCACTAGCGCTCTTCACTCGCCGTCGAGGTTACGCGGCGATCCTCTCGCTGTGCATTGCGGAGCTCGATGTGCGCACTACGTGCGGCCCGAGGGCGTGGGCACTAAGCGCCGGTGTGCAGGTGCGCAGATAGGTGGCTGAAGCCATTCAGGGTGGCTAGTACCCGGACACAGGAAAACGACCGAATCGAGCGGATCATCCGGATCGTCCGGTTTGCGCGGATCATCCGGACGAAACGACCCAGCGTGGTCGCTGCTAGGTTCCGGCAGTGTCCTAGGCACTCCTTGGGGAGAACCCAGTTCCGATCTGGATTGTCAACGCCGATCACAGACCGTCGCGGCAGCACGCTCCATAACCCAGACGTCGCAGGCGGCGCGGCCACCCCGTTCTGTATTCGACCACCGGGTGTGTGCAGAGATGACCGGGGCCTACAGCACGTAGTTCCCGATGAGTTTGCCGATTGTCTTTATGTCGACTTGACCCTTGAAGTCCAGTCGCACCTTGCCCAGACCGGAGAACCACAACTCTAGTTCTGCGTCGAGGTCGAACCTTCCGGCGGTCTCCACGCTCCATGCCTGAATCTTGCTGTACGGCAACGACGAGTAGTCTCGCTTCTTGCCGGTCAGTCCTTGAACGTTGATGGCGATGAGTCGCTTGTTGGTAAAAACCACGGAGTCACGCATCCCCTTGAAAGACAGGTGAACCTGCTCTCCATCGACCAAGATCGGCGCAAGCTCCGCTGCTATGGGCCTCGGGTCGCTAGGCCCAAGCTTGATGAATACACCGTTCTGAAAGTCGATCATGCGCGGCACAGTAGCGCGTCATCAGCGACGTCTACTGTCGATCTGCTAATTGGCATATGGCGTCGCGACCTGACAGGACCGCGAGCGGCAACTTGGTCGTCGAGGACCGGCGCTGCGTGGCAGACAAAAGTAACTGGCAGAAGGGATTTCGGGATAACGGGCTCAGCCCTGCGAATCCGTCTCCCCACCGCTGGAATGCAGGCGATTGAATGGCCACAGTTCCAACAGGATTCGCACACCGAGGAACATAGGATCGGTTGGGGGAGTATTCACGGTGCACGGCGAAGCAATCGGCAAGTAGTTCAGCGACCGTGCCGAGTTTCGGCATACGGGCGGCGGCGCCGCTAGCGGGATTGTTGCCGTTGGTAGATCGATCCGAGGACCACCAAGGCTTCGTGTATGGCCGTTTCGTTGAGCGCGCCGTACCCGAGCACTAGCGCCGGCGGCGCCGATTGCGGATTCGACCAATGCCAACTGGCTCCTTCGATGAGCAGGCCTTGGCCGAGTGCAGTCTCGATGAGGCCGGACTCGTCGCACCATGTCGGAAGTTGCACGTAGAGGTGCAGACCTGCCGCGACGCCGCTGGGCATTGCGCCGGGCATTGCGGCCGATAGTGCATCGAGGGTGGTGTCGCGTCGTCGACGGTAGATGGGGCGAACGCGGCGAAGGTGTCGGGTCAGTGCCCCGGACGCGATGAAGCTGGCGAGCGCGAGCTGTTCGACCAGGCTGCTTCCCATGTCGTCGAGCAGTTTCTGTCGAACCACGTCTTCGGCGAGCCAGCCCGGCAGGGTGATCCAGCCGAGTCGCAGTGCGGGGGTGAGGGTTTTGCTCACGCACCCCGCGTAGGCCACCTGTTCGGGGGCAAGGCCCTGCAGGGCGCCGATGGGCGCACGGTCGTAGCGAAACTCTGCGTCGTAGTCGTCCTCGATAACCAGCGTGTGCCGTTCACGCGCCCAGGCGACGAGCTCAGCGCGTCGCGCTGCGCTGAGCACTGCGCCGCTGGGATAGGAATGCGCCGGCGCCACCAGAACGGCCCCGACGTCGTGTCCGGCGAGTATGGCCACGTCGAGGCCGTCGCCGTCGACGGGGATGGGTATCGCCCGCAGACCGGTGTTGCGGATGGCATCTCGATGAAATCCGAAACACGGGTCTTCGACCGCGACGGCTTCGACACCGCGGGAGCGCAGCGCTCGGCACACCAGTACCAGGGCTTGGGTGATGCCGGTGGTGATCAGCACCTGGTCGGCGGTGGCGACGACGCCGCGCACCCGTCCGAGATAGTTGGTCAGGGCTTGGCGCAGGGGCTGTGCGCCGGTGGGGCCCGGGTAGCCCAGCAGGTGGTTGGGCACGCCGTTGAGTGCGGCACGGTAATGGCGCAGCCATTCCGTCCGCGGGAAGAAACCAGGGTCGGGCAGTCCTCCGATCAGGCGGAACGGGTGTCTGGGCTCGCCGCCGGCTGCTGGTTGTTCAGCGTCTCGGTGGGCGATCGTCAGGACGCGGGTCCCGGAACCCTGGCGCCCGCCGACGTAGCCGTCCTCGGCGAGCTGCTGGTACGCATCGACGACCACGCTGCGCGCCACACCGATGTCGTGGGCGAGTGTTCGCGAGGGTGGCAGCAGCGTTCCCGGGACTAGCCGGCCAAGCTGGATCGCGCTGCGCAATTGCCGTTGCAGTTGCGCGCTGAGTCCGCGCCGTTCGGACCGGTCCAAGACCAGCAGAACGTCCAGCGGAGATCCGGCTTCCGCAGAATTGGTATGTTCCGATGACCCTCGATTGGATCGTGACACGGACCAATCGTAGGGCCAAGCTCATGTCATGTCTCCTACGAAAACTGTCGCCACGGCGTTGACCATTCCGCTGCTCACTCCCTGGATGGCCGGCCCTTCTGATCCGGTCGGCGGACCCGTCGTGGTGAGCGTCACCGAGTACCAGGCCCATCACCGGCGCGAATTGCCGGGCATTGCGTTGCGAGGCTGGCGAATGCGCGCAGGCTGGTACGCCATGCGCGGAGCGGTGGGGGTGTGGCTCTGGTCGATTCCGGCGACCGCGCGCGCCGGCTCGATATCGGTCTGGGTCGGCGAGGACGACCTGAAGCAGTTCGTCACTCTGCCCCATCACGTCGACATCATGGCGCGCTACGGCGGCCGCGGCACGGTGCGATCCACGCTGTGGCACGTAGAGCCATTCGAGCCGGCGGCGACCATCGACCGTGCCCGCGCCTGGATCGCCGAGGAATCGGCATGAAACCAACGACTCTTTACGCGATCGGCCGACTCCTCTTCGGCGCCGCAGCGCTCGCCGCTCCGAAGACCACCGGCCGGATACTGGCCGGTGCTGGCGGCGCCGCGCCCGACGCGCAAGCATTCCTGCGCGGTATGGGTGGCCGCGAAATCGGACTGGGTCTAGGCCTGCTCGCCGCAATCCGGGCGGGTATTCCGTTGCGGCCGTGGCTCCTTGCCGGCGCACTCGCCGACAGCTCGGACGTCGCCGGAGTCACCGGCGCATGGCGACACATGCCGGCGACCAGCCGTCGGATCGGCCTGGGGACGGCCGGCGCCGCGGCCGCGATCAGCGCCGCCCTCTTGGCCACGAGTGTGAACTAGTCGGCGGTCGCAACCACATAACTGAACACGGCGTCCCGCGTCGTCTCCGGAAGACGACCAAGGACGGCCGAAGCCACCACCCTGCCCCCGCGGGGTCGGGCTGAGTCTTGACCACAATTCTGGCGACAACGCACCCAACTACGCCCACGACACGACGTTCCACCGGCCAAACAGCCTGGTCAGCGACCCTGCTCGCTCCTGGCAGTGTGGGGGTCAGGGGTTCGAATCCCCTTAGCTCCGCGGATGCACGACACGGATGCAGAACAGCGGCGAGTCGGCCAACACCATCGCAGCCACGCTTAAACTCTGGGCATGAGGGTTCTTGCCGGAATTTTCGCGCCGGTGGTCGCGCTCGCGCTGTATGCACCCGTCGCCACCGCTGCAGCCATCCCGACGCCGTCGCACATTGTGATCCTCGTCGAGGAGAACAAGCCCAGCGGGGATGTGTTGGGCAACAACGCAGCTCCGTTCATCAATTCGGTGGCTAAGAACGGCGCCCTGATGACCCAGTCATATGCGGTCGCCCACCCGAGCGAGCCGAACTATCTCGCGCTATTTGCCGGCAGTACGTTTGGTGTGTCATCGGACGCGTGCCCGGTCGATGCGGGCGCCGCTCCCAATCTCGGCTCGGCACTCCTCGCGGCGGGATATTCGTTCGGCGGGTTCTCCGAAGACCTGCCCGCGACCGGCTCACTTGTCTGCAGCGCCGGTAAATACGCCCGCAAACATGTCCCGTGGGCAAACTTCGCGAGCGTGCCCGCTGCAAACTCGTTGCCCTTCAGCAGTTTCAACGCGCGGTCTGACTATGCCACGCTTCCAACCGTGTCGTTCGTCATCCCCAATCTGGACAACGACATGCACGACGGCTCCATCGC
>JAOPVI010000134.1 GCA_025966225.1 Mycobacterium sp. | reverse complement strand
GCCGACCAACAGCTTGTCGCCTTCTTTTCCAGATGTTGGCGCGCAACGTCTCGCCGGGGAAAACGACGCCGGCGAAGCGGGCACCGTAGGACCGCACCCTCCCCACGTCGCCGTCGAGCCGCGCGTCCACCATGGCCTCGCAGGTCATGCCGTACGTGCACAGACCGTGCAGAATCGGCCGTGGAACCCTGCGGCAGCGGCGAATTCGGGATCCGAGTGCAACGGATTGCGGTCACCGTACAACCGGTAGAGCAATGCCTGCTGTGGCAGCGTGGGCAGCGACAACTCGAGATCCGGCGCGAGGTCCGGCGGCTCCGTCGACGTCGAGCTCCCCCGCTCGCCGCCGAAGCCGCCCTCACCGCGGGCGAAGATCGACCGCTTCGTCGTCCACAACGGCTTGCCGTCGAGGTCAGTCACCGATGTCTCCGACCAGATCACCGCCGCCGTCCCCTTGTCCCAGATCTCGGTGTACCGGGTGACGGCGACGCCGGTGCCCGACGGCGGGATCGGCCGGGGCACGGCGACGGCCTCGCTGGGCGTGTAGCACCCTGGACAGTTCGATGTCGATGCCGGGGCCCTACCGTGGGCGGCTTGGTCATGTGGAAGGTCTGCGCCACGTTGCCGAAACTCGGCAGCACATACGGGGTGTCGTCGACGAGGTAGCGCAACTCGCGCCCGTCCATCGGATCGGCGCCGGCGCCGAGACCCAGGTGGTACAGCTCCACTTCGCTACTGCTCCAAGAGAATTCGACCGGGTCGAGCTCAGCACATCGGTCAACCCGGTGCCCGACGTGGAGTCGCACTCGTCACCGCAGGCTTGCCGACGTCTTGGCGCATCCAGTTGGTGCGTCCTGACTACCCCCGGCGGCGGTAATCTGAATCCGATTGCTGGACGGCGCGCGAGGGGAGTAAGGGTCGTGGGGTTGCAGCGCGACGTTAGCCCGTATGGGGCTCAGACCGTGACGGGTCCTGGTTGGCCGAACGTCGATGAGGAGCAGCTCGCTTCGGCCGCGGCCGAGTACCAGGCGTGGGCGGCCAAGCTGACGGGTTCCGTCGTGCCGTTGCAACAGAGCCAGTTGGAAGCGCTCGCGGTCAAGTGGACCGGGGCCAGTTCGGTCGCCGCAGCGGGTGAAGCCACCACGATCATCGCAGGTCACGAAGCCAACGCCGCACACGCAGCCGCCATCGCGCTCAAACTGCAGGCGATGGAGGTCAGCGTCGCGAAAACGAAGGCGCTGGTCAACGCGACGGCCGAAGAGGTCCAGCAGGAATGCATGGCGCTTCAGGCCGCAGCCGCCCTGGTCAGCAACACCGATGAGTTGATTCAGAGCCGCATCAAGATGGGCCTGTCGCAGAACATCGCGTTCGTGAACGAAGCGTCGGCCGAGGTGGCCAACAGCATGGGGGTCCCGCCGAGCGTGCCCAATCCCGGCACCCCGCCCGGAACGGCGCAGGGGGAGCAGGCCGGGCAGAAGGGCGGGCAAGAGATGATGCAGATGGTCAGTCAGATGGGCGGCATGGCTGCCCAGCTGCCCGGTCAGCTCATGGGAATGGTCACGCAGGCTCCTCAACAGCTGATGCAACAGGTCTCCCAGCCGCTGCAGCAGCTCACCTCCATGTTCGGCAAGGGTGGTTCGGGAGCAGGCTCGGGCGGCGGTGTCAGCCCCTTCTCGGCGTTCTCCAACCACCCGTTGGCCGGTGGTGCGGGATCGGGTGGCGGCGCCGGAATGGTGAAGGCGGCGTCCCTGCCCGGAGGTGGTGGTTCGCCCCCGCAGACCCCGATGATGGCGAAATTGGTTGGCACCACCATGGATGACGTCGCGGTCCGGCCGGCCGGTGCGGGCAGCACGGCCGTTGGCGGGGTCGCACCGGTATCGGGCGGCATGGGCGGCGGCATGGGCATGATGGGTCATCGCGGCGAGAGCGGCGGTACCGCTGCCTCGCTGGCTCCTCCGCCCGCACTCGAATACGACTTGGGCGACGAGGTTGACGATGACTGGTGAATCAGGAGGTCCGCGCTGATGGGTGACCCACTTGGGATGCAGGAAGGTACGTCCTGGGATCCCGCGTCGGTGGACATGCCGCCGATGCCGACCATTTCGCCCGGCGAGGATGGCTTGAGCATGACGATCGCCGCCGTGCTGCCCACGTTGTCCGCTCCACTCGCCGCGAACGTGACGGCGTTGCAGGCCAAGGAGACGATGTTCTCCGGCAAGGTGGATTCCGCGAAGTCGGCGTACCAGAACGCCGACGATCAGGGCGGCCAGGGCATCGGCCAGCTGGGCCAGATGCTCGGCCAGGTCGGCCAGATGGCTCAGCAGGCGGGCAAGGCCGGTGGGGGCGCAGGTGGCGGCTCCAGCATCTTCGGATCGCTGATGGAGCAGGCGATGAAGGCTGCGCAGAGTGGCGGCGGCTCGAAAGGCGGTGACTCACCACAGGCCGGATCACCCGGTGCCGGGCAGCCATCCGCCAGTCAGGGTGCAGGCGGTCAGGCAGGCGGCGGCCAGGGGTCCTCCGGCGCGGCTACCGGGGCTCCGCCAGCGCAGTCGCGGGAGGGCGAAGACAATCGCGAGGCGCAGGACCCACAGCACGACCGCGAGGCCAGGCAGCACGAGGCGCCCGCCGAACGACCTCCTGCCGAGGCTGCGGGACCCGGTGAGCGCCAGCACAATGCGGGCCCAGCGCCGGTGGCTCCGCCCGAGCATTCGCGCCGCGGCGACGAAGACCTCTCGCGCAGGATGTAGCTTCCGGCTGATCGGACACACGGGCGCACCAAGACGCCGTCGCCTATTACTCTCATGGGCAATGCATGGGAATTCTCCGGGGGCCGTGATGGACACGGAGGTAGGCGCATGAGTTCGCCGCCGCCGACCGATGACGCGCCGCCACCGCCGCACCAGCCGGGCGAGGCGTTGGCCAACGGTCAGATCTTCGCCGGGTACAAGATCGTGGAATTGCTGGGCTCCGGCGGTATGGGCGAGGTCTACCTCGCGCAGCATCCGAGGCTTCCGCGGCTCGACGCGTTGAAGCTGCTTCCGCTGGGTTGGTCGGCCGATGACGAATATCGGGTCCGCTTCAACCGCGAGGCCGATCTCGCGTCGACGATGTGGCATCCGAACATCGTCGGCGTGCACGACCGCGGGGAGGACGCCGGACAGCTGTGGATCTCCATGGACTACGTCGACGGGCTCGATGCGGCCCGCCTGGCTGCCGAGCGCTATCCCGCAGGCATGCCTGCCGAAGACGTGGCCCGCATCGTGACCGCGGTCGCCAACGCACTGGACAGCGCGCACAAGCGGGGCCTGCTGCACCGCGACGTCAAGCCGGCCAACATCATGCTGACTCATCTCGACGATGACGGTGATCAACGAATCCTCTTGACCGACTTCGGGATAGCCCACGATGTCAACGACAACGGCGAATCCACGACGTCGAACATGACCGTGGGAACCGTCGCCTACTGCGCCCCAGAACAACTGCGGGGCGAGGTCGTCGGCGGCCCCGCCGACCAGTACGCGCTGGCAGCGACGGCGTACCGACTGCTGAGCGGTGCGCCGCTGTTCTCGAATACCGACCCAGAGGTCGTGATCGATCACCAACTGCACACCCCGCCACCGGCTCTGGGCCAGACGCACCCGGAGCTCGCCGCACTCGACCCCGTGCTGGCCAAGGCCCTGGCCAAGTTGCCCGAACACCGGTTCGCCCGTTGTTCGGACTTCGCCCGTGCCCTGACCGAACAGGTCGAGGCGATGAAATCGGAGCCGCCCCCGGAAGACCCCGACGTGGTCGACACGGCACCGGTCGGCATCGTGCCTCCGTATGCGTATCGCCCGCCGCCCGCGCAGGAGTCGATCGCAAGTCGGGTCACGGCCTCGTTCGCGGTCGACCCGCGCGCAATGCAGGTCAAGCCCAAGCGATCTCCCGTTGCCCCGATTCTCCTCGGGGTCGGTGCGGTGCTGATCGTCAGCCTGGCGACCTGGCTGTTCTGGCCGTCCGGCGGGTCCGATTCGTCCAGCGAAGCCACCACGTCGACTTCGTCGGCGCCGCCGAATTCAGAGGCGCAAACCCGACTCTTGGGACTGGTTCCCGCGGGTTACGCCGCCGATTCGTGCAAGCCGGTCGAAACACCGAAAGATGCACGGGCGAAGGTGAGTTGTACGGCGAACTCCGACGCGGGCGGCCCACCGTCGGCGACCTACACGTTGGCCAGGGACAACGCTGCGCTCCAGGGAGCGTTCGGCGAGATCGTCTCCAACTCCACCATGGTCACCTGTCCTGGCAACATTCAGTCGCCGGGCCCCTGGCGACGAAATGCCACGCCGCAGCAGGTCAGTGGCACACTCTTCTGCGGCTTCCGGGGCAGCACCCCGACGGTGGCATGGACCGACGACGCCAATCTGGTGCTGGGCTCCGTTGACGGAGCGCGGGACACCCCGAATCTCGGCGAGTTGTACGTGTGGTGGTCAAGCCACTCCTGACGGTTCCACGGGATGCCACCTATTACCCTCGTTGCCGATGTGTTGGGTTGTGCAGTGACAGTGAGCGATACGGAGCCAAGGGCATGACGACGCCGCCACCGGGGGAGGCCGGTCCGCCATCCGATCCGCCATCCGATCCGCCATTGCCTTGGGAGGCGCATCCTCCCGAGCCGGGGGACGAGGACACCAGCCCGGTACGCGTGCTGACGCCCCGGGTCTACCCGAGTCGCTTCACCGAGCCGTTGGCAGTCGACCCGCGGACGACGACTGTCAAGCGCCATGGCAACCAGCCGATCGTCGCTGCCGCAGCCGTGTCCGGTGTGGCGCTCGTCGGCATCTTGGGCTGGGTGCTGTGGCCGTCCGCCACGTCGGCTTCTTCGACCCCGACGGTGGACGCCGAGGCGCAGAACCGGCTGACGGCACTGCTGCCCGTGGGTTATTCGGAGGACGCCTGCACGCCGGCCGAGGCGCCGAAAGGCGCTGTCGCGATGGTGAATTGCACGAAGAACACCGACGCTGGTGGGCCGCCTTCGGCGACCTACGCGCTAATGAAGGACGAAGCCGCGCTGAGCGCCGCAGTCGACGCGGTCCTTGCGGACGCCGACGTCGTCGACTGCCCGGGCAACATTCAGTCGCCGGGTCCGTGGCGTCGCAACGCCACCCCGCAGAAGGTCGCCGGGACGCTCGTCTGCGGCATGCCGCACGGGCAACCCCAAGTGGTGTGGACCAACGATGCCCAATTGGTGCTCAACGTGCTGAGGGCCGGCCCAGAAGGACCGACCCTCGACCAGATGTACGCGTGGTGGTCAGACCACTCGTGATGCTCAGCTAGCCGGCGGCACCACGACGACGGTCGGCGGAGCGGCAGGAGCCGCAGGAGTGCCCTGGCTGCCAACGGCTGCGGGTGCTACCGCCGGAGTGGGCGTGCCCGCTGGGGCGGGCGTTCCTGCGCTCGCGGGCGTGCCCACGCTCGCGGGCAGCGGCGCACCCTCGGTGGCAGGAAGCGGGGTGCCCGTGCTACCCGCCGGGACCGGCGTTCCCGCGCTACCCGCAGGAAGCGGCGTGCCCTGGCTACCGCTGGAAAGCGGGGCCGCCGTCGCAGGCGGCACCGTGCCGTCGGCCGCCGGCGTGGCAGGCGTCGCGCCTGGCGTCGGCGTGGTGCTCGGTGCGGTCGAACTGCTCGAACCACTTCCGCTGCGCGCTGGCCCGCTGTACGTCGGTGCACCCTGATTGGACGCCGGCGAGCCCACCCACAAGAGCACGTCTTGGCCGCCTGCGTTGTAGACGACGCTGTCGGGCGCTTCACCCGTCACGTCGAAGTAGACTTTGCCGGTGGTCTTCTCGCCCTGTGCGAGGGTTGCCGGGTTGACGCCCTGTGGAGTGGCGGCACCGAAAAGCACTCGGTAGGTCTCGCCGTCGCGGGCACGTGCGTTCAGGTTCGACACGATCGGCGTGGCGCCGCCCTGGACGGCCTCGTCGGTGGCGGTGGCCTCCCACAGCGTGCCGTTCACCTGATGGGGGATGGTGTCCGAGCTGACCTTGAGATTGCTTATGGTCCAGCCCTGGACGACGTTGCCCGTGCCGTCGACGAGCTTGCCCTGCGAGCCCAGCGTCTGGGTGGTCGCATCGGCGGCCGCGAGCGGCGTGTCGACGACGAAGCCAATGGACCCCGCTGCGGCGACAGCCGCCGCGGCAGCCAGTGCGTTGGTGAACTTCACGTTCCGTGTCCTCCTGAAGGTAACTGCTAGCGGCATCCCCCGACGGGATGGTGACTTCACACGAAACTAGCAGGTCACTGGTCGATTGGTGACCGCGGATCCGTTGTGGCGCCGCAATTCACGTCCGCGGTGGTGAGCGTCTGCGACGCCGGTGCGGCGGGGCTCAGTGACCACTAGCGCGCGGTTTTGCTCGAATCGACGACCGCGGTGAACGCGATCCGCTCTTCCAGCAAAGAAAAGTGCCCGTTGATCGGAGCACCGATGCGGTCGTTCAACCGCCCATTGACCGCGGATATCGTCCCAGTGCACCGACACGAACCAGCTGGAAATTACCGCAGATGAAGACTCGGCAACATTGCCACGTCGTACATTGCTGAGCGGTCGGCTACGCCGGGATCAACTCGACGCCCGCCAACGCGACGGCGTCGTCGCGCTCTGGTGCGGTGACGACCGCTTGAAAGCCGTCGCCTTCCTTCCAGATGCTCACCTTGAGCGTCTCGCCGGGATACACCACGCCCGCGAATCGAGCGCCGTAGCTGCCGACCCGCGAGGCGTCGCCGTCGAGCAGCAGGTCGGTCATGGCCTTTGCTGTCATGCCGTAGGTGCAGAGCCCGTGCAGGATCGGCTTGGGAAAGCCAGCCGCGGAGGCGAAGTGCGGGTCCGAATGAAGCGGATTGCGATCCCCGCACATCCGGTAGAGCAGCGCCTGCTGCGGCGATACCGGAACGGCAAGTTCGAAGTCCGGCGCACGCTGCGAGGGGTCGAACGACGACTGAGCTCCTGTCGGCCCGCGCTCGCCACCGAAGCCACCTTCGCCACGCGCGAAGATCGACCGCTTCTGAGTCCACAGCAGGGTGCCGTCGGGTGCCTTCACTTCTGTCTCCGACCAGATGACGGCGGCCTTGCCCTTGTCCCAGATGTCGGTGAAGCGCGTGACCGCGATGCCGGTGCCCGACGGCGGGATGGACCCGGGGACGGTGACGGCCTCGCTGGCGTGCAGCACCTTGGACAGCTCGATGTCGATGCCCGGGAACTGGACGGTCGGCGCCTTGGTCATGTGGAAGGTCTGCGCGACGTTGCCGAACGTCGGCAGCACCTGCGGGGTGTCGTCGGTGAGATACCGCAGCTCACGCGGGTCCATCGGATCGGAACCGGCTCCGAGCCCGAGGTGGTACAGCTGCACGTCGCTACTGGTCCAGGAGAACTCGTCGGCGGGCAGTTCGGCGGCGAGCGCCACGTCGATGTCGATCGGCACGTCAGGCCTGCTCTGCATCTGATGTCGCCGCCGGGCCGGCTCCGGCGTCTGATGTCGCCGCCGGTGCGGCTCCGGCGGCGAGGTGCAGGGCGGCCAGGTATCCGAACGTCATCGCGGGTCCGATGGTGCCGCCCGGCCCGGGATAGGTATGCCCCATCACCGGCGAGCTGACGTTGCCTGCCGCGTAGAGGCCAGCAATGATCGAATCGTCGTCGCGTAGCGCGCGGCCGTTCACGTCGGTGCGAACGCCGCCCTTGGTGCCGAGGTCGCCGGGCACCATCTTCGCCGCGTAGTACGGCGCGTGGCTGAGTTCGCCGAGGTTGGGGTTGGGCTTGTTGGTCGGGTCGCCGTAGTACCGGTCGTACGCACTTTGGCCGCGCTTGAAGTCTTCGTCGACCCCGGATCGTGCGAAACCGTTGAAACGCTCGACCGTTGCCGTCAGCGCGTCAGGGGACAGCCCCGTCAATCCGGCCAGTTCCTCGAGCGTGTCAGCCTTCACGATCACGCCGGTCTCCAACCACTTCTTCGGAATCCGTTGGCCTGCTTGCAGACCCGCGAAGATGAAGCGGTCCCGGTACTGCTGGTCGAAGATCAGCCAGGCTGGAATGTGCTCGCCAGGACCGGCGCCCTGGCCGTACTCGCCGCCGTACATGTGGTGACAGGCCTCCACGTATGGCATCGACTCGTTCATGAACCGCTTGCCTGCCATGTTGACGATGATCGATCCGGGGGAGTTGCGTTCGGACAGGGCGAACCACGGCGCGCCAACCAGCGGCACCGTCGGGCCCCACCACGCGTCTTCCATCAACTCCAAAGCGGCGCCGAGCTTTTCAGCGGCCAGGATGCCGTCGCCGGTGTTCGCGACCGCGCCCACGGTCCACTCGGTGGTGATCGGCGCGCGCTGGTACTTCACCCGCATCTGCTCGTTGTGCTCGAAGCCGCCGCTGCCGAGGATGACGCCGCGTCGCGCCCGGATCAGCCGCGGTTCAGCCGATTCCGGCGCATTCATGTCACGTACATAGATGCCCCGCACGATGCCGTCCTCCACGTAGAGGTCGGTAAGCGCGGTGTTGAGCAGGACGGGCACGCCTGCCTTCTGGAGGCCGATGCGCAGCGGGGCGATCAGGGCGCGGCCCATCCCGACCAGGTTCTTGCCGGTGGCCTTGGCCCAGGTCGCCCGGATGCCGACCTTGAGGCTGCGCAGCACCCCGCGTGGATGGCGCTTGAGCTGGTTCAGTCGGACGTAGTCCTGCTGCATCACGACCATGTTCATCGGCACTTTGCCGTAGGGCGGCTCGAGGCCGGCCTCGTCGGGTCCGAGCTTCTTGGCGTTGAACGGCTTGGGCTCCACGGACCGACCGGTGGCCTTCCCGCCCGGGCTCTCGGGGTAGTAGTCGGAGTACCCGGGCACCCAGCACAGCTTCAGGGGCGAATTCTCGAGCACGAACGACAGCATCTCGGGCCCGCGCTCGAGGAAGGTGTCGATCTTCCCCGCGGGGACGACGTCGCCGATGATGCTGTGCAGGTAGGTGCGCGCGTCCTGGGGCGTGTCCGTGACGCCGTCACGTCGGAGGATCTCGTTGTTCGGGATCCACACGCCACCACCTGACCGCGCAGTGGAACCTCCGTAGTGCGGGGCCTTCTCAACGACTACTGTCGAGAGTCCCTGGTGGGCAGCGGTGAGGGCGGCGACCATGCCGGCGGCGCCACTGCCGACCACGACGACGTCGTACTCCTGCTCAGTCATGTAGAACACGTTATAGAATTGCCCGGCCGACCCACAACTGCGCCGGTTGACGAAGTGAGGGGACTTCACGAAATGCTGTCCGTCGAGGTGCGCGACTGGCTGGCCGCCGACTTGGCTCAAGCCGAGCGTAGCCGCGTCCCGATCAGTCCGCTGACCGCCAGAGAAACCGACATCGACGTCGTCGACGCCTACGAAATCCAGCTGATCAACATCCGGCAGCGGGTCGCCGAGGGCGCCCGCGGCATAGGCCCCAAGGTCGGGCTCTCGTCTGAGGCCATGCAGAAGATGATGAACGTCGACGAACCCGACTACGGCCATCTGCTCGACGAGATGGAGGTCTTCCAAGACAGGCCGGTCAAGTCGGCGAATTATCTGTATCCCCGCGTCGAGGTCGAGGTGGGCTTCATCCTCGCCGACGATCTCCCTGGCGAAGGTTGCACCGAGGACGACGTGCTGGCGGCGACAGCTGCTTACGCCCCCTCGATCGAATTGATCGACACCAGGATCTCCGACTGGAAGATCAAGCTCTGCGACACGATCGCCGACAACGCCTCGTCGGCAGGCTGGGTGCTCGGCAAGGAGCGGGTCTCGCCCAAGGACATCGACATCTGCAACATCGACGCGGTGCTGACCCGCAACGGTGAGGTCGTCGCCGAGGGCCGCAGCGATGCCGTGCTCGGCAATCCGGTCACCGCGGTGGCCTGGCTGGCCCGCAAGGTCGACCAGTTCGGGGTGCGTTTGAAGGCCGGCGACATCGTGCTGCCTGGGTCCTGCACGCGTGCGATAGATGCACGGCCAGGCGACGATTTCGTAGCTCAATTCGACGGGCTGGGTTCCGTCCACCTGTCTTTCGAGTAAAGAGGAGTACACATGCCGCACAAGGCAACCGTCGCGATCGTCGGGTCGGGCAACATCAGCACCGATCTGCTGTACAAGCTGCTGCGTTCGGAGTGGCTCGAGCCGCGCTGGATGATCGGCATCGACCCCGAGAGCGAGGGTTTGGCGCGGGCTCGAAAGCTGGGCCTGGAGACCAGCCACGAGGGCGTGGACTGGCTGCTCGCGCTCGACGAGAAGCCCGACATGGTGTTCGAGGCCACCAGCGCCTACGTGCACCGCGACGCCGCGCCGCGGTATGCAGAGGCAGGCATCCGCGCCATCGACCTGACCCCGGCCGCCGTCGGGCCCGGGGTCATCCCGCCGGCCAACCTGCGCGAGCACCTCGATGCCCCGAACGTCAACATGGTGACCTGCGGTGGGCAGGCCACCATCCCGATGGTCTACGCGGTGAGTCGCGTCGTCGACGTGCGGTATGCGGAGATCGTCGCATCGGTGTCGTCGGCGTCGGCCGGGCCGGGTACCCGCGCCAACATCGACGAGTTCACCAAGACCACCAGCAGGGGCGTCGAGGTCATCGGTGGCGCCGCGCGGGGCAAGGCCATCATCATCCTGAACCCAGCCGAACCGCCGATGATCATGCGCGACACCATCTTCTGTGCCATCCCCGAGGACGCCGACCAGGATGCGATCGCCAAGTCGATCAAGGACGTGGTCGCGCAGGTGCAGACCTACGTGCCCGGGTACCGGTTGCTCAACGAGCCGCAGTTCGACCCGCCGTCGGTGCATTCGGGCGGCCAGGCGCTGGTCACCGTCTTCGTGGAAGTGGAGGGTGCGGGTGACTACCTGCCGCCCTACGCTGGAAATCTGGACATCATGACCGCCGCGGCGACCAAGGTGGGCGAGGAGATCGCGAAGGAATCTCTGTCTGCCACAGCAGGAGGTGCACAAGCATGACCGACATCTTCTTCAACCCCGTCTGGGACGTGCGGATGACCGACACGTCGCTGCGTGACGGGAGCCACCACAAGCGCCATCAGTTCACCAAGGACGAGGTCGGCTCGATCGTCGCGGCGCTGGACGCTGCGGGGGTGCCGGTCATCGAGGTCACCCACGGCGACGGGCTCGGCGGGTCGAGCTTCAACTACGGCTTCTCCAAGACCCCGGAGCAGGAGCTGATCAAGCTGGCCGCCGAGACGGCCAAGGAATCCAAGATCGCCTTCCTGATGCTGCCCGGTCTGGGCACCAAGGAGGACATCAAGGAGGCGCAGGGCAACGGCGGATCGATCTGCCGCATCGCCACCCACTGCACCGAGGCCGACGTGTCGATCCAGCACTTCGGGTTGGCCCGCGAACTGGGCCTCGAGA
>JAOPVI010000113.1 GCA_025966225.1 Mycobacterium sp. | reverse complement strand
TATCCCGTTCTTGCCGACGGCGCGGAGGCGTTTGCGCGGCTCGTCCTTTTCGCAGCGGCGATGCCCTTCCAATGGATGCGACGCAGGAATCGGTAGACCCGAAGACGCGGATTGCCTCGTTAGCAGGGTCCGTACCAGCACAGCCGTGCTGCATCCTCATAGAGCCGATGACGGAGGCCTGGATGTATTCGGCGGTGTTCTTCGGCTGTCCGACGACGAGCATCAGTCCGAGCCGTTGCACGTCCGCCCCGACCTGGAGCATCGAGGTCGCGAGGACTACATCGAATGGCAGTTCCTTACGGGAGGCAGCCCTCCGCCGACGCAATCCACGACGTTTCCTGTGCCGGCTCAGTTCTTGAGGGTGCCGTCTTGCAACATCTGCAGCGCCTTCTCGACACTGAGGGTGCCCGACGCCTGGCTGGGCGGATACTCCTGGAAGGTCGCGAGGAACTCGCCGACGATGTTGATGGCAGGCACCATCGTCCACAGCTTTTCGCCCCACCAGCGGCCGTACAGCATGCCTTCGGTCTGGTAACGCTCCCACGGGTCCTGCCGGAGGTTGGTCACGACGGGAACGTTGGTTGAATCCTCTTTGCCGGTAAAGAGATTGCCGACGATGGTCTTGAAATTGAGCTTCCAGGCGTTGTACCGCACCGCCATCAGGTCGGCGTTGTCGCTGAAGTAGAAGATCTCGCGGCGTGGTCCCTCGTCCACCGCGCCCTTGAAGTAGGGCGTGAAGTCGTATCCGTCGAGGTGAACTTTGAAGGTCTTGTCGCCGGCCTGGTGGCCGGTCAAGAGCTTCTCCTTGATGTCCGGATCACCGGCCGCGGCCAGGATGGTGGGCAGCCAGTCCTCGTGCGCCACGATCTCGTTGACGATGGTGCCGGGTTCGATGACGCCGGGCCACTTGGCCACCATGGGCACCCGGAACCCGCCCTCGTAGGTGCTGCCCTTCTCGCCGCGGAACGGGTGATTGCCGCCGTCGGGCCAGCTGAAGACCTCGGCGCCGTTGTCACTGGTGAACAGCACGATGGTGTCATCGGCGATACCGAGTTCATCGAGCTTGTCGAGGATCTGCCCGACCTCCCAGTCCAACTCCATCATTGCGTCTGCGAAGAGTCCAAAGCCGCTCTTGCCCTCCCACTTTGGCGAGAGATGGGTCCACACGTGGCAGCGCGTGGAGTTGTGCCACAGGAAGAACGGCGTGTCCGCCGCCACCGAGCGGTCGATGAAGTCCAGCGATCGACGAACGAGTTCGGGGTCGACGTCCTCCATGTTGGTCTTGGCGGCGTCGTCCATGCCCGGGTGCGGGGGCAGGGGGCCGCCGTCCTCGATCGTCTGCTTGCCGACCTTGCCCCAGCGCGGATGCTCGGTCGGGTCGTCGACGTCGGTTGCCTTGGTGTCCAAGATGTTCCGCGGGCCGAAGCGGTCGTGGAAAGCGGGATCCTTGGGGTACTCGTTGTCGTACGGCTCTTCCATCGCGTTGAGGTGGTAGAGGATGCCGTAGAACTCGTCGAAGCCGTGCACGGTGGGCAGGTACTCGTTGCGGTCGCCGAGGTGGTTCTTGCCGATCTGCGCCGAGGTGTAGCCCAGCGGCCTCAGCAGTTCGGCGATGGTCGGGTCGGAATCCTGGAGCCCCTGCTTGGCGGCGGGCATGCCAACCTTTAAAAGTCCCGTGCGGAACGGGGTCTGGCCGGTGATGAACGCGGCCCGCCCAGCGGTACACGACTGCTGACCGTAGTAGTCGGTGAAGAGCGCGCCTTCTTTGGCGATGCGGTCGATGTTGGGCGTCGAGCCGCCCATCATGCCGCGGTGATACGCGCTGAGGTTCCAGGTGCCGACGTCGTCGGCCATGATCATGACGATGTTCGGCTTCTTCTGAGCTGCCACGTGTCCGCGCTCCTCGCTGAGATGTCGGGGCGCAAGAGTCCAGGCGCGTGACCGACCTTACCCGGCCAAAGGCAAAACTGGTCCGTTATGACTGGTTTGGCGGTTCCGTACCGAGTGCCAGTCGGAGAAATCTCAGTTCAGCCAGCCAGCCAATTTTTCCTCGGTGTGTTCGCCGGGTACGCATGACGGGCCGTCCACCATTGCGCGAGAATCGCGGTGCGGGGGCCGGTTGGGTGACCCCGTCGCTCGCGAAGAAAGTCCCGCGGGCAGCCAGGTGGGGGTGCTCGGGCGCATCGGCGAGACCGAGTACGGGTGCCACGCACGCGTCGCTGATGTGGGTCTTGAGATGTGGCCATGCGGCGGGGTCCGACTGCGCGGCCGGATCGGGCGGCAACCCGAGCAGTCGCATGAACTCTGCGCAGAACTTTGGCTCCAATGCGCCGACGGCCATGTGCTTCTCATCCAAGGTCGCGTAGACGCCGTAATACGGGGTGCCGGCATCGCCGAGGTTGGTGCCGCGTTCGTCGGACCAGATGCCCGCGGCGTACACGTTGTAGATCATCGTCATCAGGTGGGCGGTGCCGTCGACGATGGCAGTATCGACGACTTGGCCGCGGCCGCTTCGTCGTGCCTCGTCGAGTGCGGCGAGCAGTCCGACCAACAGGTACATACTTCCGCCTGCGAAGTCACCCCAAAGGTTGAGCGGGATCTGCGGGGAACCACCGGCTCGGCCGATCGCGTGGAGGGCGCCGGTGGTTGCGATGTAGGTGATGTCGTGTCCCGCGGTCGAGGCGAGCGGCCCGTCCTGACCCCATCCGGTCATCCGTCCGTAGACGATTTGCGGCCGTCGTGCCAGACACGGATCCGGACCGATGCCCAGCCGCTCGGCCACCCCTGGCCGGAATCCCTCGAAGAGAATGTCGGCATGATCGACCAGCGACAGCACTGTCTCGGCACCGCCCGGTTGCGAGAGATCGACGGCGATCGAGCGCTTTCCCCTGTTGAGGAGGTCTTCGGCCCGAGGCACCAGCGTGATTCCGCCACCGCCGGGTCGGTCGACGCGGACCACGTCGGCGCCCAGATCCGCAAGGAGTATTCCGCAGAAGGGTCCCGGACCGATGCTGGCGATCTCGAGCACCTTCACACCCGACAACGGACCGGTCGTCACATCGAACTCCGTTTGCCGTCTAATGGAATAAACAGTCAATAATGACTATTATTCACGGTAATGCCCATAGTGTGTCAATCTGCCGGACCACGTCAGGAGTTCACGGTGACTGCAACACGGAATTCGTCGGCCGCCCCGCGCGCTCGTATTAGTCAGAGTGATCGCAGGCAGGCCGCGCAGCGCAAGTTGCTCGACGCGTGCGTCGCGATCCTCATCGAACGCGGCTACACGGCGACCACCACCCTGGAGGTGCAGAAGCAGTCGGGCTTGTCGCGTGGAGTTCTGCTGCACTACTACGGTTCTCGCGGAGAACTGATCAGCGCCGCGGCTCGCCATTTGTATGCGACGAAGGTCGGCGAAGTACGACTGCGCGCCGCCCAAGCATCGGAGTCAGAGGACTGGGCCGCGCTGCTGTGGCAGGTCGTGTCGGGTCCCTTGGGCGGAGCATCGCTTGAGTTGCTGATTGCGGCCCGACACGATCCCGAGATGCGGGAGTACCTCAAGCCGCTGGAGCGTGAGTTCAGCCGCGCGAACCTCGACCTGTGTAAGGCGCTGCTCGGCGAAGAGCGGGCCGCCCACCCACGCTTTCCCGAATTCGCCATGGTGGCGGTCGATTCGATGCTGGGCGCCGCAGCAGGCAGGCCGGGCCGCGGGAGCGCCGAGGAGAAGCGACTTCTGCAAGCCTGGCGGCAGATGCCCGACCTCTACTTCACGTGAGAGGTGCGTCGGCGGTCGCGCAAACAACCATCACACGCAGGGCATCGACTTCGCTGACTCTCACACCCATACGCACAGACCCCGCCCCGGCCACCACAGTCAAGGAATGACCACTCGATACACCCGCGCCGGATCGCCGTCCTGCCGGTATCACGCTGGTGGCCACGGCCTTTCCGGCGGGTAGCCCGCCTTTCGCGCGCTGGACCACGGCCACCGCATCGAGGTTCACCGCTACGCGGCTACTCCGCGCCTGAAGGCGACGGAAGAGTTTGTCACGCAGCCAGACGTCGCCGCAGTAGCGCGACGAGCGCTCCGCCGAGCAGTATGACGGCGACCACTGGCGCGAGTCGCTTGAGGACCGGACCGCGGGAAACCCCGAGCAGGTCGATGACGTCGGGCGCCGCAGACGGTGGGCGGGCTGCGGAGGCGCCCGCGACTCCGGCGGCGTGCCCGTCCATGACCGGCTCAGACACTGCGTTGCCCATGGCGGGGCTGGCGGTTTCGCCGGAGAGCGCTCCGTTGGCCGGCGCCTGGGCAGATTCCACGCTCGAACTGGCCATGTCCGCTGCCAGGCAGGTCGCGAACTGCCCGATCAGTGCGTTGCTGACGTCGGCCATGACGCCGCGGCCGAACTGCGCAGGCTTGCCGGTGATCGCGAGATCGGTCGTCACCTTCACTTCCGTCTCGTCGCCTGCGGGCACCAGGGTTGCCGTGACGATCGCCTTGGCCGTGCCGGCGCCCTTGGTCTCCTTGCCGGTGGCCGACATGACGACCCGCTTCAGCGCCGCGTCCTTCTCCACGAACTCGGCGGTGCCGCTGTAGATCACGACGATTGGGCCGACCTTGACCTTCACCTTGCCCTTGAAGGAGTCGCCGTCGACCTCGCTAAGCGTCGCGCCCGGCATGCAAGGCACCACGCGCTGCACGTCGAGTAGGACCAACCAGGCCTCGTCCACCGGGACGGGCACGCGGAAGCTGTTCTCGAGAAGCATGAGTCTCCTTGTCCTTGTCCCCAGGTTGCCTGCGGTTTTGCTGAGAAATTGGCGGTATCTTCAGCGCTCGTTGTGATCTAGATTACGGAGTGTGCGTTGGCCCGCACATTCGGTTCCCCGGGGGGTGAGCTTGGTGATCAGCAACGAAGTTCAATCGGTGAGCCCGTCGTGCTCGCCACGATCGTCGGAGTGCGGCCCCGCGCTTGACACGAGTTCCCCTCAGCGGTTGGGCCAACCGTGAAGCCACCCCCGTTCACCTACCAGGCCCCGACCACGCTGGACGAGGCGCTCGGGTTGCTCACGGAGCACGGCGACGAGGCGAAGGTCTTGGCGGGCGGCCAGAGCCTGGTGCCCGTCCTTGCGATGCGGTTGGCCCGGCCCGACGTCATCGTCGACGTCAACCGGGTGCCTGGGCTGGCCGACATCCGGCACGAGGGTGACACGCTGACGCTCGGCGCGATGATTCGCCACGCCACTCTCGAGCACGATCCGGTGGTGGCCGCCGCGCTGCCGTTGCTGTCGCGCGTGGCGCCGCACATCGGGCACTTCCCGATCCGCAACCGCGGCACGTTGGGCGGCTCGCTCGCCCATGCCGACTCGGCAGCGGAGTGGCCGGCCGTTGCGATCGCACTCGATGCCGAAATCGACGTCGCCAACAGCGCCGGGTCCCGCACGGTGCCTGCGCTCGAGTTCTTCGTGTCGACGTTCACGACGACCCTGCAGGCCGAGGAGATGCTCGTCGGCGTCCGCTTCCCGACCTGGGGGACCGGGTCCGGCTATGCGATCGAGGAACTTGCCCGCCGCAGCGGCGACTTCGCCCTGGCCGGTGTCGTCTGTGCCGTCCACGTCGAGGCCGGCAAGGTGGCGAAGGCCGGTGTCGCGCTGCTGGGGATGGGCTCGGTGCCCGTCCGTCTCGCCGCGCTGGAAGCCGAACTGATCGGCAGCACGCCAGCCGACCTCGACCTCGAGGGGCTGTGCGAGGCCGCGGTGGCCGACCTCGATGCGCCGAGCGACATCCACGCCAGTGGCGGCTACCGCCGTCGGATCGCCGCCGCACTGACCGCTCGGGCGCTGGCCCGCGCCCTGGAGGAAGCCGCAGATGCCTGACGACTACGACGACCTGCCGCCCGCGGTGCCCGTGCGCCTGAGCATCAACGGTGAGCAGCACAAGGTTCGCGTCGAGCCGCGCAAGACGCTGGCCGACGCTCTGCGCGAGGACTTGCGGCTGACCGGCACGCACCTGGGCTGCGAGCAAGGGGTCTGCGGTGCCTGCACCGTGCTGATGGACGGCAAGGCGGTGCGGGCCTGCCTGCTGCTCGCGGTGCAGTGCGAGGGCTCCGAGATCACGACGATCGAGGGCCTCAACAACGCCGACGGCTCGCTCAACACGGTGCAGGTGGCCTTCCAGGAAAACCACGGGTTGCAGTGCGGCTTCTGCACCGCAGGGCTGGTCGTGTCGGTGACCGCCTTCCTCGACGCCAACCCCGATCCGTCCGACCAGGAGATCCGAGAGGCCCTCGGCGCCAACCTATGCCGTTGCACCGGCTACCAGGGCATCGTGCGCGCCGTGAAGCAGGCTGCCGGGCAGAGCCCGCCCGGTGGGGTCTACGGCCACGGAGCGAGCACGAGCGAGGTGTCGGCATGACCGAGGTCGACCTGCGCGGCACCAAGTCCTACGTCGGGCAGTCCGTCAAGCGCCGCGAGGACACGCGGTTCGCCACCGGTCACGGCCGCTACCTCGACGACGTGGAGCTGCCGCGCCAGCTCTACGCCGCGTTCGTACGGAGCCCGATCGCGCGAGGTGCACTGCTGTCGGTCGACGCCAGCGCCGCGGCCGCGATGGACGGGGTCGTCGCGGTCTTCACCGCCGAGGACCTTCACCCGCACGCCCACACGTACTGGGTGACCATGATGGGCCCGGACGGCCACCGGCACCCACACCGCGCGCTGGCCGAGCACGATCTCCGCTACGTCGGCGAGCCCATCGCGGTAGTGATCGCCGATTCGCGCTACCGCGCCGAGGACGGCGCCGAACTGGTTGACATCGAGGTCGACGCCGAGCAAGCGGTCGTCACGATGGCGCAGGGCCTCGAGGCCGCGCACCTCGTACACCCAGAGCTCGAGGACAACATCTCCGGCGATATCCCGGCCGTGGACAATCCGCTCTACGACGCCGCCATGGTGGCGGCCCCGCGCGTTTTCACGGAGACGTTCGAGCAGCACCGCTACCTGTGCGTGCCGATGGAGTGCCGCGGCATCATCGCGTCCTGGGACGCTTACCGCCAGCACATGGAGATCGTCGTCTCGAGCCAGTCTGCCCACGAGACGCGGCTGGCCACGGCGCGGCTACTCGACGTGCCAGAGGACCACATCCACGTCGTCATGCCCGACGTCGGCGGCAGCTTCGGGCAGAAGATGTTCCTAGGCCGCGAGGACTTCGCGATCATCTTGGCGGCCAAGGTGCTTGGCCGTGCGGTGAAGTGGACAGAGGACCGCGCCGAGAACCTGATCGCCGCCGGGCACGCCCGCGAGGAGATACTGACGACGTCGTTCGGCGTCGACGACGACGGCCACCTGCTGGCACTGAAGGCGCACCACATCGAGAACGTCGGCGCCTTCCCCAACGTGGGCGACGGCACCGTGGCCGCCATGGCCGCGGGGATGTTCCCCGGCCCGTACAAGGTCGACCACCTCGCCTACACCGCGCAGGGCGTGTACACCAACACCAGCGGACACTGCGCCTACCGCGGCCCCTGGATGATGGAGACGGTCGGGCGCGAGCAGATGATGGACGTCGTCGCCGAGGAGCTCGGGATCGACCCGCTGGAGATCCGTCGGCGAAACGTACTACACCAGAGCGACCTGCCCTATGTGACGGCCAGCCAGCTGGTCTACGAGACCGTGAGCCCGTCGGAGACCCTCGAGCAGGCCGCCCAGATGATCGGCTACGACGACTTCCGCGTCCAGCAGGAGGAGGCCCGCCGCGACGGCCGCTACCTCGGGATCGGGTTGGCGCTCTACATCGAGCCGCAGTTCGGCTTCGGCGCTCTCGGTACAGAGGGCGTGACACTGCGGGTCGGGCCGAGCGGCAAGGTCGACGCGTACTTCAGCAGCGGCGGTCACGGCCAGGGCCTCGAGACCACCGCGACCCAGGTCGTCGCCGAGTACCTAGGCATGGACATGGACGACATCAGCTTCACGCAGGGCGACACGGCCTCCACCCCTTACGGCATGGGGACCGGCGGCAGCCGTTCTGCCGCGATCCTCAGCGGCGCAGCGATGGCCGGCGCGGCCAAGCTCAAGGCCCGGATCATCGAGCTCGGCTCCGCGGCGCTCGGCGCGTCGCCCGAGGAGGTCGACTTCGAGGGGGGCGTCGTGATGGTGCGCGGCGACGCGAGCCGGGCGTTGCCACTCGCGCACCTGGCGGCGATGGCGTACCTCAACACCGACGCGCTGCCTCCGGGCACGGAGACGGGTCTGGAGGTCTCGACCCGCTACAAGGCGCCGTTCGTCATGTTCTCCAACGCCTGCCACGCCGTGACCGTCGAGACCGACCCGGTCACCGGCGTCGTGAAGATCCTGCGCTACGTCGTGAGCGAGGACTGCGGCAACATGATCAACCCGATGATCGTGGAAGGCCAGATCGCCGGCGGCGTCGCACAGGGCATCGGAGGTGTGTTCTACGAGCACTTCGAGTACGACGCGGATGGCAATCCCCTCACCACGACGTTCCTTGACTACCATTTGCCGACGGCAGCGGAGCTCCCCGACTTCCAGTACGGCCACGTCATCACGCCGTCAAACACCCCGGGTGGTCACAAGGGGATGGCCGAGGGCGGCGCAATGTGCTCGCCGCCGGCACTGATCAACGCGGTGCGCGACTCGCTTCGCCCGTTCGGCGCGAAGATCACCACCCAGCCGCTAACGCCGGAAGTACTGGTCAATGCGATCGACGCGGGTTTGGCCCGGCGCACGCAGCTTGCAGGTAAGTCCTGACGTGACTGCGGCACGGCCTCGTCAAGGCTCGGTCCAGTTGTCCGCGAGCGTTCGACGACACCGGGTTGCACCTCCCGTCGAAGCGTGGAGCCGATGACGGAATCGAACCCCGCGTATTGAACGCCGTGGGCGACCGGGCGACCAGGCGATGGCGAAGCTGCGGGGGTGGGGAATTACCGCTAGCAGGTAGGCAAGCCTTCCAGGTGGCCGGGGACACACATTGACGCCTGCTGTGATGACGGTCACCGAGCCCGCGCCCATTCTTAGACCACAGCCGGACCTAC
>JAOPVI010000110.1 GCA_025966225.1 Mycobacterium sp. | reverse complement strand
CCGACGGCGAAGTTCAGCAGTGAGTGCGGTGCCCGGCTGACCCAGGCCACGCAGTCGGCTGAGTACAAGCAGGTGACGGAGCTGTTCCCCGACGTGGTCGGTTCGATGAAGCTGGCGGCGGTACTGCCCACGGAGCGGCTGCGCGACATCTTGATCGAGTTGTTCAATCGTGCGGCCGCGGTGGTCCAGCGTTATCAGGGCACGGTCGACAAGTTCACCGGGGACGGCTTGATGGCGCTTTTCGGGGCTCCGGTGGCGTTGGAGGATCATGCGCTGCGGGCATGCATCTCGGCGTTGGAGGTCCAGTCGGTCGCCAAGGGGTTCGCCGACGAGGTCTTTCACCGCGACGGTGTCCGCTTGCAAGTTCGGGTCGGACTCAATTCCGGCGAGGTCATCGCGGGCGACATCGGTTCGGGTGCGGGCCGGTATACGGCGGTGGGGCATCCAGTGGGGATGGCGCAGCGGATGGAGTCCGCCGCCGCGGCGGGCGGGGTGTTGTGTTCGTTGTCCACGGCCCGGCTGGTGGACGACGCCGCCCGGATGGGTCCGGTCGAAGAAGTCTCGATCAAAGGGGCCGACGTCCCGGTACCTGCGCGGCAGCTGCTGGCGGTGGAGTCGGGCCGGATGGTGTTGGGCCGCAACGAGGGTGCGATGGTGGGTCGCGACGCCGACTTGGAACACCTCCAAGGAATCTTCGATGCGGGACACTGTCAACTGGTCGGAGTGATGGGTGCTCCGGGCCTCGGAAAGACCCGCCTCATCGGTGAGTTCAGCGCGATGGCTGCCCACCGGGGTTCCCGAGTGGTGTTGGCACGGTGTGAGGCTCACACCACGGCGGTGGCCTTCACGGGGTTGTCGCGGATGTTGCGCGCGATGTTCGGTGTGGGTGGCCTCACTGATGGCGACGCCCGAACGCGTGTCCTGGCCCAGTGCGGTGGGGCTCTGGCATCGGATTGCGCAGACGCGCAGATCCTGTTCGAGGTGATGGGCGTGGCCGATGCGGATGCCCCGCCACGGCAGGTCAGCGTGGACGGTCGTCGGCGCCGACTGGTGGAGGTGATGTCACGGGCGACGCTGGCCGGGTCGGCGCGGGTCTTGTTCGTGCTGGAGGATGCGCATTGGATTGACGCCCCGAGCGACGATGTTCTCACTGATTTCGCCAGCACACTCCAGGCAACCTCGTCGATGTTCGTCATGACGTGTCGGCCGGAGTTTCGCGGTGCGCTACGGCAGCACGCAGACGAGACGATCTCGCTGCAGCCGCTGACCGAGGCGATGGCGGTTCGGCTGGTGTACCAACTTCTTGGGCACGACACATCGCTGGCCGCTCTGGTCGACCGGATTGCGGTGGCTGCGGTGGGCAACCCCTTCTTCGTCGAGGAGATCGTCCGGGATCTCGCTGACCGAGGGGTGCTCTCGGGCCGCCGCGATCGCTACCGCTTGGTCAGGGGTGTGGACGAGATCGGTGTCCCCGCCACGGTGCAGGCCGTACTGGCGGCCCGCATTGACCGGCTCCCCGCAGAGGCGAAAGCGATAGTGAATGCGGCAGCGGTGATCGGCACCAAGTTCGACGTCGATACCCTGAATGCTCTGCTCCCCGATTTGGGGTCGTCTGCATTGGCGGACCTGGTCTCGGCAGAGTTCATCGATCAGACCGAATTCGCACCGCGACAACGATATTGCTTTCGACACCCGCTGGTGCGCACGGTCGCCTATGAATCACAGTTGAGCGCCACGCGCGTGCAGGCCCACCGCCGACTGGCCGCGGCGATCGAGTCGCGCGACCCCAGCGCCGTCGACGAGAATTCGGCGCTGATCGCCACGCACCTCGAAGCGGCCGGCGAACTCGCCGACGCGTACCGCTGTCACATGCGGGCGGCGGGATGGCTCCGACCGCGAGACATTCCGGCCGCACGGGCCCAATGGTTCAGCGCACGCCGCCTCGCCGACCGGTTACCCGAAGCACATGACGACGTCATCGGCATGCGGATCGCACCGCGAACCATGCTGATTTCGACGCAGTCCTTCGTCGGTGTCGACGGCGACACCGATGAGCAGTACCGCGACCTGCGTGAACTTTCCGTGCAAACCGGCGACCTGAGGTCTCTTGCCATCGCAGCTGCCGGACGCATCATGTCGCTTACCTTCAACGACATCTGCGTTCCGAAGGCCGCTGCGCTGGCGTCGGAAGTCGAACACCACATGCTGGCCGCTATCGACTGGAATGCCACGCCAGAGATCGACATCATTCTCATTGCCGTCGCCCGCGCGCATTACGCGAATTGTGAGTTCGACGCCGCTCTAAAGGTGATTGAAACGATCCTGGCGCGGCCCCAGGATGGACCGACTATGGAAGTTGCCGCGGCCCTAAGCTTTCGGGGTGTCATCGAGATGTGTCGTGGCAACAGCGCGAGCGGCCGACGCCATCTTCGAGAGGCGGATCTACACGCTCGGGCACTGACCCCGCTCAACTACGCGATGGTAATGGCCAACTACAGCTTCATGACGGCAATGGGCCTCTACGAGGCCGACGAGTTGGTTGGTGACATGCGCGACACGTTGCGACGTGCCGAGTCGTTCGGTGACATCTGCGGCATCATCGACGCCCAGTTTGGCTACGGCACAGTGCTATTGCGTGCCCGTCATGCGTCCCGGGACGAGGCGATCGACGTCCTCGGACGTGCCCGGGCCAGCATCGAGAAGCACCAGGTGCAGACCAACACGATGACGGCCATCGTTGCCGACCTCGCGATCGACGCCGCACGCAATGGGCGACGAGACGAAGCAATCGAGGATCTCCGCGCGTTGTTCGCCTTTCACATGGACCACGGCATTCGCGTCGAAGTAGGCTCTGCCGGGGAGGCACTCGTCCGGCTACTCATCGATCGCGGAGGCACCGACGATCTCGACGAGGCACACCGCATCGTCGACGAATGGCAGTTCCAACGGCCCGGCATTCCTGCGGCAGATCTGTGGTGGCTGAGATCGCGCGCCTGGATAGCCAAGGCGGAACACAACTTTGGTGAATACATCTACCACGCCAAGCAGTACCTCGAGCTCTGCGTGAGGCTCGACGCCCGTGGACGTCTCGCCGACGCGCGGCGAATGGGCAGCACAACAGCGGTCGTGGATGGTTGAAGCGACGGGCGGGGCTCCTCATTCCCGACCAGTCGCGACGCGCTACGGGACGATCGCTAGTAGCAGGCGTACGAGCTCGGCCTGCCGGTGCGTGTCGGTCTTGTCGAAGACGTGGTGCAAGTGAGTCTTGATGGTGGCCGTCGACAACGCCAAGTCCTCCGAGATCGGTTTCAAACCGTCACCGCGCACCACGCGCAACGCCACCACGTCTTCGGCGTTGGTCAAACCGAAAAGCTTT
>JAOPVI010000044.1 GCA_025966225.1 Mycobacterium sp. | reverse complement strand
ACCTCACGCCCGATGAATTTCTGGCGGAGCGGTCACATCGGCCCTGAATTATCTGGCCGGGAGGTCGGGCGACTCCGTCCGCCCCATGGCCGGGCCCGGAGACGAGCACCGGCCCGCGTGGCCTCGTCATGTAGTCGAAGGCGCTGAACGCATGCACATTTATTTCACGCCGACTCGTTCGGAAGTGCGCGAATAATCGCACACCATCGGGGTACTCCCGCCACGACCCACCGGTACTTGCTGGATCGGAGCTCGCGTGGAAATAGCCGTCACTTTCGTTGGAAATGCGACAACCCTCATTTCTTCGGGTGAGATCACGTTGTTGACCGACCCAAACTTCCTGCACCAGGGTCAGCATGCGTATCTCGGCTACGGTCTGCTGTCCAAGCGTCTACGAGCGCCGGCGTTTCCCGTCGTGGACCTGCCCGAGATCGACGCCATCGTGCTGTCACACATGCACGGCGATCACTGGGACCGGGTCGCCCAGAAGGGACTGGACCGCCGGCTTCCAGTGCTGACCACCCCGCACGCGGCCAGGCGGTTGCAGAACCGCGGTTTCCGCGCCGCGCAGGGCTTCTCGACGTGGCAGACCCACACCATCGTCAAGGACGACACCAGGCTCACCATGACAGCCCTGCCGGGCCGGCATGCATCGGGTCTGGCGCGGCGACTGCTCCCGCCGGTGATGGGCACCATGCTCGAATTCGGGCCGCCCGACGGCTCGTCGCGTCGTCGTCTCTACGTATCTGGTGACACGTTGTTGGTGGAAGAACTCAATGAGATTCCGGTGCGGTTCGAGTCGATCGACGCCGGGGTGTTGCACCTAGGAGGCACCCGCCTGCCGGCTGGGAGACGGCTGCCGTTCGGGCTCACGGTGACCATGGACGGCCGCCAGGGCGCCGAGGCCGTTGAGCTCCTGAACCTGCCGAGAGTTATCCCGGTCCACTTCGACGACTATGGGGTTTTCGCGTCGCCGCTGGGCGACTTCGAGCACGAGATGAAGCGACGCGGCTGGGCCGATCGCATCCTGGAAGTCCAACGCGGCCAAACAATTCTCGTTTGACGGACACGGCGATGGCGACCCGACGACACGCACACCGGAGGGCAACCTCGAGCACTCTTCGAGCTCGTCTTCGTTTTCGCGACGTGCCTGCGGACGTGCGGCCTAGTGGCGCCAGCCGGCCAGCTCAGCGGTGGTAAGTCTGCGCGCGATGTCGTTCACCGGCGTGTTGCTGGTCTGCGAGATCTTTCTGAGCATCTCGAATGCGCGGACCGCGTCGACATTGAAGCGCTCCATGATGATGCCCTTGGCCTGCCCGTTCACATCTCGGCTGGCCAATGCGGACTCGAATTGGCGTTGCCGGTCATCGGTGATGAGTGCGATGGATGCGTGGGCGGCCAGCGTCGCGCCGAGGGCCTGCGATTCCATACCGAACGCCTCCGGCTTGCAGCCGAAGAAGCTCAGCGTCGCGGCCCCCTCGGCGCCATAGATGTCCAGTCGGTACGACAGAACGCTGTGCACCCCCGCTGCCGTCGCGATCCGCGCGAAATGCGGCCACCGCGGCTCGGTGCGCAGATCGTTGGATCGGATTACCGTGCGGTCGCCGATGGCATCGAGGCACGGTCCCTCGCCGGCGTCCTGTTGAGCGGCGTCCAGCGCGAACACCAAGTCCGAAGTTGGCGCTGCGGAATCGAAATGACCGTCCCTGACCACCAAGACGTCCGCGCAGTCAACCCCGTTGATCAGGTCCACCGCGGCGGTGGTCACTCTACTCAGCATTTCCTCGGCGGACGCCCCGCCTGCGAAGGTCTGGGTCAACGCGGCCATCGCGGCGCGGACCTTCTCATCGTAGCTTCGGTCGGTCACGATCGCCCCGATTCAATCTGCCAATGCACGCCGTCGTGTGTAAAGCACTGTGCCCACTCATGGGGTCCTCCGCCTCGTCCTGCCAGTCCCAAACGTCTTCCGCAGAGTTGCCCTCGTGGCACGAGGAGCACGCTCCACCGTGGGCCTCTTTCCACGAATTGCGCGGGGTATCTGCCGCAACCATCGATTCGACAGGAAGGGCTATGAAGGCGATGACGTACCGCGGTCCCTACAACGTCCGCATTGAAGAGAAGGACATTCCGGCGATCGAGCATCCCAAGCTTGCGATCGTGCGGGTGGAGTTGGCGGCGATCTGCGGATCCGACCTACACCTCTATCACGGCTTGATGCCGGACACCCGGGACGGCCACACCTTCGGACACGAGTGTTGCTCGATGGCGTTCTCAACATCGATATGTCGGCCACATCGTCGGGGCGTCCTCGCTAGCGCGCATGCCGCGGAATTCACCGTGCTGGGATGTCAAAACCTGGGCACCCGATTCAATCCGCCGTGACGGGGCATCCGGCGCGCGAAACCTCGAAGGACCGCAAAACGAAGTGTCGGTCGCTCGGAGTTTGTCCAAAGACCCCCCGGGTAAGCACCGCGCATGTCATCAGCGGCGCCTCCCAGGTCATTGTTGATCTGGCACGTGCACGGCTCCTGGATGGAGTCGTTCGTCGCCGGACAGCATCGCTACGTCATCCCGGTGAGCCCGGCCAAAGACGCGGACGGGCGCGGGCTGATGGGGCGCAATTGGCCACGAGCACAGGAGGTTTCAGTCGACGAACTGAGAGACGAGGACATCGATCTGGTGATCTTGCAACGGCCGGAAGAGTTTGATCTCGCCGATCGGTGGCTGGGCCGCCGTCCCGGCATCGACGTGCCCGCCGTCTATGTCGAACACAACGCGCCGCGGCCATACGCCGTTGACAGCGTCCACCCTTTGGCCGGACGCCGAGACATCACCCTGATCCACGTCACCGACTTCAACCGGCTGATGTGGGACAACGGATTGGCTCCAACGCGGGTAATCACGCACGGCATCGCCGACCCCGGTCCGCTTTACACCGGCGACATCGCGGCCGCG
>JAOPVI010000033.1 GCA_025966225.1 Mycobacterium sp. | reverse complement strand
CGCGGCCGCGGCCACGTCGTCAACGTGTCATCGATGGCCGGACTCATCGCTTCGGCATACCAGGAGTCTTACAGCGCAACCAAGTTCGGCCTCGTCGGCTTCACGCTCGCACTGCGCATGACGGCTCAGGACGCGGGGTGGGGGCTCAGCGCTTCGGCGGTCTGTCCGGGATTCATCGCGGGCGATGGCATGTATGCCGACATGCAGGCCGAATTCGGAGTCACGACACCCAAGTCTGCTGGCGACCTGCCTGCCGAGATGGCGGGGGACGCGGTCGTCGAGGCAGCTCCGCCGCCGCGCCCCAGTGGTTCGAGCGGATCGGTGCGCAGGCTCGACGTCGCTGCGCCGTTCCGCACGGTTGCCAACCGGCGCAGCGCAGGGTCCGACTAGCGTCCGACGACGAGGTCCCATGGATCGTCGGACGCGAGCGCCATCCGGCCCAGCCGACGCGCGTAATGCCCCGTCGTGCCGAACTCGTCGGCCCAACTGCGGGCCCGCATGGTGGCCAACCACAAGCGGTGCTCGATGGTCACGCCGATCGCACCGTGAAGCTGGTGTGCGATGGTGCTGATCGGGCCGACGGCCCGGCCCACCGCTACCTTCGCGACGGTCACCGCATAGTCGGCCTGACGGCTGTCGAAGCCATAGTCGGCGGCCGCGGCGGTCGCCAATGCCGCTGCGGCTCTGGCACGTTCGAGCTCGCCCGCCATCGCGGCCAACGAGTGCGCGACAGCCTGGAAGTTGCTCAACGGCCGCCCGAACTGAACGCGGTCCCTGGTGTGCGCGACAGTCAGTTCGGTGGCGGCTTCGAAGGCGCCGACGAGCTGTACACACCTGGCCCACGCACCACGCCGCACCAGTTCGTCACCCACTTCCGGCGCGAGCCGTACGACGTCGCTGGCGGGCACGTCGAACGCGATGGCGCCCCGTGGCTCGCCCGCCAGATTGTGGCCGTCATCGACGATGGGTGCTGCGAGCCATCCCACGGAGATGGCGTGCTCGGTGCGGGCGGCCAGCAGCACGGGACCCAAGGCCGGCCATGGGACGTCGGTCGCCGTGCCGAGAATCCGCTGACCGGATGCCACCGCGTCGGCGAGCGCAACCGTCAGCGGTCCGGTCGTGGGCAGCGCTAGCCCAGCCGTTGCGGCCAACCAGGCTGCGAGCAGATCGGTTTCGGCAATGGGTACGGCGGCGGCCCAACGGGCCAGCCCTCCGAGCACCACTGCCGACTCCCGTATCCCGGCCCCCTCGGCGCTCGTCAATCGGCTCAACCCGGTGTCTTCGAGCGTGCTCCACAACTGCTCGTCGAACGCGTTCGGCAGGCCGCGGTGACCGAGGCCCGCGTCGAACGACCGACGGCCGATGTCGTCGACGAGTTGGCTCAGTTCGTCGTTCGGCCTGCTCGCGGCAGCCCCCCGTTCGAGGCTCTTCGCGACGACTCCGCGCAGCACCTCGTTGGTGCCGCCGCGCAGGGTGAACAGCGGCGAGTGCACACGCGCTGCGCCCAAAAGGCCACGGAGCCGGTGTGCTTCGGGCGACCCGATGGCTATGTGGTCGAGTAACTCCGCCGCGAGCTCCACCGACTCCTGCTCGAATCGCGTGCCGAGATCCTTCACCAGCGCGGCCCTGGTCGCGGCTTCCTGGCCGTCGGCCAGCGCCCGCGCCACCGATATCGACAGCTGCCGTAGTGAGCTCATCCGCGCCACCAACTCGCCGACCGTCGCTGCCGGTGCTCCGTCGCCTTGCTCGCCGAGTACCTGGATGAGTTCGAAAAGCAAGGTGGCGGTGGACAGGATGCGCTCCGGCCCGCTGCGCTCGAAGCCCAATTCCGCGGTCACCTGATGCCAGCCGGCGCCGATGTCGCCGAGCACGTCGTCATCGGACAGCGCGACGTCGTCGAAGATCACCTCGTTGAAGTGGTGCTCGCCGTTCATCAGCAGGATCGGGCTCACCGTCACGCCCGCCGCCCCGATCGGCACGATGAACTGGCTGAAACCGGCATGGCGATGCGCGGGATCCAGCGGGCTGGTGCGGGCCAGCACGACGACCTGATGGGCCAGGTGCGCGCCGCTCGTCCACACCTTCGACCCGTTCAGAACCCAACCGCCTGCGCTTCTGGTGGCTCGGGTCGCCACGGCCGCGAGATCTGAGCCAGCACCGTGCTCGCTCATTCCGATGGCCGAGTACAGCCGGCCGGCTGCGATGCTGGGTAGCAGCCGGCGGCGCTGCTCCTCGGTGCCGAACGACATCAGGCCAGGGGCGACCTGGCGGTCCGCGATCCAGTGCGCCCCGACGGGCGCACCGTGGGCCAACAACTCCTCGGTCACCACGTAGCGGTGCAGATGGCCAGGCCCATTGACTGGCGCACGTCCGCCGTACTCCGTCGGGATGGTCAGCCCGACGAACCCCGCCTCGGCGAGTCGGATGCTGAAGTCGGCGTCCCACCTGGACAGCCAGCAGTCGACGGCGGGTTGCCAGCCGTATCGGTCGCGGTCGGCCGCCAGGAAGCGCCGGATGGCCGACCTGAGTTCGGCCAGCTCGGCGTCGTCGGCGCGCAGGGCATCGAATTCGGTCATTGGGTAGCTGAGTGTAGTGCGAGCGCGCTGTCGGAGGCCGCAGCCATAATCGGGACCATGGCCCTGGTGTACTTCACGGCGTCGAGTCTCGACGGGTTCGTCGTCGACGAGGCGGACAGCCTGGACTGGCTGACCTCACGGACGGTGGATGCCGACGGGCCGTTCGGATACCAGGCCTTCGCGAAGTCCGTTGGTGCACTGGTGATGGGCTCGGCCACCTACGAATGGCTCCTGGCCAACCAGCCGGGCGACTGGATGTACGAGCAGCCCAGTTGGGTGCTGACCAGCCGGCCGCAGCTCGTCGCCGACGGGCACCCCGTGCAGGCCTTCGACGGCGACGTGAAGGAGCTCCATCCGAAGCTCGTCGCCGCTGCGGGGGACAAGGACGTGTGGTTGGTCGGTGGCGGGGCGGCTGCGGCCCAATTCGTCGCGGCCGGCCTGGTCGACGAGCTCATCGTGTCCTACGCGCCGTGCTCACTTGGGAGGGGCGCCCGGGTGCTGCCGACGCGTTCGGAATGGAAGCTCGTCGAGTCGGCCGTCAACGGCGAGTTCGTCTGTGCGCGATGGGTTTCCGCCTAGCGATTTACCGGCGGCAGCCCGTACTTGTGGACGAATTCCCTTGACTTGATGAGGAACTCAATCTGCTCGGCCACTGCGCGGAGCGGCTCGGCGCTACCGGTCGAGCGGCACAGCACCACGGCGCCTTCGAGCGCGGCGATGCAGGTGACCGCCAGTGAACCGGCTTCGGAGTCGTCGAAGCCATCGGTGGTGAACGCACGCGTCAGCGCCACGCGCCAGCGCGCGAAGATCTCGCCGGCGATCGCAGTCAGAGCGGGCTCGTCATCGGCCGAGCCGATCGCTGCCGCGACCACCGGGCACCCTGCTGTGAAGTCGCTGCCTGCCAGGGTGCGCTCCCAGAACTCGACGAACATCCGGACCAGGGGAATTCCGCCCTGGTCCACGGCGTCGTCGATGAGTGCGGTGATCTTCTCGCCTGCGAACTGCAGCGCCTCGGTGAGGAGTTGATTGCGGCCGTCGGGGAAGTGGTAGTACACCGAACCGCGGGGGGCTCCGCTGCGGATGAGCACCTCGTCGATGGTGACGCCGGCGGCGCCGCGCTCGCGCAGCACCTCGGCGGCACTGAGCAACATCTTGTGCCGCGTCGAGCCGCGCTTGGTGGCCGGCTTGGTCGCTGCTTCCGGCATCAAGCGGCGGCCCGTGACTGGCGAAGGTGCGACAGCCGGGATCGCACGCCATGGGGGCTGAACTTGAAGGCCTCGCGGCGATCGTGCGCCTGGTGCGTGAATCTGCGGCCGAGGATGTTGAGCTCAACGGTCCACATGGGCCACCTCCCTAGGTATGTGACTGAGCATAAAACTCGCAACACATGTGTGCAACGAATGTATTCCCGGTCACACGAAGATTCGGATGAACAGCAGTTGAACGGGCCTGCCAGGTCGATGACCGGCACCAACCACGTTCCGCCAAATTATGGTTTCTTGCATAATTTTGCCCGTGGGAGTTCACTTGATCCATGGCGAACACCCCCGATCCCACCCTGGACACCGTGACTCTCGAGCGAGCGTCGACCCGCCCGGTTCGCTGGTTGCTGACGGGCAGTCCGGACTAGGCTTTGTGCGCAGTTTCGACGGTGAAAGGCGCGCAGATGGGCCACTACAAGAGCAACGTGCGTGATCTTGAATTCAACCTCTACGAGGTGCTGGACCTGGAAAAGATCCTGGCCACCGGCGAGTTCGGAGACATGGACGGGGAGTCGGTGCGTGAGCTACTCGCCGAGGCGTCCCGGCAGGCCGAGGGTCCGCTGGCCGAGTCCTTCGCCGAAAGCGATCGCCACCCGCCGACGTTCGACCCGGAGACCCACACCGTCACCCTCCCCGAACCCTTCAAGAAGTCGTTCCGGGCGTGGCAGCAGGGCGAGTGGTTCCGCATCGGATTGTCCGAAGCGGTCGGTGGCATGCCTGCGCCTGCCATGGTGGCCTGGGCCATCAACGAGTTCACCCTCGGCGCGCAGCCCGCGGCGTTCATGTACCTCGCAGGCCCGGTGCTCGCCAACATCGTCTACCACATCGGCAATGACCAGCAGAAGCATTGGGCCGCAATGGCTATCGAGCGCAACTGGGGAGCCACGATGGTGCTCACCGAGCCCGATGCGGGCTCGGACGTCGGGGCGGGCCGCACGAAGGCCGTCGCCCAACCCGATGGCACCTGGCACCTCGACGGCGTCAAGCGGTTCATCACCAACGGCGACTCCGACGACCTGTTCGAGAACATCATCCACATGGTGTTGGCGCGACCCGAGGGCGCGGGTCCAGGCACCAAGGGGCTGAGCCTCTTCCTCGTCCCGAAGTTCCTGATGGATCCCGAGAGCGGAGCGCCAGGGGAACGCAACGGCGTCTACGTCACGGGGCTCGAGCACAAGATGGGGCTCAAGGCGTCCGCGACGTGCGAGCTGACCTTCGGCCAGCACGATCGGCCCGCGGTCGGATATCTGGTCGGTGACGTGCACAGCGGCATCGTGCAGATGTTCAAGATCATCGAGTACGCGCGAATGATGGTGGGCACCAAGGCCATCGGCACTTTGTCGACCGGCTATCTCAACGCACTCGAGTACGCGAAGACCAGGGTCCAGGGCGCCGACGTCACCCAGATGACCGACAAGACCGCGCCGCGGGTCACCATCCTGCATCACCCCGACGTCCGGCGTGCCCTGCTCGTCCAGAAGTCGTACGCCGAGGGGTTGCGGGCGCTGTACCTGTACACCGCCGCCCACCAGGACGCGGTGGCCGCGGCTATCGTCTCTGGCGCGGACGCAGCCATGGCCGAGCGCGTCAACGACCTCTTGTTGCCGATCGTCAAGGGCGTCGGATCCGAACGGGCCTACCAGTGCCTGACCGAATCGCTGCAGACGTTCGGCGGTTCCGGCTTCCTGCAGGACTACCCAATCGAGCAGTACATCCGGGACGCCAAGATCGACTCGCTCTACGAGGGCACCACGGCAATTCAGGCGCAGGACTTCTTCTTTCGCAAGATAGCCCGTGACAAGGGCGGCGCACTCGGGCACGTCGCAGGGCAAATCCAGGCCTTCCTCGACAGCGAATCGGCTCGCCCCGAACTCGCCGCGAGCCGCGTCCTGCTGGCAGGAGCACTCGGCGAGTTGCAGGCCATGTTGGCTGCGCTGACCGGCTTCCTGATGGGGTCTCAACAGAACCCGCGCGAGCTGTACCGACTAGGGCTCGAGTCGGTGCGCTTCCTGTTGGCCGTCGGCGACCTGCTGATCGGGTGGATGCTGCTACTCCACGCGGAGCTCGCACTGAACGCGCTGGACACCAATCCAACCGAGCAGGATCGTGCGTACTACGGCGGAAAGGTCACGACCGCAAAGTTCTTCGCGACGACAGTGTTGCCGCGTCTGACGGCCGACCGGAAGATCCTGGAGTCGGTCGACCTAACCGCGATGGACGTGGCCGAGGAGGCCTTCTAATCGCGCCCCCGCCGCACCTGCGTGACGGCTACTCGGGGGTGTAGCCGAACGGCAGCAGCACGCTCTTGGCTTGCGTGTACTGCTCGATGCCCTCTGGGCCGTTCTCGCGGCCGATTCCGGAGTTCTTGTAACCACCGAACGGTGCGCCGGGATCGAACGCGTACATGTTGACCGCGTATGTGCCCGTGCGGATCTGAGCGGCGATCTTCATGGCCTTGGCGTTGTCGGTGGTGTACACCGACCCGGCCAGCCCGTAGACGGAGTCGTTGGCGATGCGCACGGCATCTTCCTCGGTGTCGTACGGAATCACCGCGAGCACCGGACCGAAGATCTCTTCCTGCGCGATGACCATCGAGTTGTCGACGTCCGCGAATACGGTCGGCTGCACGAACCAACCGCTGTCGAGGCCCTCGGGGCGGCCGCCACCGGTGACGATGCGCGCACCCTCGTCGACGCCCTTCTTGATGTAGCCCTCGACGCGCTCACGCTGCTTCTCACTGATCAGCGGACCGATCATTGCGCCTGCGTTGTCGGGCAGGCCGATTGGCATATTTCGGACAGCTTCCCCAAGTTTTTCCACGACCTCGTCGTAGCGCGAGCGCGGCGCCAGGATGCGGGTCTGCCCGACGCACGCCTGCCCGGTGTTCATCAGTCCGGAGAACACCAGCATCGGCAGCGTGGAGTCCAGGTCGGCGTCCTCGAGGATGATGGCGGCCGACTTGCCGCCCAGCTCCAGCGAACACGGCTTGAGCTTCTCGGCGGCGATCTTCGCGATCTCCTTGCCGACCGCGCTGGACCCGGTGAACGTGAACTTGTCGATCTCGGGGTTGGCGGTCAGCGCGCGGCCCGTTTCCACGCCACCGGGCACGACCGAGAGCACGCCTTCTGGCAACCCGGCCTCGGCGAAGATGTCGGCCATCGCGAACAGCGACAGCGGAGTCTCGGCGGCCGGCTTCACGACGATCGTGCAGCCCGCCAGCAGCGCGGGGCCGAGCTTGTTGGCCGCAAGGAAGAACGGCACGTTCCACGCAGTCACCGCGGCCACCACGCCAATCGGCTCGCGCAGCACCATCGTCGTGCCATAGACACCATCGCGGAAGTCACGCCAGGTGAACTTGTCGGCGGCGCCCGCGAAGAACTGGAACGCGGCCATCGCGGCGCCGTACTGCATCATGTCGACGATGGTCGGCGGCTGCCCCGTCTCGGCGGCCAGCAGGAACTTCAGCTCGTCGGCGCGCTCCTCCATGATCTTGACGGCGGCGGTCAGGATCGCGGCGCGCTCCTCCGGCGACATCTGCGGCCAGGGGCCCTCGTCGAAGGCCTTGCGAGCGGCGGCGCAGGCGGCGTTCACGTCGGCCTCGGCGGCCATCGGGACCTTGCCGACCAGCGCTCCGGTCGCAGGTGAACGCACTTCGATGACCTCTGACGTCGACGGCTCGACCCACTTGCCGCCGATGAACAGCTCATCCCACTCGGTCTTGAAGGCAGTGCTCTGTGTCATGAGCGTCACATTACCCATCTAAGTGCGAAACGAGAACCTGTTGCAGTTCAGTCATTCATGACGGTTGCAACACCAGCACCAGATTGCTCGCCGTGAATTCGCGGAGCAGTGGCACACGCACCGTCCACCAGGCCCATCGTGGGTGGTAACGGGGGAATGCCGCAACCAGTGCGCCGGTGCTCGCGGCCCATTCGAGGCCGTCGGCCGCAGATACCGCAAACAACGACGAGCCGTAGTCATTCTTGGGCCGGCGGCCATGTTTGCGGGCGTACCGATCAGCCGCGCGGCGGCCGCCAAAATAGTGCGTCAACCCCATCTCGTGGCCGCCGAACGGGCCAAGCCAGACCGTGTAGGACAACACGACCAGCCCCCCGGGACGGGTGACGCGCAGCATTTCCCCGCCCATCTGCCACGGGCGCGCGACGTGCTCGGCGACATTGGAGGACAGACAGATGTCGACGCTGTCGTCGGCGAAGGGCAGCGCCATTCCCGAGGCCCGGACGAAGGTGCCGGCACCCGGCTCGCCTGCCGGTCCCGCGTGCATTTCACGAGGGTCAGGTTCGACGCCGACGTAGTTGAATCCGGCGTCGTCGAAGGCGGTGGCGAAGTAGCCGGGCCCGCCGCCGACGTCGAGTAGCGTGCATTCGGTCGGAGGGGCGTCGTGCAGCGCCGTCCACAACGAACCGACCAGAGCGACCGTGTCGTCGGCCAGGGCTCCGTAGAACCGCGCCGGGTCGCGCTGCTCGAACCGGAACTCTCCCAGCAGGCGCACCGACCGGGTCAGCGTGGCCTGCCGCGCGAAGGCGTCGGTGACGGTCACCCCGGCAACTCTAAACAGCCAGCTAGTCTGTACCGGATGTCTGTTCGCCCGGTCCGCTCCGTCTTGCTGCTGTGTTGGCGAGACACCGGTCATCCGCAGGGTGGCGGCAGCGAGGCCTATATGCAGCGCATTGGCAGTCAGTTGGCCGCGGCTGGCCTCGCCGTGACGCTGCGCACGGCTCGATACCCAGGCTCGATGCGCCGGGAGGTCGTCGACGGCGTCGACGTGAGCCGCGCGGGTGGCCGGTACTCCGTCTACGTGTTGGCGATGCTCGCGATGGTCGGCGCGAAGGTCGGGCTAGGGCCGCTGGGGCGCTCGCGTCCCGACGTCGTCGTCGACACGCAGAATGGGCTGCCGTTCATGGCGCGGCTGGTGTTCGGCCGCCGCACTGTCGTGCTCGTTCACCATTGCCATCGCGATCTGTGGCCGGTCGCCGGCTGGTTCTTCAGTCGGGTGGGTTGGTTCGTCGAGTCGACCGTGTCGCCGCGGCTGCACCGGAAGAACCAGTACGTGACGGTTTCGCTGCCGTCGGCGCGCGATCTCGTCGAACTCGGGGTGACCTCCGACCGCATTGCGGTGGTCGGCAATGGATTGGACGAAGCGCCCGCGCACACGCTGACCGAGCCGCGGTCGAGCACGCCGAGCGTGGCCGTGCTGTCTCGGTTGGTGCCACACAAGCAGATCGAACACGCCCTCGATGCCGTCGCGCTGCTGCTCCCGAAGCTGCCCGACCTGCATCTCGACGTCATCGGTGCGGGCTGGTGGGCGGGACGGCTCGTCGAACATGCGGCGCTGCTTGGCATCTCGGACGCGGTGACCTTTCACGGCCACGTCGACGACGAGACCAAACATGCTGTGCTGCAGCGATCCTGGGTCCACGTGCTGCCGTCGCACAAAGAGGGCTGGGGACTGGCGGTGACCGAGGCGGCCCAACACGCGGTGCCGACCATCGGTTACCGGTCCTCTGGCGGCCTCACGGACTCCGTCGTGGACGGTGTCACGGGACTGCTCGTCGACGACTACCGCGAGCTGGTCGACGCGCTGGAGCGGTTGCTGACCGATGACGTGCTGTGTGCGCAGTTGGGCGCCAAGGCGCAGGCCCGCAGCGCCGAGTTCTCTTGGCGCCAAAGCGCCGAAGCCATGCGCACGGTGCTGGAATCGGTGTGCACTGGCGATCGGATCAGCGGCGTCGTCTAGCCCGCGGCTGGGGTGTTGCGGCCGCGTTCGGCGTTGATGCGTTGGTGGCGGGCTTGGGCGCGGGTGGTCGTGCGTTTGGGCATGGTCAGCCCGGCGGTGTGTTTGGCCGTAGGGCGGCCGGTGACGGTGAATCCCGCGGTGGGTGCGCAC
>JAOPVI010000025.1 GCA_025966225.1 Mycobacterium sp. | reverse complement strand
CCTCGGCGCCCGGGTGCTCGGTGAATTCGGGGACGACCCGAACCGCTACAGCACCGCCAAGTGTCGCAAGAACTACGCCGGAACCTCACCATTGACCGTCGCGTCGGGCCGAAAACGCGCCGTGTTGGCCCGTCATGTCCGCAACCGCCGCCTCTACGACGCCTCGATCAATGGGCCTTCTGCGCACTGCAATCCAGTCCAGGCGCGCGCGCCTTCTACGACCAACACCGCGCCGCCGGCGACCTGCACCACCAAGCCCTACGCGCCCTGGGCAACCGCCTCGTCGGGATCCTGCACGGCTGCCTACGCCACCACACCCACTACGACGAACACACCGCCTGGGCCCACCGACAACCCGCCGCGGCTTGACACCTTACGAACCTGGGATGTCTAACCCGTGCCTCGTTGATGCCCGACACGGCGAGCAGACGCAAAAGCCCCCCAAATTCATCGAATGGGGGGCTTTTGCGTCTGCTCGCGGCGGGCTCAGCCCTGGGCCAGTTCGGCGACCGGCTGCCATTCCTCCCACGTCGCCAGGCGGCTCTCGTAGTCGGCCTTGGCGAGTGACAGCGGCTTCTCTCCGAAGAACACCCGAAGCGGTGGCGGCGTCGCGTCGACGATCTTGAGGACGGCCTTCGCCGAGGCCGTCGGATCGCCTGGCGTCGGCATCCGCTCGGAGCGCTTGCGGTTGGCCTCCTCGTGGACCTCGGCGTAGTCGGGCAGCGGCTCCGCCCGCTTGGACGACGGTCCGGCCCAGTCGGTCGAGAAGCCACCGGGCTCGATCAGCGTGACGTGGATGCCGAACGACTCGACTTCCTGCGCCAGCGCCTGGGAGAAGCCTTCCAGCGCCCACTTGGACGCGTGGTAGATGCCGACGTTCTGGAAAGCGGTGATGCCGCCGATCGACGACACCTGGATGATGTGCCCGCTGCGCTGAGCCCGCAGGAACGGCAGCGCCGCCTGTGTGACCCACAGCGCGCCGAACACGTTGGTCTCGAGCTGATCGCGCGCCTCCTGCTCGGACAGCTCCTCGATGAAGCCGAACTGGCCGTAGCCGGCGTTGTTCACGACGATGTCGAGCCTGCCGAAGTGGTCGTGGGCCTGCTTTACCGCGGCGAAGTCGGCTTCGCGGTCGGTCACGTCGAGCTTGATGGGCAGCAGTGCGTCGCCGAACTTGACGACCAGGTCGTCGAGCGTCGCGGTGTCACGCGCCGTCGCGGCCACCTTGTCGCCCCGCTCGAGGGCCGCGATCGTCCACTCCCGGCCGAAGCCGCGCGACGCCCCCGTGATGAACCAGATCTTCTCAGCCATGTGGGTTCCCTTCGTTGCTGGTCACAGTTGTTCAAGTCCGCGGGCCGTGTACCCATTCCCGGCGGGCCCACATTCACAGGTAGCGTCGGGCAGCGTGAATCGCGCGTCGCTGGAGAAGGACCCACGCGAGGTGGCGTCGATGTTCGACGGCGTCGCCCGCCGCTACGACCTGACCAACACCGTGCTGTCGATGGGCCAGGACAGGGTGTGGCGCCGGGCCACACGTGCGGCGCTGGAGCTCAAGTCAGGCGACACGGTGCTCGACCTGGCGGCGGGCACGGCGGTGTCGACGGTCGAGCTCGCCCGGTCCGGGGCGTGGTGTGTGGCGTGCGACTTCTCGGTCGGGATGCTTACCGCGGGCGCAGGCCGCGACGTGCCCAAGGTCGCTGGCGACGCGACCCGGCTGCCCTTCGCCGATGCGACGTTCGACGCGGTGACCATCAGCTTTGGGCTGCGAAACGTGGTCGACCACGTCGCGGGGCTCGAGGAGCTGGCGCGGGTGACGCGGCCCGGCGGACGGCTGGTCGTGTGCGAGTTCTCGTCGCCGACGAATCGGTTGTTCGGCACCGCGTACAAGGAGTACCTGATGCGGGCGTTGCCTTCGGTGGCCCGCGCGGTGTCGTCGAATCCCGATGCGTACGTCTATCTGGCCGAGTCGATCCGCGCCTGGCCCGATCAAGCCGAACTGGCGCAACGGATTTCGTCTGCAGGCTGGTCGGCGGTGCGGTGGCGAAATCTCAGCGGCGGCATCGTCGCACTGCATGCGGCCACCAAGCCCTAGCTGAAGGGCGGACGGCCGTCGAGCCGGCGCGAACCGGCCCCGGCACGGCGCCAGACGCGGGCGATCCAGTCTGCGTCCTCGTCGGTGACCAGGTTGCCCATCACCCGCACCGCGATGCCCATCAGGAAGTGCGACCGCATCGCGATCGGACCCGTCGCGGGCAGGAAGCGCGGGATGGTCAGCAGCAGCCCCAGCCGCCGCGCCACCGAGAAGCCGCGGGAGTAGTGGCGTCGAAGTTCGGCGGGCCACGCGGCGGTGAAGTCGCCGGTGCCCAGCAACTCGGCGGCCAACCTGCCGGTCTCGAGGCCGTAGTCGATGCCCTCGCCGTTCAGCGGGTTCACGCAGGCCGCGGCGTCGCCGATCAACATCCAGTTCGGCCCGGCGACGCCGGACACCGCCCCGCCCATCGGTAGCAGCGCCGACAGCCCGGCCCGCGGCTCGCCGGTGAACCCCCACTCATCGCGCCGCAGCGCCGTGTAATGCGACATCAGCGGGCGCAACGCGGCCTCGGCGGGCCGTTTCGCGGTGGCTAGCGCGCCGACGCCGATGTTCACCTCGCCGTTTCCGAGCGGGAAGATCCACCCGTAGCCGGGCAGCACGGCGCCGTCGGGGGAGCGCAGTTCGAGGTGCGAGGTGATCCACGGCTCGTTGCTACGCGGCGTCGCGAGGTATCCGCGGATCGCGGTGCCGTAGACGGTCTCGCGGTGCCACTCGCGGCCGAGTGTCCGGCCCAGCGTCGAGCGGGCGCCGTCGGCGACGATCAACTCGCGACAGCTGAGCTCTGTGCCGTCGTCAAGCACCACGGCCGACACGCGACCCGTCGAATCATGTTTGGCGTCAACCGCTTTGACGCCAAGTAGCATCTTGGCCCCGTCGTCGGCGGCGACGGAGCGGATGCGGTCGTCGAGCTCGGTGCGTGGGACGGCGCTGCTGGTCGGCGGGAACGACGGGCCAGGCCATGGGATCTCGACGTCGGCGCCGAAGCCCGACATCCGCAACCCGTGGTGGCGGATGCGGCCGTCGAGCCATTCGCCGAGCCCCAGCAGCTCGAGCTCGGCGACCGCGCGGGGCGTCAGCCCGTCGCCGCACGCCTTGTCGCGAGGGAACTCCGCGGAGTCGACGACGAGCACGTCGCGACCGCTGCGGACCGCCCACGCGGCGGCGGCCGAGCCGGCAGGCCCGGCCCCGATCACCACCACGTCAGGTTTGCGGTCCACGCCTCACAGTATGTTGGACCAATGAAGACACCAGCGACGGTGGTCGCGGGCGTTGACTTCGGCGACGCCGACTTCGCCGCACGGGTACGCGACGGAGTAGCGCGCGTCGAGGACCTCATGTCCACGGAGCTGGGCAAAGCCGACGAGCTGATGGCCGAGGCCGTGCAGCATCTGTTCCAGGCCGGCGGCAAGCGGTTTCGGCCGTTGTTCACGGTCTTGTCCGCGCAGTTGGGCCCCGAACCCGATTCTTGGCAGGTCACCGTGGCGGGGGCCGTCATCGAGTTGGTGCACCTGGCGACGCTCTATCACGACGACGTCATGGACGAGGCGCAGGTTCGGCGCGGAGCCGACAGCGCCAACGCGCGGTGGGGCAACAACATCGCGATCCTCGCGGGCGACTATCTGTTCGCGACGGCGTCGCGCTTGGTGTCGCGGCTGGGGCCCGACGCGGTGCGAGTGATCGCCGATACGTTCGCGCAGCTGGTCACCGGGCAGATGCGGGAGACCCGCGGGGCCGCCGAACACGTCGACTCCGTCGAGCACTACCTCAAGGTCGTGTACGAGAAGACGGCCTGCCTGATCGCCGCATCCGGCCGGTTCGGCGCGACGTTCTCGGGCGCCGACGAGGATCAGATCGAGCGGTTGAGCAGGCTCGGCGGCATCGTCGGGACGGCGTTCCAGATCTCCGACGACATCATCGACATCGACAGCGATCCCGACGAGTCGGGCAAGGTGCCGGGAACCGACCTGCGCGAGGGTGTGCACACGCTGCCCGTGCTGTACGCGCTGCGCGATTCCGGCCCCGACGCCGACCGGCTGCGCGAACTGCTGGCCGGCCCGGTGGAGGCGGACGACGACGTGGCCGAGGCGTTGCTGCTGTTGCGAAAGTCACGAGGCGTCGCCGAAGCCAAGGAAACGGTCGCGAAGTATGCCGTTGAGGCACGTGAGCAGCTCGCCAACCTGCCGGACGGGCCTGGCCGGCAGGCGTTGGCCAACCTCGTCGACTACACCGTCAATCGTCACGGTTGATTCGGAAACTTCCTGAGCCCGCCCGTGCGTTTAGTGCAGCGAGAGACTTCTCGAGTTTCATAGGAAGAAGCAAACGATGACCTGGCATCCGCACGCGAACCGACTCAAGACGTTCCTGTTGCTGGCGGGCTTCTCTGGGCTGATCGTCTTCATCGGCGCGCTGTTCGGCCGCAACATCATGTTTCTGGCCGTGCTGTTCGCGATCGGCATGAACGCCTACGTCTACTTCAACAGCGACAAGATGGCGCTGCGGGCGATGCACGCCCAGCCGGTCAACGAGTTGCAGGCGCCGCTCATGTACAAGATCGTGCGCGAGCTCGCGAACACGGCTCATCAGCCGATGCCGCGGCTCTACATCAGCGATACCGACGCGCCCAACGCCTTCGCAACGGGACGTAACCCGCGCAATGCCGCGGTGTGCTGCACGGCGGGCATTCTGCAGCTGCTCGACGAACGCGAACTGCGCGCCGTGCTGGGCCACGAGCTGTCGCACGTCTATAACCGCGACATCCTCATCTCGTGCGTGGCCGGTGCGATGGCGTCGGTGATCACGGCGCTGGCCAATCTCGCGTTCTTCGCGAGCATGTTCGGCGGCAACCGGGACGGTGGCTCCAATCCCTTTGCCATTCTTCTGGTTTCGCTACTCGGTCCGATCGCCGCAACGGTCATCAGACTGGCGGTGTCGCGTTCGCGTGAGTATCAGGCCGACCAGTCCGGGGCCGAGTTGACGGGCGACCCGCTGGCGCTGGCGAGCGCCTTGCGCAAGATCAGTTCTGGCGTGCAACGCGCGCCGCTGCCGCCCGAGCCGCAACTCGCCGACCAGGCGCACCTGATGATCGCGAACCCGTTCCGGTCGGGGGAGAAGATCGGGAAGTTGTTCTCGACGCACCCGCCGATGGAGGACCGCATCGCGCGCCTCGAGCGGATGGCCGGCCGGGGGCCGGGCAACTACTGAGCCCGAGCACGCCCTGGTACCGCTGCGTGGGCTGATGCGACCGATTATGGTGATCGGGTGCTGAACAGAATTCTGATCGGCCTGGTCGCTGCGGGGGCAGCTTTGATCGGTGTGCCTGGTGTGGCCACCGCCGATCCGGAACCAGCGCCGCCCCCACCCCCGCCACCACCAAATGCCAACGCGTTCGCCCCGGTTTCGCCGGCGGACTTCGTGACGAAAGACGGTCAGGTCTACGGCTTCACGGTCGCCAACGGCGTCACCTGCATGATCAGTCGCGGGACCGGTAACTACGGCTGCACTGGACCCATTCCTGGCGCTCCCGAGGGGGCCAACGTCGTGACGGGTGCCCAGCAGGGGGCGCCACAGTTCGCCACCACCGCCCGTCCGATCTACGTCTTCGAACAGCCGCCGAAGCCCTTGCCAGCGGGGTCGCGGCTCGGCTATCGCAACGTGGCGTGCGGAACCGACGGCACGATGACGGTCTGCAACAATTCCTACGACGGCGCGGGCTTCGTCATCAGCCCGGCGGGCAGCTACATCATCGACGTAAACAACCCGCTGTTGCTGAACACCGGTGACGGCAAGAACCCGTACTTCAACTGACCGACGGCGGTGCGAGCTCTAGAACCCGGAGCCGTGCACCTCGTGTCCTGGCTTCTCGGCGGCCAGTCCGCGGTAGGCGTCCTCGACCGTGGACCCGTGGTTGACGACGCCGTCGACCTCACGCGCGATGGGCATGGAGATGCCGTACTCGGCGGCGAACTCCATGATCACGCTGGCGGCTTTCACGCCCTCGGCGACCTGGTTCATCGCCGCGGTGATCTCGTCGATGGTCTTGCCCAAGCCCAGCTGTTCGCCGACGTGGCGGTTGCGGCTGCGCTGGCTGGTGCACGTCACGATGAGGTCGCCCATGCCCGCCAGCCCGGCGAATGTCTCCCGCTTACCGCCCATCGCCACGCCGAGCTTGGACATCTCGGCCACGGCGCGGGCCATCACCAAGGCGCGGGTGTTCTCGCCGATCCCTAGCGCGTAGCCCATCCCGACGGCGATGGCGTAGACGTTCTTGAGCGCGCCCGCCATCTCGACACCCACCACGTCGTCAGTGGTGTAGGTGCGAAAACGCTGGGTGCGGAACAGGTTTGCGAGGTTGGACGCCAGGTGCTGGTCTGGCATCGCGAGCACGGCCGCGGCGGCGTAGCCCTCGGCGACCTCGCGCGCGATGTTCGGTCCGGCGAGGATGCCCGCCGGGTGGCCGGGGAGTACCTCGTCGACGACCTGGCTCATCCGCATGTTGGTGCCCTGCTCGAGGCCCTTCACCAGAGACACCACCGGCACCCACGGCCGTAGCTCCTTGGCCAGTTGTTCGAGCACGCCACGGAACCCGTGCGACGGCACGCCCATCACGATGACGTCGGCGCAGTCGGCGGCCTCAGAGAAGTCGGTGGTGGCCTGCAGGGTCGGCGACAGCGCGACCTCGTTGCCGAGGTATTTCGTGTTGCGGTGCTTCTCGTTGATGTCGTTGGCGGTCTCCTCGGAGCGCACCCACTGCAGCGTCGGCCCGCGCCTCGCGCATATGGACGCCACCGTGGTGCCCCACGAGCCTCCACCGAGGACGACGACTTTGGGTTCGCGTTGCGCAGCTGCCATGTCGGTCAGCGTATTGCGAGTTAGGTGCGCGGAAGGGCCGTTTGGCCGGGCGATAATCGTGGTGGCTCTCCCGGGGTGGGGGGATGGTGTCGGTTTCGCTCTCGACGATCGAGGCGTCGAACCCGGATTCGTTGACGTCGGCTGCGGCCGAGCTCGGCGACAAGATCAATTCGCTCGATGCGAGCCTCGACGTTCAGCGCCACGCCGTCGCGCAGCTGCGGGAGGCGTGGGAGGGCAGCGCAGCGGACGCCGCGCTGCGCTGGGCCGAGCAGGCGATCGACCGCCAGGAGGAGCTGCGGGCCCGGCTCGTCGGCATCCAGCGCGCGTTGTGCTCCGGCGGAGCGCACATGGCGTCGGCGCGCGCCGGCCTGATGCGGATCGTCGGTACGCTGCGCGCCACCGGTTGGACGGTCGGGGAGGACGGGACGACGTTCCCACCGCTGTTTCCGACCTTCGCATGGTTGATGGCGCCCGTGTTCACGGCGCTCGTGCAGCGGCTGCTGAACGTGTTCGACCTGGTGGACCAGCAGACCGCAGCCGCCATCCACGCGGCGCAGCTCGGCCCGGTGCCGGAAATGCCGCCGGGGACGCTCGGCGACGCGCGCAGGCCCCCTGCGCCGGGGAGCTCGGCCAAGGACGTCAACGAGTGGTGGAACTCGTTGAGCCGCCGCGAGAAACACGCGCTCATCGGCGGGCACCCGGCGGAGCTAGGCAACATGAACGGCATCCCAGCCGACGTGCGCGACAAGGTGAACCGCGCCGTGATGAAGGACGACGTCACCCGCGTCGCCGACGCCGCGCGAAACCACGGAGTACCGGCGCAGGACGTGGTGGACCATCCCGAGCGCTACAGCCTGACGTGCGAGCACACCGTGCGGTTCTTCAACGCGATCCGCACTCGCAACGGGTTGAACCACACGTCGGCTGGCACGCGGCCGGTCATGCTCTGGGCCTATTACCCGCTGGCGTTCAACGGCCAGGGCAAGGCCGCCATCGCGATCGGCAACCCGGACACCGCGACGGACACGGCCGTCGTCGTCCCCGGCACGGGAAGCAGTGTGGCGCAAGGGTGGATGGCGAGCGACAACGCCACGCACCTGTACGACCAGATGGTGTTGGCCAACCCTGGCGAGCAGACGTCGGTGCTTGCGTGGATGGGCTACGACGCTCCGGACTCGCCGATCGAGCTGCGGGTCGCCGCGCCTGCGTTGGCCCGCGCGGGTGGCGACCTGTTGGCGGCCGACGTCAACGGACTGGCGGCGACGCATCGGGCCGAAGTGGGCTCGCACGTCACGGTGATCGGCCATTCGTACGGGTCGACCACCGTCGCCGACGCCTTCGCAGCCAGCGGCATGCACGCCAACGATGCCGTGCTGATCGGCAGTCCAGGAACGGATCTCGCGAACCGCGCCGCCGACTTCCACCTGCCAGCGGGCGGCCAGGTATACGTCGGCGCCGCGTCGAGCGATCCGGTGTCGTGGTTCGGGCAGGCCGGTCCCATCCCCGACCTCGTCAACGGCAGACTTCACTTTCCGCTTGGGTTGGAGGCCGGACTAGGCCGCGACCCGGCGGGCGACGGCTTCGGCTCGCTGCGGTTCGACGCGGAGGCGGTCGGACGCGACGGCCCGAGCTTCGACGATCACTCGAAGTACTACGCGCTGGGCAGCGAGTCGCTGCGGTCGATCACCGACATCGCATCCGGCAAGGGGGACGCCCTCGACGACAACGGACTGCTGGCCGAGGGCAGGCGGCGGCTTCACGTCGGGCTGCCCCACGAACTCGACCTGCCTGGCCTGCCGCCCATCGACCTGCCCGACTGGGACGTTCGAGTGCCTGGCACTCCCGCGTTCAACGATCCCGAGGGCGACCGTCGGCGAGGATCGATAACCAACGACCATGGCTACTGAGCTCCATGGGAGGTGAGGTCAGAAGAAGCCGCGGCGCTTGCGCGCCTCACCAGGGACGGCCGAACCGCTTGGGGCCGTCGGACCCTTGACTGAGGGAGCCACACTGATCGGCGCGCGGGTCACGTCGATCTCGGGCCGCTGCTGGGTCGGCTCGTCGTATTGCGGCGGGTAGTACCTCGGCGGCACGGCCGGCGGTGCCATCTGGTCGGCCGAGGGCGGCGGTGGCGGCATGTCGGGGGCTAGGCCGACCGGGGGCGCCGGTGCCGGAGGAAGTAGCTCGGTGCTGGGTGGCGCGGATTGCGTCGGCGACGCACTTGGCGACGGAGTCGGGACCGACGTGCTGCCCGCGTCCCGGGGTTGAGGTTCGGGAGTCGAACCGGGCCAGAGCAGTATGACGAGCGACGCGGCGGCGGCGCCGAGGCCAAGGACGACGAGCACGAGTTTCGCCGCGTTCGTGCGATACAACGGCTCGGGCGCGACCCGGAACGTCAGCGTGGTGAAGGCCGGCTCGGTCGCGGGATGTGGCGCGAGCCCGTTTGAGCGCGCGACGCCGCCGAAGCCGGGTGGGAGGTCGTCGCTCTGTGCCCCGGCTTGATCGAAATCGGTGGGCGGCACGGGCATACGCAGCCGCGGGTCCGTCAACGCCTCTTCAGCGGCGCGGCGAATTTGTCGCCGTTCGACCACCTTGCTGACTGCGCCCACCGACCGAGCTTAGCCCCGCCGATGCACTGCAGGTCATGCGACGAACGTATTGCGTTGGGGACAAGTGCCTTTCGTGACTCAGCGGTAGTTGACGAACTGCAGTGCTACGTCGAGATCAGCACCTCGCAGCAGTGCCTGGACGGCCTGCAGGTCGTCGCGCTTCTTTGAGCTGACGCGAATTTCGTCGCCCTGGATCTGCGCCTTGACGCCCTTGGGGCCCTCGTCGCGGATGAGCTTGGTGATCTTCTTCGCCTGCTCGCTGTCGATGCCCTGCTTGATGGTGCCGCTGAGCTTGTAGGTCTTGCCGCTGGGCTGCGGGTCTTCTGCGTCGAAGGCCTTCATGCTGATGTCCCGACGGATCAGCTTCTCCTTGAACACGTCGACGGCGGCCTTCACGCGCTCCTCGGTGGAGCTGACGAGTTCGATGACCTCCTCGCCCTTCCACGCGATGGTGGTGTCGGTGCCGCGGAAGTCGAACCGCGTCGATAGTTCCTTCGCCGCCTGGTTCAAGGCGTTGTCGACCTCCTGGCGATCGACCTTGCTGACGACGTCGAATGATGAATCCGCCATTGGATCCGCTCCTCCCTCACCTGTGGTGCGTTTTCGTCTTGGGACCATCCTCGTTGTACCCTGCTACTCGCACCAAACCCGGGTCGGGATTGGTGCGGCAAGGCAGGTTGCCCGAGTGGCCAATGGGAGCGGACTGTAAATCCGTCGGCTTACGCCTACGCAGGTTCGAATCCTGCACCTGCCACGCACGTCAGGCCCCCTTTCGAGGGGGCCTGACTTGTTTGAAACAGCAGTGAATTGTCACGGATTGTCAGAAGTCGCGTGGAACTCTGCGTGCTGCAACGAAGCGCTGCGGGCTGAAGGCGGGTGCAGCCGAATGGCGTGACCGCGAGACCGGTGAACTCGTCGACCTCACCGGTCGTTGCCTGGTGCTGGCGTACGGGTCGAATCCGGACCAGGCGAAGCTCCCGCGCCGGAGGGGCTTCTTCGGGTGGCCGCTGCCTGGTGCGACGCTCGACGCGCAGACCGATCGGTGGTCGCCGTTCAAGGCCTTGAGCGCGGCGCGCGGCGGCGGAACGACCACCGCCGCGCGCCGCCGCATTCGGGCGAGGAGTCAGTAATCCCAGTCGGCGGGGACGCACCGGAAGACGTCGCCTGCGGCGGCCACCCTGCATACGGACGGGAACGGCAGGTGGGTGGCGACCAGCGACTCGCCGGTCGCCGCCAGTTCCCGCAGGAGATGAACTCGAACGCGGGCCGCCTCCTCGGGATCGTGTTCAAATCCGTTGTGCCACTCGGGGTTCTCGAATCCGGGCGCGAACACGGCGTCGCCGGCAAAGGTCAGCCGGTCGCTACCGGAGGCCAGGCGGACTATGCTGTGCCCGGGAGTGTGACCGCCGGTGCGGGCGACGAGCACGCCCGGTGCCACCTCGTACTCCGTCTCGAACGTCCGCATCCGGCCGCGATACTCCTCGAGGAATCGTGTGGCGATAGATCGAAGCGCATCGGGGACCGGCTGCGGCATGTCGGTGCGGGAGAAGTCGGGTGATTCCCAGAACTCCGCTTCCGCGGTCGCCACGTGCACCCGCAGGTCCGGGCGAAGCCGGTCCTTCAGGCCCTCGGTGAGCAGCCCGCCCACGTGGTCCATGTGCAGGTGGGTCAGTACCACGTCGGTCACGGCTGCGGGGTCGATGCCTGCGGCCTCCAGTCGGTGGACCGCCTGCCCGGCCCGAGGGAAGCCGGGGAACTCCACGCCGAGTCCGGCATCGACGAGGATGGTCCGGCCGCCGCTGCGCACCACGACCACGTTCAGCGGCCAGTCGAGCACGTCGGGCGGTAGAAACCTGTCATCCAGCCAGCGTCCGAACTCGGTGGCATCGGCGTTGGTGGCCAGTGTTGTGGCCGTTATCGGTAGCACCCCGTCGCTGATCACCAGCACCTCGATGTCGCCGACCTGCACCGCGTAGCGCGACGGAACCAACTCGTCGAGGCCCTGACCGCCAAGCGATGACTGCATGTCCAAACTCATGTTTCTCCTTCGGGCCGCCGTAACTGACGGCATCGTGAACAGACCTTTCCTCGCGATCGAACGCGGGCGGGCACGCGAACTCATCCATCTCCAAGAACTCCGGCCAATGGATGAATTCGCTACCAGCCATCCGTTCTCGCTCACACGAACCGCTGCACATTGCACTCGGTCAACACCTGAAAGGGGTCGAGATGAAGATCGTCGTCGTGGGAGGCACCGGGCTGGTGGGCTCGAAGGTGATGCACGCCTTGATGGATCACGGTCACGATGCCGTCGCGGCGGCGCCGTCCACGGGCGTGGACGCCGTTACGGGCAGGGGACTCAACGACGTGATGACCGGTGCCGCCGTCGTCATCGACGTCTCGAACTCGCCGTCGTTCGAGGAGACCGCGGCCACCGACTTCTTCCGCGCGTCCACGACGAACCTACTCGACGCCGAAGCCAGTGCCGGTGTGGGACATCACGTTGCGTTGTCCGTCGTGGGCACCGAGCGGCTGGCACCGCAGAGTGGGTACTTCCGGGCGAAGTTGCTGCAAGAACAGTTGATTGGCGCCGGACCGATTCCCCACACCATCGTGCGTGCCACACAATTCTTCGAATTCCTCGGTACCATCGCCGACTCCGCGACCGTCGGTGACACGGTGCGACTGCCCGCTGCACTCATCCAGCCGATGGCGGCCATCGACGTCGCCGCGGCCGCCGCCGGCGCCGCGACGAGGGATCCGGCGGGCGGGACTATCGAGGTCGGCGGACCCGAAGCCTTCCGGCTGCCCGACCTCGTCACGACGGCTCTGACCGCGCGCGGTGACGCCCGTCAGGTCCACGCCGACCCCACGGCGCAGTACTGGGGCGTCGACGTCGAAGAACGCACCCTGGTTCCTGGTGACGGCGCCGTCCTGTTCGACACGAGGTTCGAGGACTGGCTCCTCGAGACCGCCGCCAGGTCGTAGTAACTCCCATGGCGGCGTCCGGCCCCACCTGCCACCGGGCGGACGTCGAGCACTTGGCGGCCGGTGCCGGCCAACACTCGTGGAAGTTACCGCCGTCACTAACATCGACGTCCGTGAACCTGCGTGGTCGCGACCGCGAATGCCAAACCCTCGACGAGCTCATCGCCGAGGTGCGGTCCGGCTCGAAGGTGTTGGTGCTGCGCGGCGAGGCGGGCGTCGGAAAGTCCGCGCTACTCGACCACGCCGCGGCATGTGCGGACGGGTTCCGCATCGTGCGCGTTGTCGGCGTGGAGTCGGATATGGAGCTTGCGTTCGCTGGGCTGCAACACCTGTGCGCGTCGCTGCTCGGCCACCTCGACGAACTGCCGGAGCCGCAGCGCGCGGCGCTCGACGTCGCCTTCGGCCGCGGGTTGGGGCACACTCCCGACCGATTCCTGGTGGGGCTCGCCGTACTGAGCCTGCTCGCCGTGGCAGCGGCCGAACAGCCGCTGCTCTGCATCGTGGACGATGCGCAGTGGCTCGACCAGATCTCCCTGCAGACAATGGGATTCGTGGCAAGGCGCCTGCTGGCCGAACCAGTCGCGGTCGTCTTCGCCGTCCGTGACCGTCCAGACGTGTTGACCGGACTTCCCGAGATGGACGTGCAGGGGCTGTCCGACGCCGCTGCCCGCGATCTTCTCGACTCGGTGATGCTGGCAGGCATCGACCCACGGGTGCGCGACCGCCTCGTCGCGGAGAGCCGAGGGATTCCGCTGGCTATCCTCGAGGTGCCGCGCAGCGCATCGGCGACCGAACTGGCCGGTGCATTCTGGATATCCGGCAAGCGCTCGTCGACGGCGGCCCTCGAAGAGGAGTTCGTGCGTCGCATCCAGGCGTTACCCGTCGAGACGCAACGACTGCTTCTCGTCGCGGCAGCCGAACCGACCGGGGATGCCGCACTGTTCCTTCGCGCCGCCGCGGCACTGGGAATTCCGGTCGACGTGCTGGGCCCCGCAGAGGCCGCGGGGATCATCGAATTCGGCCCGCGCATGCACTTCCACCACCCGTTGATGCGATCGGCGGCCTATCGCGCGGCGGACCTGTCCGAACGCCGCGCCGTCCATGGGGCACTGGCCGAGGCCACCGACGCACACGCGGATCCCGACCGTCGGGCGTGGCACAGCGCCAATTCGGCCGTGGGCCCGGACGATGCCGTGGCCGCCGAACTGGAGGCGTCGGCGAGCCGGGCCTCGAGCCGGGGCGGTGTCGCTGCGGCCGCCTCCTTCCTCGAGCGGGCGGCCGCGCTCACCGCCGATCCGGCGTTGCGTGGCGCGCGTGCCATCGCCGCAGCGCATGCAAAGCGGGAAGCGGCCGCACCCGAGGCGGCCTACGACCTGCTCGCCATCGCCGAACTTGCACCGTTGTCGGAACTGCAACGCGGTCAGGTGGTCAGGATGCGGGCGCAACTACAGTTCATGCGCAGCCGGACGGGCGCGCCGGGTGCACCACGAACCAGCGAGTCCGCGGTGTTGTTGCTCAATGCCGCCAGAGGACTCGACGGAATCGACGACGAGGCAGCCCGCGAGGCCTATCTCGAAGCGCTGACCGCCGCCATGTACGCAGGCCGACTGGGGGAGCCTGGACTGTTGGCCGTGGTCGCGCAGGCCGGCCGTGCCGCCAGTGCTCGAATCGAGACGCTGCGGCGTCCGATGGATCTGTTGCTCAGCGGAATGACGAGCCGGATACTCGACGGCCCTGGCGCAGGGTCTGCTCACCTACGCGATGCGTTGGAGTCGTGGAATACGGATGCGCAGAACGCTATTGGTCCGGTCCAGCTCTGGCCGTTCCCGATTGCTCAGGAGTCGGCTGCACACGAACTGTGGGATGACGCGGTGCTGCAGCAGATCGCCACGGACATGGTGCGGCGGGCGCGTGACGGCGGCGCGGTCGCCGTGTTGCCGTCGGCTCTGGTGTACCGCGCGGGGGTCCATGTGTACACCGGCGAGTTCGCCGAGGCCAGTGCGCTTCTCGCGGAGGCCGACGCGATCACGGCCGCCACCGGCTACACGCCGATGAAGTACCACTCGCTGACCCTGGCCGCCTGGCGCGGTGTGCCTGCAGCCGCGATCGAGTTGATCGAGGGGGCTGCTGCGGACGGCCTCGCCAAGGGCGAAGGACGGCTGATCGGTGTCAGCAGGTTCACCGCGGCCGTGCTCTTCAACGGTCTCAGCCGTTACGAGCAGGCCTACCAATTTGCTCAGAGCTGTTGCGAATACGAGGATCTCGGCTTTTACGGGTGGTGCCTCTACGAGCTCATCGAGGCAGCTGTACACCTCGGCGAGCGGGACTCGGCTGAGGTGGCGCTGTCAAGGCTCGAACAGCGAGCCGGTAGCAGCGGTACCGAGTGGGGGTTGGGCGCAGTGGCGGCCGCCCGCGCTCTGCTCGCGCCGAACGAGGGCGCCGAGAGGCTTTTCGCGGAAGCCCTCGAACGCCTCGAGACAGCGCGCATCGGGCCGTACGTGGCGCGTACCCGGCTGTGCTACGGCGAGTTCCTGCGCCGCGTGAACCGGCGGACCGATGCCCGCAGGCAGTTAAGCGAGGCCTACGAAAAGTTCACCCACATGGGCGCCGAAGCGTTCGCCGAGCGGGCCCGCCGGGAACTGACGGTCACCGGGCAGAAGGTGCGCAAACAGCCGGTGGCCTCGGGAGCCGAACTCACCGCACAGGAGGCGCAGATCGCACGACTGGCCGCCGACGGACTCACCAACCAGGAGATCGGTGCGCAGCTGTTCATCAGCGCACATACGGTCGAATGGCACTTGCGCAAGGTCTTCCTCAAGCTCGGCATCACGTCACGCAGGCAGCTGCGCAGCACCGCACTGTTTAGGTAATGCCCCGACTACGGATTCAGGGGGAGACCACGAACTTCCAAGGGTCCGCCACGACCTCGTCGCGACGAGTCTGAGTAGCGACGGCGCAATCCGCGCCGACAGACGGCACGTAGGCGCAGCGGGAGGTTCGATCATGGGGGCAGCAGACACACTCGAGGTAGTGGGCATCGGGCCCGCGTCGGACCCCGGACTCGCCGCGCGCTTCGTCACCGAGGCCGTGCCTCTGTTCGACGCGCTCCACCGCCGCGCACGTCGACTGACCTACTGCGAGGCTGACGCGGAAGATCTCTTGCAGGACACGGTGTTACACGCCTATCAAGGCTTCGGGTCCTTTCGGGAAGGCACCAACCTCAACGCGTGGCTCTTCCGGATCCTGCACAACCGATGGGTGAGCAGGCATCGCCACCGGGAGCGCCGCCCAGCTGAGGTGCCACTCGAGATCACCGACGGAGCGCCTCGAGTACCGCCCACCGGCTGCTCCGCCGAGGTGGAAGTGCTCGACGTGATGCCCAACGACGACGTCAAGGTCGCGTTCGCTGCACTGCCGGACGGAGTCCGGGTCGCCATGTACTACGTCGAAGTGGAGGGGTACACCTACGCCGAGACCGCCGCGCTTATGAACGTGCCGATGGGCACGGTCATGTCACGGGTGTCGCGCGGCCGGCAGCGGTTGCGCGTCGCGCTGTCGCACATGGATCACGGCCGTGAGGAATTCGGTGATGCCGAGCAGCGCAGCGCGTGAAGGCGCCGGACGGTTTCCAGAACTGGCCGGCCTCACCGCGCTAATCACCGGCGGCACCGCAGGCATTGGCCGCGCTTGCGCCGACGAATTAGGAGTCCATTACATCAAGGCCGACTTGGCCGACTTGGACTCGGTGCAGGCGCTGGTACGGCACGCCGGTGAGGTAGACGTGCTCGTCAACAATGCGGCGGCCTTTCCCTCGGCGATGACCGTCGCTCAGGACGTGAGGGCGTTCACGCGGACCTTCGACACGAATGTGCGCGGGACGTACTTCTTGACCGCGGAACTGGCTAAGGGCATGTTGGCCCGCGGGCGCGGTGCCATCGTCAACGTGACATCGATGGTCGCGTCGAAGGGCGTTCCCGGCGCCTCGGCGTACAGCGCGTCCAAGGCCGCCGCCGAGTCGTTGACCCGAACGTGGGCGGTGGAATTCGCTTCGAGAGGAGTGCGCGTCAATAGCGTCGCTCCAGGACCTACCCGCACCGAGGGCGTCGTCGCGGAGTGGGGCGAGGTGAACGACGAGTTGGGGCGCGCCTTGCCCATGGGGCGGACCGCGCGTCCCGAGGAGATCGCAGAGGCCGTGCTGTTCCTGGCGTCTCCCCGGGCGAGTTTCATCACCGGAGCCACCCTCCACGTCGACGGTGGCGGAACTGCAATCTGAACGATCAAGTTGAAAGGAAACCGTCGAATGTCCAGTGCATACGATCCCCAGTGGGAGAACGCCCTGACGGTGGTGCAAGAGGTCGAACCACCGCTGATCCCAGCCGATGCGCACGTGATGACCGTGACCATCACCTACCCTCCAGGGAGCGGCGGCGCGCCGCCTCACCGGCATCCGAGCGGACCGGCCTTCGGCTACGTCCTCGACGGCGAGCTGCTGTTCGAAGTCGAAGGCGAGCCACCGCGGGTGGTCCGGGCGGGGGAGGCGTTCTGGGAGGCCGGTGGAGACGT
>JAOPVI010000403.1 GCA_025966225.1 Mycobacterium sp. | reverse complement strand
ATGGAGGCAGCTATGGGTGACGACCTGATGAGCCCGGCGCTTGGCGCGGGCACCGTCGAGTACGAGTGGATGACCTGGCCCGAGATCGCGGCGGCCGCCGCCGCGGACGCCCCAGTCGTGATCGCGGTCGGTTCGACCGAACAGCACGGCCCGCACCTGCCCGTCAGCGCCGACTGGGTGGTCCCCCAGGCACTGCTGCGCCTGGCCGCGGCCCGGCGCCCCTTCATCGTGGGTCCGCCGGTGCGACTCGGGTACCGGTCGCGCCCGGCCAGCGGTGGCGGCCAGCAGTTTCCCGGCACGCTCTCGCTTCGCGCGACGACGTTCATCGCCATGTTGGAGGACCTGCTCGAGGAATTGATCCGGACCGGGTTCCGCCGGATCGTGCTGTACAGCTGGCACTTCGAGAATCAGAACTTCGTGTACGAACCGGCGTACCTGGTGTCAGGACGCTTCCCCGACGTGAAGATCGTCGTCGTCGAGAACGGCATGCCCGACTTCGAGAGCGCCGACCTGGACGTGCTGTTCCCGGACGGCTTCCCGGGCCTGGCCCTCGAGCACGCCGCGGTCATCGAGACCTCGTTGTTCGAATACCTGCGCCCCGCCACGGTCCGCATGGACCGCATCGTGGACGACGCACCTGCCCGCAACGTGCCCTGGGACGTCCTGCCGATCGATCCGACGATGTCGACCCCCACCGGCGTGCTGGCGTCGGCGACCCAGGCCAGCGTGGCCAAGGGCGAACTGCTGACCGAGCGGATCGTCGAGCACATCGTGGCGATCCTGGACACCGAGTTTGAAATGACCGACCGCACTCCGGCATTGGAGATGCTGCTGACCACGGACGAGGGTCGCTGAGGTGGCGGGCGCTGCCCTGGTGACCGGAGGCGCAAGCGGCATCGGCCGCGCAACCGCTTACGCGCTCGCGGCCCGCGGCTACCAGGTCGCCGTCGATCACCTCGGTCGCGAGGCCGAGGCGAAGCAGGTGGCCAGCGACATCGGAGGCATCGCGTACGAGGCCGACGTCTCGGACGTGACGGCCGTCGATCAGCTGGTCGCCGCCGTCGAATCCGACCTTGGCCCAATCGAAGTCGCGGTGGCGTGCGCGGGCTTCGACGTCGACGTGCCGCTAGAGGAGGTAACGCCCGAGCTGTGGCACAGCAGCCTCGGGGTCATTCTCGGCGGCTGCGTCAACGTGATCGCCGCGGTCGGGCCGCGGATGCGGGCTCGCCGGCGCGGCTCGATCGTCGGCATCTCGTCGGAGCTGGCCCTGCTCGGCGACGAGGACCACGTGCCCTACGTGACCGCGAAGTCGGCCATGATCGGCCTGGTCCGCTCGGTTGCCCGCGAGTACGGGCCCGACCAGGTACGGGTCAACGTCGTCTGCCCCGGCCCGACGGACACCGAGATGCTCACGCCGCGGTGGCGCGGCGAGGACTACCGGCACAGCATCCCCCTCGACCGGTTCGGCACCCCGGAGGAACTGGCCAGGGCGATCGTCGACGTCGCCGAATGGACGTGGCTGACCGGCCAGGTCGTCTCACCCAACGGAGGGGTGGTGATCCAGTGAGCGCGGAAGTCGCACTGGTGACGGGAGCCGCGGGCGGCATCGGGCGTGAGATCGTTGGCGCGCTCGGCAGAGCGGGCTGGACGGTCGCCGCGACCGACCTGGCCGAGGCGGGCGAGGTTGCCGGCGCGGAGCTGACGATCCCGGCGGACCTGCGCGGGCGGGACAACTGTCGGGCCGTCATCGATACCGTGCTCGCCCGGCTCGGGCGGCTGGACCTGCTGGTCAACAACGCCGCGACGATGACCGTCGTCGAACCGACCGTCGACACCATGGCCTCGTGGTGGCGTGACATCGAGGTCAACCTGACCGCACCCCTGTGGCTGACCCAGGCGGCGGCCGCGCCGCTCCGGGAGAGCGCAGGCCAGGTCATCAACCTCACCAGCGTCTCGGCGCTGCGGGGCGAGGCCGGTTTCAGTGCGTACGCGGCGAGCAAGGCCGGGCTGCTCGGCATGACGCGTTCATTGGCCCGCGAACTCGCCCCGACCATCCGGGTGAACGCGATCGCCCCGGGACCGACCGACACCGAGCAGCTCAACCGCGACGCCGAGTTTCACGGCGTTGGACTCGACGAGCTGCATCGCCGCTACACCGCGGGAATGCCTACCGGCCGGCTGGTGCAGCCCGCGGAGGTCGCCGACGTGGTCGTATTCCTAGCAGGCGCCCGATCTTTCACCGGAGAATGCGTGCAGATCAACGGCGGGATGTTGATGTCGTGAGACGATCACGGCACGGAAACGGCTGCGCACGGCGCCGGCGGCTAGGGGGCGGACAGGATGTCGATGGCTCACAACGATATTGATCAGGCCGGGGTCGGGCTCGATGTCGACGGCGACTCCGATCGCCGCGGCTACATCCTGGTCATCGCTGCCCGGCTCTTCCGCGAGCGCGGGTACCTCAACACCACCATGACGCAGATCGCGCGCGAATGCGGGCTGGGTCAGTCCTCGCTGTACTACTGGTTTCGCCAGAAGGAAGACATCCTGCTCGGCTTGCTCGCGTTGAACACCGTGTCGCTCGACTTCGCGGAGCGGGTCGTGACGGAGCCCGGCTCACCCGCCGTCCGGCTCCTGCGGCTGCTGCGCCTCGACATCCTCGAACTGTGCTCATCGCCGGTCGACATCTGCGAGGTCGAGGTGCTGGCCGAGCAGCAGCCCGACGTGTTCGTCGAATTCTGGGCCGACACCGCCGCGCTGCACCAGCACATCGCCACCCTGATCAGCGACGGCATCGCGTGCGGTGAGTTCATCGAGTGCGATCCCGAGTTCGCTGCGCTGAACATCTGCGCCGCCGAGGAGGGCGTGCAGCGCCGGTACCGCAACTCGGCCGCGCACACCCCTGGCGGTAACAGCCCCTTCCGACACCAGGACTACTCGCGCGAGCACGTCGCCACCGAGCTCGCGGCGAGCATGGTGCGCGGGTTGCTTCGCGATCCCGCGACGTTGCCGAAGCTCGCCGCGGCGGCGGCCGCCTACGACGACCTCGCACCGACGGGATCATCGGCGCCGACCGGCAGATGAGTTCCGAGACACGCACCGCGGCACTGCGTCGCGGCTGGTACCCGGTCGCCCGCGCCGTCGACCTCGACCACCCCCGCAAGGCGACATTGCTCGGCCGACGCCTGGTTGCGTTCCGCGCCGCCGACGGGCAACCGCGGATACTCCCCGACCGGTGCCTGCACCGCGGCGGGGCGCTTCACCTCGGCGCTGTCGTAGGCGGCTCGATCGAGTGCCCATACCACGGCTGGCAATGGCGCGGCACGGACGGCCAGTGTGTCTACATCCCTTCCAACGGACCGTCGGCCCCGATCCCGAAGACCGCCGTCATCGGCGCCTTCCCCGCCGTCGAGCGCTACGGCCTGGTCTGGACGTGCATCGGGGAGCCGCTGACCGGCCCGCCCGAGCTGCCCGAACTCGAGCCGCTCGGCATGACCTACGCCGCAGGCGAGCCGGTCGACGTCGAGGCAGGGGTGCTCGCCGCGATGGAGAACTTCCGCGACGTCGCCCACTTCCCGTTCGTGCACCGCGCGACGATGGGCGAAGTGCCGCACCAGGTTTCGAAGTTTGAGGTGCGCCGCGAGGGCTACCAGACCTGGACGACGCGCAGCTTCTCCGCCGCCAATGGCGAAACCGAACTGTTCCGCGACGTCGCGGACCTGACCTTCAATTACCACGCGGTCGCGCCGGGCATCGCCACCGTGCTGCTCGATCACGGCGCTGGCGGCAAGCGGGTCGTCATGGAGGCGTTTTGCCCGGCAGGCCCGACCGGGTGTCGGATCTTCCTCGTCTCTGGCACTGCCGAGGGCTACACGGCGCTCGATCCGGCCGCGACGCTAGCGACCGAGCTGCAGATACTGCACGAGGACTTGCCGACCTTGAACACCCTGGACCCGCTGGAGGTGCCGTTCGAGCGCGAGCAATACGAGCAGTCGGTCGAGGCCGATCGCTACACGCTCGCGACGCGTCGCGCCTTCGTCGAGTTCATGCGTGACGCGGCTCGACCGGCTACGGGGTCGTCGGCCTTGGACGAACTCGGCGATTCGGTCACGTCGGTCGTTTAGGTCACGCCTGGCGCCAACCGATCCTGGGCGGACCGCAGGGCCACGTCGAGCTCATCGAGGGTGAGCCCATCGGTTCGGCCGAGGTGGAGCTCGATCTGATACTCCGGCTGTCCGGTGCTGCCGAAGATCGGCAGGACCACGAATTCCGCTGTCTCCAAATCTTTTTCCAGCGTACGAGTCACCGATTTCAGAGTCACCATCGTCATCAGCGTACTCAGTTGACGGGTCGTCGACGTGGTGGGTTGCAGCGACGCAAGAAGGCCGACGAGGCGATCGTGCAGCGACGAGGAGGCGTCGTCGAAACGCCAGGCTCCATAGCCCCGCCCCCGGATATCGCCAAGTACCCGGCAGTGTTCCTCGACGTCGGTCTGGGTCAGCCGTGGTGTGACGCGTTGCAGCCAGTTCGCCACGGCGACGTCGTCGCGCCACGCCATCGCCACCAGACCGAAAGGCGGGTCGATCGGGAAGCGATGCCCGACCGCGTGCTCGCCGTCGGTGGCATGCCCGACGGTGTCGACGGTGGTCAGGTGCCGGTCGCCGATCTTGGACATCGAGCAGCCCGCACCGAG
>JAOPVI010000401.1 GCA_025966225.1 Mycobacterium sp. | reverse complement strand
GGTCAAGTGCGCCCATCGCGTCGAGCTCGTCGATGAAACGCGCTGCGGCCCGCATCGGTCCGACGGTGTGTGAACTCGACGGACCGATGCCCACCCAGAAGAGGTCGAAGACGCTGACGGTCACGGCCGCGATTCCAGGTCGAAGTCGGCGTGGGTTTGATCGAGCGCACTCAATGGTTGGGACACGGGGCTGCTTTCTTGCTTGGTGGGTACCGGCGGAACCCACCGACGAAGGTCAATACCAGATATGGACTAACTGATATATCAGCATTCTGATCAAAGAATAGGCCGCGCTCGGCACCGAGGTCAATAGCCTCTTCCGATCCCCAGCCGGTTACCGCGGGGTATTCGTCCCAGGAGCGAAATCTCTTGTGCCGCAATAGTACTGGAATACAACGAGCGGTTTGCGGTCAGGCGCTGACGTCGCGGTACTCCGCCATTGCATCGAGGAGCCACGCGACCACGTATCGAGCGAACGACGAGCGGACGAGAACACGGAAGTCACAGGCTCCGTCGTCGAGCGCCAGCAGCACGATACCCGCCTGGCCGAGCATCGTCTGCGCCGCGGAGCCGACGCCGAACACCTTCGGGTGCAGATCCAGGGCACAGCCCTTGGCCAGCACGTCGCGAGCGTGGGATCCGCTCAGCCGCAATGTGGTTCGCTGCCCGGACACGTCCACCGCGGCACCCCCGTGCGGGGCGATCGCTTCGCGTAGTCGCGCCTCGAACTCCTCACCGGTGCTCGATCTCGTGGTGACCAGCCACTCGTCTGGGCCCAACCAGATCGCGGTGGTGTCCCCGTTCTCCACGTACGTAGCCGCCGCCGCGGGCAGTGCCACCCCCAGCGCTTCGGCCGCCGCGGAGGCACCGGGGCCGGGCAGGCCGACGCGCACGTCGACCATCGTGGCGAACGGTTCCTCGGTGATCGAGACCGCTTTGGTGTCAGCCATCGCGACGTGCTCCTTCGGGGTCGACGAGCACTGAACCCGTGACCTCGACCGATACCAGGCGCCCGTCGATGGGAACTTGGAGCACGTCGCCGACGCGGGAGCGGCCCGCCTTCACCAGCGCGAGCGCGAAGGTGCGACCGAGTTCGGGGCTGTAGTAGCTCGACGTGACGTGCCCCAGCATCGGGACCGGCGGTGACGGAAGCGTGTTGCCCTCCCCGCAGTCGACGAGCTGTGAGCCCTCCGGCAATCGGGTTTCCCGATCCGTCGGCAGCAGGCCGACCAGCTGCTTGCGCAGCGGGTTCTGGTTCTCCGCCCGGGCGAAGGACCGCTTGCCGACGAAGTCGGGCTTCTTCTTCGACACCGCCCACGACATCCCCAGATCCTGGGGGGTGACGGTACCGTCGGTGTCCTGCCCGATGATCGGGTAACCCTTCTCGGCACGCAGCACGTGCATGGTCTCGGTGCCATAGGGCGTGATGTCCCATGCCTTTCCGGCCCCGATCAGCTTCTGCCACACCGCTCGCGCATGCCGGTGGACGACGTTCACCTCGTACGCGAGTTCACCGGAGAAGCTGATCCGCGCGACGCGCACCGGCACGCCGTCGAGGCTGGTGTCCCGCCACGTCATGAAGCCGAACGCCTCATTGGATGCGTCGAGGTCGGAGCACACCGCGCCGATGAGGTCGCGCGAGCGAGGGCCGACCACCGGGAAGGTGGACCAGTGGTCGGTCACGGACGTCAAATGCACACGCAGGTGCGGCCATTCGGTCTGGAGCCATTCCTCCATCCAGTCCAGGATCGTCGCGGCGCCGCCGGTGGTGGTGAAGACGATGAACCGGTCGTCGGCCAGGCGCATGACGGTGCCGTCGTCGACCACCATGCCGTCGACGCCGCACATCACGCCGTAGCGCACGGCCCCGACCTTGAGGTTGCTCATCATGTTCGTGTAGATGAGGTCGAGCAGTTGGCCCGCGTCCTCGCCCTGGACGTCGATCTTGCCGAGTGTCGAACCGTCCAGGATGCCGACGCTGCCGCGGACCGCGATGCACTCGCGCACGACGGCGGCGTCCATGTCCTCTAGGCCGGACTCCCCGTGCCTGGGGTAGTAGCGTGGCCGCTTCCACTGCCCCACGTCCTCGAACACCGCGTCGTGTTCGACGTGCCAGTCGTGCAATGCCGTCGTCCGTTCGGGGTCGAAGAGGGCGCCACGGTTACGGCCGGCCAGCGCGGCGAAGGCCACCGGCGTGTACGGCGGGCGGAACGTAGTGGTGCCCAATGTCTCGATGCCGACACCCAGAAGTTCCGCCGTGATGCCGGAGGAGATCACTCCCGACGTCTTGCCCTGGTCGTGTGCGGTGCCAATGGTGGTGTAGCGCTTGATGTGTTCCATCGACCGCATACCGGCGCCGACGGCACGGCTCAGATCCGCGACGGTCGCGTCCCGCTGGACGTCGACGAACTGGGCCTGGTGGTCGCCATTCGGCACTCGCCAGAGCACCAGACCTGGTGCCGACTGCTCGGCAGGCACGCTCGGGATGGCGGCGGGATCGCCGACCTCGATGCCGAGTTCGGCGAGTGCGGCCAGCGCCGCGTCCTGTCCTTGCCGCAGACACCCGGACTGGTCCATGACGCCGTTGGCAGAGCCGGCCACGCTGACGTTCGGGAGCGATGCGTCCGGGACGAACCCGCCGAGTGTGGCGTCGTAACGCAGCGTTCCGCGGACTTGGCTGAACAGGTGCACCGCGGGGTTCCAGCCGCCGCTGACCAGGAGTACGTCACACGAAATGGCCTCGGCGTCACAGCCATCCGTTGCGTCTGCACTGGAGATCACGGCATGAGTGACGCGCTCGGTGCCGTGGGTACCGGATACCACGGACCAATCGCGCAGTGGGATGCCCCTGCGGGCGCACTCGGATCGAAGCTCCTCACGGACCTGCGTGCGGGCGTCGACGATGACCTTGATGGCGGCGCCCGCATCGGCCAGGTCGAATGCCGCGAGGTACGCGCTGTCGTTGGTGGTGAACACGACCGCCGCTCGACCGACCAGGACTCCGTAGCGGTGCAGGAAGGTCCTGCCGCTGTGCGCCAGCATGATTCCAGGGCGGTCGTTGTCGGCGAACACGACGGGTCGCTCGTGGGCACCCGTCGCCACCAGGACGTAGCGCGCGCGAATGCGCCACACCCGCTGCCGCGAAATACCTTCGGGGGCACTGGCTCCGAGATGATCGGTGCGGCGCTCGAGCGCGAGCACGAAACCGTCGTCGTAGTGGCCGAACGCCGTCGTTCGTTGCAGGTGGAGCACCTCCGGATAGGTTTCGAGTTCTTCGACGACCGACTGCACCCAGTCCGACGCGGGTACGCCGTCGATGCGGTCGGTGCTGCCGAGCAGCGCGCCGCCGGGTTCGGACTGCTCGTCCAGCAACACCACCCTGGCGCCAGCGCGCGCTGCGGTCAGCGCGGCCATCAGTCCCGCCGGACCCGCGCCGACGATCAACATGTCGGCGTGGGCGTGCATGGCGTCATAGCGGGCCGGATCGGGTAGCGCGGCCAACCGGCCCTGTCCCGGAATCCCGCTGGCCGCCAGTCCGTCGAAGAGTTCGACCGTCGAGGCCAACAGCATCGGCTCTGAGAAGGGTGCTTCGATCTGCACCAGACCGGACGTGTCCTCCGCCCATGCCGCTGTAATGCCGCGCGGCCGATCGTATTTGATGCTGGAACTGACGTAGTGCACGCCGTGGGCCAGCAGGGCCGAGGCAAGCGTGTCCCCTGGGTGCCCGGTCAAGCTGCGCCCGGCGAAGGTGAACTCGTAGTCTGTGTCGCGGTCGATCCGGCCCCCGGCCGGGGTGCGATACGGTGCGGTCATCAGCTCGTCGGCCTCGGATCGGTCGGGCGGTAGACGGTGTGGAATCGGTAGGTAGCGGTGTCTCGTACGGCGTTGAACCACCGCCGGCACCCCGCGCTATGGACCCAGCGTTCGGCGAAGAGTCCCTTGGGGTTCGCCCGGAAGAACACGTAGTGCGCCCATTGTTCGTCGGACAGCGAAGCCGGGTCGTCGGGATAGGGGACGTGCGCCTGACCTCCGTAGTGGAACTCGGTTTCCTCACGCTGCCCGCACCACGGACATTCGATGAGTTGCATTGTGGCTCCTAGCGTCAGGCGGCGTCAGTGGGCCACAGCGGCGGCGCCGTGTTCGTCGACCAGGGCGCCGGTGACGAAGCGGTCCAAGGTGAACGGCGCGATGTACGGGTGGAGTTCGCCTGTGGCGACGGTGTCGGCCAGACACCAGCCGATTCCGGGGGTCGCCTTGAATCCACCTGTCCCCCAACCACAATTGAGATACAGATTCTCATACGGCGTGGCGCCGACGATCGGCGACGCATCAGGGGTGACGTCGACGATTCCGCCCCAGCTGCGCAGCAAATGTGCCCGCGCGAAGATCGGGAACAGTTCTACCGCGGCCGCCATCTGTCGCTCGATGATGTGGAAGGCGCCGCGCTGGCCATACCCGTTGTAGGAGTCGACGCCTGCACCCATGACCAGTTCGCCCTTGTGCGCCTGCGACACGTACACGTGAATTGCGTTGGACATCACGATCGTCGGGTGCACGGGTTCGAGTAGCTCGGACACCAACGCCTGGAGTGGATGGCTCTGCACGGGCACCGAGATGTTGAGCATGTCGGTGAGCACTGAGGTGTGCCCTGCCGCGCACAGCACGACCTGACCCGCCGAGATGTCGCCGCGGGTGGTGTTCAATCCGGTCACCCGATCGCCGTCGGTCGTGAACCCGGTGACTTCGCAACCCTGGATGACGTCCACCCCGGCCTCGTCAGCGCGACGGGCGAAGCCCCAAGCGACATAGTCGTGCTTGGCGATTCCCGCCCGCGGTTGGTAGGTGGCCCCGAGCACGGGGTAGCGAATGTCGCTGGAGATGTTGACGATCGGGCAGAGCGTCTTGACCTCTTCCGGTTCGACCCACCGCGCGTCGATGCCGTTGAGCACGTTCGCCTCGACCCGGCGCACGCTGTCGCGTACGTCCTGCAGGGTGTGGGCGAGGTTCAACACCCCGCGCTGGCTGAACAGGATCGGGTAGCCAAGGTCCTCTTCGAGGCCCTCCCACAACTTGAGCGAGTGTTCGTAGATCCGGGTGCTCTCGTCCCACAGATAGTTCGACCGGATCAGCGTCGTGTTGCGGGCCATGTTGCCGCCGCCGAGCCAGCCCTTCTCGAGCACGGCGACATTGGTGATGCCGTGGTTCTTGACGAGGTAGTGCGCAGTGGCCAGACCGTGGCCGCCACCGCCAACGATCACGACGTCGTAGGACCGCTTCGGTTCGGGATTCCGCCAGAGAAAGTCCGGGTGATCAGGCAAGTGGGCACCGGCGGGTGGTGGACTCATCGGCGGCTCCATGGCTATCGAAACAACTGATATATCAGTTAGGCTGCACGCACCGTAAGCTGCCCATCTAGTGGTGGTCAAGCGGAAACCTCCACGAAGGAGACGAGTGTGAGCGTGGACTTGGCCACGACGGGCGACCGACCCAGCGTGTCGAACGCGGAACGCGCCTATGCACTGATCCGCGAGCGACTGGTCATGCTCGACATCCGGCCCAGCGAACCGATCAACGACGAGGGGCTGGCCCGACAGCTCGGTTTCGGCCGCACGCCGGTGCGCGAAGCCCTCAAGAAGCTTGAACGCGACAGGCTGGTCATCGCCTACCCGCGCCGCGGAACGTTCGCGACCACGGTCGACATCACCGATCTGGCATACATCTCCGAAATCCGCACGCAGCTCGAGCCTTTGGCTGCGGCGCGCGCAGCACGTACCGCGTCACGGGAGACCCGCCAGCGGTTGAGTGGCCTCGCGGACGAGATCGCAGGGCTCGACCGTGACGAGGACCCGCGAAGCCTGCTGCGCAAGGACGTGAACGTTCACACCGAGATCTACCGTGCATGCGGCAACCCACATCTCGAGGACGTGCTGGTCTGCCAGGACGCTCATGCCACCCGGATCTGGTGCCTCTTCCTCGACCGCCTTCCGGACGTCGCCGGGCACATCGTCGAACACGCCGCGCTCTTGCGCGCGATCGTGGACGGCGATGCCGACCTAGCCGCCAAAGCTGCCCTCGAGCACGTCGTCGGGTTCGAACAGGCCGTGCGCGCCATCATCTGAGGCACGGAGCGGCCCAGGAAATGCGACGGAGAAATAGGGAAACACCCGATTTATCGCCCGCGCGGGCCTACCCAGCCCTGCCACAGCTGCCGGGCCATTCGCGTTTCGCTACAACGGCCAATCAGCTCCCCCGGTGAGGTATTCCTAAACGGAAGAGTCTTGAGAGGTGCGTAGATGGCCACTCCGATGTTGCCGCCGGGTTTCGACTTCACCGATCCGGACATCTATGCCCACCGCTTGCCGGTGGAGGAACTGGCCGAGGTGCGTCGTGCGGCGCCGGTCTGGTGGAACGCGCAACCTCCCGAAGTGGGCGGCTTCGGCGACGGTGGCTTCTGGGTGGTGAGCAGGCACCGCGACGTCCGCGACGTGTCGCGTCGCCACGACGTGTTCTCGTCGGCGGAGAAGTCGGTGGTGCCCCGCTACAAGGTGACCGGTGGCGGAGGTCAGATCGAAGCAGGCCGCGCCTCGATGATCATGATGGACGAGCCCGAGCACACTCGGCTGCGCAAGATCGTCTCCCGCGGCTTCACTCCCCGAGCCATCGAACGGCTGCGCGCCGAGCTCGATGAACGCGCACAACGCATTGCTTCCGAAGCGGCCGGAATGTCGTCGGGCGACTTCGTGGCGCAAGTCGCGTGCGAGTTGCCGCTGCAAGCGATCGCCGGACTGCTCGGGGTACCGCTGGAAGACCGCCGCAAGCTCTTCGACTGGACCAATCAGATGATCGGCGACGAGGATCCCGAGTTCTCCGCCTACGACTCGCTCGGTTCGGCCGCCGAGTTGATGTGGTACTCAATGCAATTGGCCGCACAGAAGGCCGGAAGAGGCGACGACGACATCGTCAGCGCGTTGGTCGACGCCGACGCCGACGGGCAGCTCACCGAGGCCGAGTTCGGGATGTTCGTCGTCACCCTCGCCGTCGCAGGCAACGAGACGACGCGGCAATCCATCACGCAGGGCATGATGGCGTTCACCGAGTATCCCGAGCAATGGGAACAGTTCAAGGCGCAGCGCCCCACGACGGCCGCCGACGAGATCATCCGCTGGGCCTCCCCCATCAATGCGTTTCAGCGCACCGCGCTCACCGACACCGAGCTCGGCGGCGTAGAGATCGAGAAGGGTCAACGGCTGGTGCTCTTCTACCGCTCCGCGAACTTCGACGAAGAGGTCTTCGACGACCCCTTCAGGTTCAACGTGTTGCGAGACCCCAACCCCCATCTCGGATTCGGCGGTACTGGCGTTCACTATTGCGTCGGCGCCAACCTCGCGAGGATGACCATCGACCTCATGTTCAACGCTATCGCCGACCACCTCCCCAACCTGACGTCCGTCGGCGAACCCGAGCGCCTGCGGTCAAGCATGATCAACGGCATCAAGCGCTGGCAGGTCGACTACTCCGGCGGATGCTTCGATCAGTAGTTCGCCGACCGCCTCCCGCGTCATCGTCGTTTCCTTGACGCCTCGTCGATGACGCCTCGTGGCAGGACGCCACCGGCCGGCTCTGACGCACCTGGACAGTCCGTATCGGCGCTAGCGCTTCGCGGTCTCGAAATCGTCTGCGGTGCAAGATATTTCATCGCATATGCGTGCGTAGTGGGACTGCGCGGGTCGACCATCGCGGCCAAACCGGAGAGCCAGTGCTCAACAGTTGGACGACGTGAGTTTGCTTATTGACATGTACGGAAGTTACGAGTAGGCCTATTAGCTGGAAGCGAGTTTCGCACCCCTCGTTTCGAGCGGTGCGACCAGCAGTGTGCCGGCCCGCGGGGGGTTCCGAGGTTGAACCAGGGGAATAGCTCATGGCCGACGTGGATTATTGCGTAGTTGGTGCGGGATTCGCGGGGTTGACTGCCGCTCTGCGATTGAAACAGGCTGGTCGCTCAGTGGCCCTGATGGAGGCGCGTGACCGGGTTGGTGGCCGGACGTTCACCGAGGTGCGCGACGACGGACTGTGGATCGATCGCGGGGGCGCCTGGATCGGCCCGGGTCAAGACGCCATCTACGCACTCATGAAGGAGTTCGGGGTACCGAGCTACAAGCAGTACGTCGATGGCGACGCCATGATGTTCGTCGACGGCAAGAAGTACAGGTACAAGGGCACGATTCCGTTGTCGATGAGCCCGTTCGCGGTCGCCAACATCGGTGCGGTCTTTCTCGAGCTCACTCACATGTGCAAGTCGATTCCGCTGGAAGCCCCGTGGGAAGCGCCCAAGGCGCAGAAGTGGGATCAGCTCAGCTGGGCGGCGTGGCTGAACAAGAACACCTTGTCCAAGCCCGCCCATGAACTTCTGGAATCCGCCATCTCCGGCCTGTACACGTCGGCCGCTTCGGAGCTGTCTC
>JAOPVI010000352.1 GCA_025966225.1 Mycobacterium sp. | reverse complement strand
GGGGAACGGCCCGCAAGCTCGGGCGAGAGCCTGGTCCTACGGATGTTCTCGGCCGGCGTGGACCGCGATCTCTTCGCGGCCCGCACCGAGGACGTGGGAGCCACCGGCGACGGGTCCGGCAGGCCCGCTGGCAACCTGGACGACGAACTCAATGCGGCAGTAGCCCGCGTTTCTGCCGAAGAGGCGGTCTGGCTGGTTGCCGAGGAACTCGACGACAAGGTCGGCATGGTCTTCGGCGAATTGGTCGGCGGCGAGGTCAACGTGCGGATATGGATCCATCCCGATTACCGCCACCGCGGATACGGCACGGCCGCGCTGCGGCGTTGTCGGTCGGAGATGGCCGCCTACTTCCCTGCGGTTCCGATGGTGGTGCGTGCTCCTGGCGCTGAGCCGAAGTGAATGGCCCCGCGTGACCGATGCGGCGCTGGCCGCGGCGGTGGCGCAAGAGGCCGGTGAGCTGCTGCTCAGGGTGCGCGAGGAGGTCGGCTACTACGACCCCTACGAGCTGGGCGACGCCGGTGACGCCATTGCCAACAAGCTGATTCTGGCCCGGCTCTTGGAGCAGCGACCACAGGACGCCGTGCTGTCCGAGGAGGCCGCCGACGATCTCTCCCGGGTGAATGCCGACCGCGTCTGGATCGTCGACCCCGTCGACGGCACCTGGGAGTTCTCGAAGCGCGGGCACGTCGACTGGGCGGTCCACATCGCGCTCTGGCAGCGCACCGGAGGGCCCGACGGAACCATCACGGACGCGGCAGTCGCCTTACCCGCCGTCGGCGAGGTGTACCGCACCGACACCGTCACGAGTCCACCGCCGCGCACCGAAGGCCCGATCCGCATCGCGACCAGTGCCAACCGGCCGCCGCCCATCCTGTGGTGGCTGCGGAAACAACTCGACGTGGAGCTCATTGGGATCGGCTCTGCCGGCGCCAAGGCCATGGCCGTCGTCCGCGGTGACGTCGATGCCTACGTGCATGCAGGCGGGCAGTGGGAATGGGACTCCGCTGCGCCCGCGGGTATCGTGCTGGCGGCCGGGCTACACGCATCGCGCATCGACGGGTCGCCGCTCATCTACAACCAGCGAGATCCCTACCTGCCCGACTTCCTGATGTGCAGGCCCGAGTTCGCGCAAGTCTTGCTGGACGCCATCCGATCCGCGTACTGACTTGCTGTGCGGGAATGTAATCCGACGCGTCGTTGTCGAGCATTGGGATGACCCACCAACGGAACGGCCTGCTGAGGCCACCCCCTAGAGTCGACGCCATGCAATCGTGGCCCGCGCCGAGCGTTCCGGAATTGCCGGGTACGGGCCCGCAGCTGAGGCTCTACGACAGCGCCGACCGCCAGGTCCGCCCGGTGTCCGCAGGCGACACGGCGACGATGTACGTCTGCGGAATCACCCCGTACGACGCCACTCACCTCGGCCACGCCGCCACCTACCTGACCTTCGACCTGGTTTATCGCGTGTGGCTGGATTCCGGCCATCTCGTGCACTACGTGCAGAACATCACCGACGTCGACGACCCCCTGTTCGAGCGAGCCGCCCGTGACGGCATCGACTGGCGTGCGCTCGGGGATCGGGAAACCCAACTGTTCCGCGAGGACATGGCTGCGCTGCGGGTGCTGCCGCCACACGACTACGTGGCCGCCACCGAGGCCATCGCCGAGGTCATCGAGGTGGTGGAGAAGCTGCTCGCCTCCGGGGCGGCGTACATCGTCGACGACGCCGAATACCCCGACGTGTACTTCCGTGCGGATGCCACTGCGCAATTCGGCTACGAGTCCGGTTATGACCGCGAGACGATGGCGCGGTTGTTCGCCGAGCGCGGTGGAGACCCCGATCGGCCGGGTAAGGGTGACGAACTCGACGCCCTGCTCTGGCGCGCGGAACGTCCTGGCGAACCCAGTTGGCCGTCGCCGTTCGGGCCGGGCAGGCCGGGCTGGCACGTCGAGTGCGCCGCAATCGCCCTTGACCGCATCGGCACGGGCCTTGACGTGCAGGGCGGAGGCAGCGACCTCATCTTCCCGCACCACGAATTCTCGGCCGCGCATGCCGAATCCGTCACGGGGGAGCGGCGTTTCGCGCGCCACTACGTCCACGCGGGCATGATCGGCTGGGACGGGCACAAGATGAGCAAGAGTCGGGGCAACCTCGTGCTGGTGTCTGCATTGCGCGCCGACGGTGTCGACCCAGCCGCGATTCGGCTGGGGCTATTCGTGGGTCACTATCGCGCAGACCGATCGTGGAGTGGCGAGGTGTTGGCGGAAGCGCAGGCACGGCTGGCGCGGTGGCGTGCGGCCACCTCGCTGGCGGCCGGGCCCGACGCCGGGGACGTGCTCGCCCGGGTCCGCCGTTATCTCGCGGATGACCTCGATACTCCGAAAGCCATTGCTGCACTTGATGGTTGGTGTACCGATGCGCTCGAGTACGGTGGCCACGACGCCGACGCACCGCGCCTGGTGGCAACCGCGGTGGACGCACTGCTCGGCGTCGCGCTGTAGACATGGTCGACCCGGTCCCGTGCCGGTTGCGGTGGGGTACGTTGCGGCGATGAGTTCCATGAACGGCAAGGTCGTCTTCATCACCGGCGGTGCCCGAGGGGTGGGAAGACCTCCACGGTCGAGGAGTGCGGCGCGGCGTTCGTCAAGGGCATCGAGGGGCGCAAGCGCGGCGTCTTCCGTCCTGCACTCGGGCGCAACCTCAGCGCGAGCACGGAAGCACTGGAGAAACCCGCCACGGATTGACGCAGCGGTTCGACCGCGCAGTGGTTTGATATTTGGGTGAAGACCACATTCGTCGGGCGCGCACTGACGCTGACCAGCGCAGTGCTATTGCTCGCCACTGCCGCCGGGTGTACCCCGCGAAAGGACACTGCGCCCGTGAGCGTTTCGCCCGCGCCTCCGCCCGCGACGGTCAGCCTGCAGGACGCGCGCGCGATCGCCAAAGAAGCCTATGTGTACGGCTTCCCGATCGTCGACAACTACCGCGTGCAATACGACTACTTCGTCGACAAGGAGAATGCGGAGTACAAGGGCGACCGCAATGTCATCCACAACACGGCCCGCGTCTACACGCCTGCAGACACCGCGATTCAGACGCCGAACTCCGATACCCCGTACTCGGCGCTTGGCGCGGATCTGCGCGCCGAGCCGCTGGTGCTGACGGTGCCCCCGATCGAACAGAACCGCTATTACTCGCTGCAGTTCGTCGACCTGTACACCTACAACTTCGACTACGTCGGTAGCCGCACCACCGGCAACAGCGGTGGCAAGTACCTCCTGGCGGGCCCAAATTGGAAGGGCGAAAAGCCTGCCGGCATAGCCAGAGTCATCCAGTCAGACACCGACCTGGCCCTGGTTTTGTATCGCACCCAGCTGTTCGACCCTGCCGACATCGAGAACGTCAAGAAGATCCAGGACGGATACCAGGTCCAGCCCCTTTCCGCGTTCCTGAACCAGCCGCCTCCTCCCGCGGCCCCCGCCATCGACTACGTGCCTGCGCTGACCCCCGAGCAGGAGAAGACCTCGCCGCAGTTCTTCGACATCCTCGACTTCGCACTGAAGTTCGCCCCGGCGTCGCCTGCCGAAAAAGCCCTGCGGGCCCGCTTCGCCACCATCGGCATCGGGCCAGACGGGAATTTCGACGCCGAGAAGCTGACCCCCGAGCTGAGGACCGCGGTCCAGGACGGCATGGCCGACGCGTGGGCTGAACTGAACACCCTCAAGAAGGACAAGATCGACACCGGTCAGGTCGGTTCGGCCGAGTTCTTCGGCACCGCGGAGGACCTGAAGGGCAACTATCTGTACCGGATGGCGGGCGCGGTGTTCGGCATCTACGGCAACACTGCCGCCGAGGCGCTCTACCCGAACTTCTCCAATGACTCCGCCGGCGCGCCGCTGACCGGTGCCGACAAGTACACCTATCACTTTGCGTCAGGACAGCTACCGCCGGTCAACGCGTTCTGGTCGTTGACCATGTACGAGCTGCCGAAGAGCCTTTTGGTGGCGAACCCGATCGACCGGTATCTGATCAATTCGCCCATGGAACGTGAGTTGGTCCCGGACGCCGACGGCGGCTACACGCTGTACATCCAGAACCAGTCACCCGGTACGGCACGCGAACCCAATTGGTTGCCAGCGCCATCCGGTCCGTTTGCGTTGGTCCTGCGGCTGTATTGGCCCAAACCCGATGCGCTGAACGGAACTTGGAAGGCCCCGCAGCCGGTGAGGACGTAGGCCGTCGCCTGAGGGGTTTTCTGAGCCGGCTGCGGTAGCGTTCGTGCACGTGTCGACGAACGAAGTGCGGACAGCGGGCAGACGATGGCACTGAATCTGACCGACACCCAGCTCATCCGCGAGCTCGAACCCGTCGTCGAAGCCGGGCTGAACCAGCACTTCGCCGCCACGAAGAACTGGTCCCCGCACGACTACGTGCCATGGTCGGACGGTTCCGACTACGGCGCCTTGGGCGGGCCGGACTGGGAGCTCGAACAGTCGCCGCTGTCCGAGCTGGCGCGCATCGCCATGGTGACCAACTTGCTCACCGAGGACAACCTCCCGTCCTACCACCGAGCAGTCGGCGGCTACTTCACCATGGACGACGCCTGGGGCACGTGGGTGAACCGGTGGACCGTTGAGGAGAACCGGCACGGCATCGCGCTGCGCGACTATCTCGTCGTGACCAGAGCGGTCGACCCGGTCGAACTCGAACAGGCCAGGATGCTGCAGGTGACTGCGGGATTCAGCCCCGGTCAACAGGGCCAGGGCGACATTGCACCCGAGTCGTTCCTCGACGCAGTGGCCTACGTGACGTTCCAAGAGCTGGCCACCCGCGTCTCGCACCGCAACACCGGCCGCGCGTGCGCGGAACCCGTCGCCGACCAGCTGTTGAAGCGGATCGCCTTCGACGAGAACCTGCACATGATCTTCTACCGCGGGCTGACGGCGTCCGCCCTCGACCTGGCGCCGGACCGGGCCATGCACTCGATCTGCCGGATCCTAATCAACTTTCAGATGCCGGGCTTCTCGTTACCGAACTTCCGCCGCAACTCCGTGAAGATGGCCGTTGGCGGCATTTACGACGCGCGTCAGCACCTCGACGAGGTGATGCTGCCGTTGCTGCGCAAGTGGCGGATCTTCGAGCGCGACGACTTCACCGGCGTGGGCGAGCGGAAACGCGACGAGCTCGCTGCCTTCATCGAGAAGACGGAAGTCGAGGCAGCCAAGTTCGAGGAGTCCAAGGCGCGCTATCTCGAGCGGGCAACCCGCAAGGCGGCGCGGACCGCGTCGGTCGGCTAGGCGTGGCGACTACGTCCCGGCCACGCGCTCCGGACCGGTGGCCTCATCAGCCCCGAAAGCCCGGTCCCCTTCGGCGCAGGTAGCGCTCGAACTCGGCGGCCAGCGCGTCACCGTCGATCTTGCCGAGCGCCTCGGTCATGTCGACCTCGGCGTCGCCGCGTTCCTCGAGGGACTGCACGTATTCGGCGATCTCCTCGTCGTCGGCCGTCATCTCCGTAACGGCCTGCTCCCACTCCTCGGCCTGACTTGGCAGATCGGCCAGTGGCACCTCGATGTCGAGCACGTCTTCGACCCGACGCAGCAGGGCGACGGTCGCCTTCGGGTTCGGCGGTTGCGAGACGTAGTGCGGAACAGCGGCCCAGAACGTGACCGCGGGGATGCCTGCGGCCACGCACGCGTCCTGGAAGACGCCTGCGATTCCGGTGGGCCCCTCGTAGCGCGTCTCCTCGAGGCCGAAGGCCTTGGCCGATTCGGGGGAGTAGGCGGCTCCCGACACAGGGACGGGGCGGGTATGTGGAGTGTCGGCGAGCAGGGCACCAAGGATCACCACGGTGTCGACGTTGAGCTTTTCGGCGATGGCCAACAGTTCGGCGCAGAATGTGCGCCATCTCATATTGGGCTCCACGCCGTGCATGAGCACGATGTCGCGGTCGCTGCCGGGCGGGCGGCAGTGGGAGATCCGCATCGACGGCCAGACCAGCTCGCGGGTGACGCCGTCGATCTGGCGGATCACGGGTCGGTTCACCTGGTAGTCGAAGTACGCCTCGTCGTCGATCTCGACGATGGTCTCGGCCTCCCAGATCGCGTCGAGGTGTTCGAGCGCGTCGCTGGCCGCATCACCTGCGTCATTCCAGCCTTCGAAGGCCGCCACGACGATGGTGTTCGACAGTTCGGGCAGGTCTGTCACCAGGCCAGCGTAAGCCCTGCATGGCGCCCATGAGTGCCATCGCGTGGCGGGTCGGTTTGCCTAGACTGGCTACCCCAGGTGTGTGAACGGCGCTAACGAACGTCCCTACGACACTTACCTGCTCGTCGCAGCGTGTGACGGTCGGCGATGGCGCGATGGGTACTCAGCTGCAGGCCGCCGACCTGACGCTCGACCGCTTCAACAACCTCGAGGGCTGCAACGAGATCCTCAACGAAACCCGCTCGAACGTCATCGAGACCATCCACCGGAATTACTTCGAGGCGGCCGTCGACGCGGCCGAGACGAAATACGTTCGGCTGCAATCTGGTTAACCTTCGTGACGACGACATTGCCGACAAGATCCGCGAGCTGTTGCTCGAGGGGCACCGCGATCACCAAGCGGGTCGGGGTCGATCGCGGTTTGGTGTCCATGACGTCGATCGGGTGACGACGTAGACTTTCCTGGTCGAGAGGCGTTGCAACGGGTCCGGGTCCCACCGGTATCCGCCACGCTCGGCAGAGCTAAGGACGCCTTCCGCTACCGACGGAAGGAACCTACGTGGACGCCTGGCAGCCGAACATCCGACCCGACTGCACCCACGAACTGACGGCAGCTCTGCGCCAGCGGATCATGGTCATCGACGGCGCGATGGGCACGGCGATCCAGCGGGACCGGCCGGACGAGGACGGCTACCGCGGCGACCGGTTCAGGGAGTGGCCGACCGCCCTTCAGGGCAACAACGACCTGCTCACGCTGACGCAACCGCAGATCATCGAGGCCATCCACCGCGAGTACCTCGAGGCGGGCGCCGACATCCTGGAGACCAACACGTTCAACGCGAACGCGGTCTCGCTGTCGGACTACGACATGCACGAGCTGGCCTACGAGCTGAACTACGCCGGCGCAAGATCGGAAGAGCACACATCTTAACTCAAGTCACCAGTGATT